>DATLFI010000115.1:0-26240 GCA_035524895.1 Thermoanaerobaculia bacterium | reverse complement strand
CTGCCCCGGGCAGCTTGCCTGCACCGACGTCGCCGCTGCGCGGCTCTGGTAGGGGGCGGCGTGGGGCCGTCTGCGGTGTTGCGCTCGCGAAGCGTGTGACCCAGCATCGCCACCGCTCACGCGCCAACGCCGAGCCGCCGGTAGAGTCGCTGCAGGCGAAGGACCTTCCCCGCGCACCGCATGAGCATCCGGCCCCACGGCGCTCCCAACGCAGCCCACGGGGGTTCCACCACGGGCTGCTAGGAGCCGAGCCAACTGTGTCTGGAGCATTGCCCTCCGATGATAAACCCGTGGAGCGCAACAGAACGCGCGACGGCACCCGCGTCAGGTTGGAGAAGCGCTACCCGTCGTGCTCGGCCAGCTTGGCCTCGAGCCGCGCACGCACCCGGGGCCATTCGTCGTCGACGATCGAGAAGTACACGGAGTCGCGCACGCGCCCGCTCGTGGTCACCATGTGCTTGCGGAAGAAGCCCTCCTGCATGGCCCCGAGCCGGGTGATGGCGCTGCGCGACCGCTCGTTCAGGGCGTCGGTCTTGAGCTCCACCCGCTGGCAACCGAGGGCCTCGAAGGCGTGCGCCAGCATCAGCAGCTTGGCCTCGGTGTTCACCACGGTGCGCTGCCAGGTCGGCGCGATCCAGGTCCAGCCCACCTCCACGCGGCGGTGGTGCAGGTCGATGGCGCCAAAGCGCGTCGAGCCAACCACGGTGTCGCTGTCACGCACCACCGTGGCAAACGGCAGCATGGTGCCCAGGCGGCGGCCGTCGAGCGCCGCTTCGACGTAGGCGCGTATGTCGGCGCGGGTGCGGACGGGCTCGGGCGACCAGAGCCAGATCTCAGGGTCGAGGCCGACCTCGGCGAGAGGATCGACGTGGTGGCGATCGAGCGGCTCGAGGCGTACGTGGCGCCCCTCGAGGGTGACTCTCTGGAGCAAGGGCGTGCTCATGGAGGCCATGGTATCTGTCGTCCGCCATCGAGGATCGGTAACCAGGGCGGCTACTCGGGCGTCCTTAGAACTGGGGCATAGCAGCCCGTGGTGAAACCGGCCCACCCCGGCTGGCGTACTCTCAACAGTCCGTGCGGTGGTGTCCTAGAGACGTCGAGCCACGCGCGACACCGGAGACTCAGATGACACTGCTGAAGAAGCTGTTCGGGAGCAAGAAGCCGGTCGAGCGCGTGCGCGTCTGCGTCGAGTGCGGTATGCCCATAGCCGAGCACCGCGAATGGTGCTCCATCCTGCGTGCTCGCCAGCGCGCGGGTCAGGTCCCCGTTCCCGAGACGACGGCCAAGTAGCCGCTACTCCGGCTGGTAGCCGAGCCACCGGAACCGCGAGCGGCCGACGCCCTGAGCCGCCAGGCCGGCAGAGCTTGGTGGAATCTTGGCGTTACTCCCGGTAACTGCCCCTGCCGCGGATAGCATGGCGCGGCATGCCCGAGCAGCAGCCTCCGCCCGCGCAGGTCTCGACGGCCACCGACTGCGATGCGTTCGTGATCGGGGGCGGCCCGGCCGGGTCGACCATCTCCGCCTTGCTGGCCGAGAGAGGCTGGTCGGTGGTCCAGATCGACAAGGAACGGCACCCGCGGTTCCACATCGGCGAGTCGCTGTTGCCGATGAACCTGCCGATCTTCGAGCGCCTGGGTGTGCTCGAGCAGGTAGACCGGATCGGCATCAAGAAACCGGGGGCGGACTTCAACTCCACCCTCGAGGTTTCGGGTCACCACCAATTCGACTTCGGTTTTGCCCTCGACAAGAACCATCCCTACGCCTACGAGGTCCGGCGCTCGGAATTCGACGAGCTCCTGTTTCGGAACAGCGCGGCCAAGGGCGCTCGCACCCTGGAGGGGGTGAAGGCGACGGGAGTGGAGCTGACCCAGGGCCGGAACCCCAGGGTCCAAACGGTCGACGAAGAGGGCCGGACGACGACCTGGGAGACGCGCTTTCTGGTGGACGCGTCGGGCCGCGACACCTTGCTGGGCAACAAGCTCGGCGTCAAGACTCGAAACCGGCACCACGCCAGCGCCGCGATGTTCGGTCACTTCGAGAACGTCGAGCGCCGCCGAGGCGAGTACGAGGGCAACATCAGCGTCTACTGGTTCGAGCTTGGGTGGTTCTGGATGATCCCGTTGCGCGACGGCACCATGAGCGTCGGTGCCGTTTGCCGCCCGGACTACCTGAAGCGCCGCAAGTGCTCCCCGCAGGAGTACTTGATGCAGACCATCGCGATCGGCCATCCCGAGATGCGCCAGCGCATGCGTGACGCCAGGCTGGTCTCCGAGGTGCGCGCGACCGGAAACTATTCCTATGGTTCCACTCGGATGCGCGGCGACCGCTGGGTCATGGTCGGTGACGCCTACGCCTTCGTCGACCCGATCTTCTCCAGCGGCGTGTATCTGGGCATGAACAGCGGCGTCCTCGGTGCGGAGGCGGTCGATGCCTTCCTGCGCGACGAGCGCACTGCCGAGCGGAAGTTCGCGGAGATGGAACGAAGCGTCCGGCACGGCATCGCGACGTTCTCGTGGTTCATCGAGCGCTTCAACTCTCCCGGAATGCGCAAGCTCATGCTGCAGCCGGCCAACCCATTCCGCGTGCAGGAGGCGGTCACCTCGGTGTTGGCCGGGGATGTCTTCCGCAAGCTCGGTGCGGGCTGGCGGCTCCTGCTGATCAAGGGGCTCTACCAGCTCTTGAACTGGAGCCATCCTCGGCAGGCCTGGCGTTGCCTGATGGCGCGGTGGAGCAACCCGCGCGTCGTCTTCAGCGGGGGCACGACGCCGCTGGATCAGGCCTGAGGTCCTGAGTCCTGAGCTGTGCTTCGGGAACGGCGGCCTTGCGTCCCACTAGCAGCGCGTTCGAGTAGGGCGTCCCTTCGCGCATCGGTCTCTGGCTCGCATCGAGGCCTCGCGTCGCCAGAGCTTCGCCCCAGGCCGTTCCGGATCGGTAGTGGAAGCGTTGGCGCCAGTCGCCGCGGCCGAGAGCGCACAGCCGCTCGGCGCAGACCGTGAGGGCGTGGCGCCAGCCGAGTGCGGCGTCTGCTTCGCGCACCACCACCACTCCACCCGGCTCGAGCGCGACCGCGACGCGGTCGAGGAGGTCCTCCTGCGAAGACCGCGACATGTAGTGGAGCACGTCGAGGAGGATGATCGCGCGGCTGCGTGGCAGAGGGCCGTAGCCTTCCAGCGAAGCGACCTCGAGACGCGCCGCGGCTCCCAGCGCCGCTCGCCCCTGCGCGATCCACCGGGATCGCTGGTCGAGCCCAACCAGCTCGCGCCTGCCGACCCCCGGCTCGGCGGCCGCGCGATCTTGGACGCTCGCGGTGTGGAGCAGTCCGAGAAGGATGCCGCGCCCGCATCCGAGGTCGAGGATCCGACCCTCCTCGGGAAGCACGCCGCTCTGCAGCAAGCCGAAGTAGACCGGATCGTGCCGCAGCTTTCCGCGCACGAACTCCCAGGCGAAGATCCCCGAGCCGAGGTAGAGGCCAGCCGTCTCTTCGCGCAGCCGATCGTCGCGCAGGGCCGGAGCTCGCCGGCTTGCCACCCCGAAGGCGGCGAGTCCGAGGAGAACCCCGAGGCCGGTGCCGACCATGGCGGATCCAGCAAGCAGGTCACGTCCCAACGACCAGGCGCCGCCCCCGCGCAGGGATGCGACCTCGAGCTCGGGCCAGGTGCCCTCGAAGAGCCAGTGGCCGGCTCCCAGCTCGAGGTAGAGCAGGAAGGGGGCGGTGAAGACGTTGTTGACGTGGGCGGCGAGGTAGGCCTTGAGCCGGCTCAGCCGGAAGAGCGGAGCCAGGGTTGCGCACAGCAGCAGGTGCAGGCCGTAGAACGGCAGGCAGCCGATGAAGGTTCCGAGCGCGACCGAGCCGCCGCTGGCTACGGCGGATCCGCCTTCGGTCCGAAGTCGGCAGTGCAGCTCGGAGAGAACTCGGCGCGGTGGTCGGCGTCGCAGGACGTCGCTCGCTCGCTCCGTACCGCTCTCCGCGGCTCTCGTCACTGCACCTTGCAGTCGAGGGCGCTCTGGATGATCGCCTCGGGCACGCCTGCCCTCTTCCACTGCGCCAGGTCGTCGTTGACGTTCTCGTTGCTGAACTTCTTGCCATATCGGCTGGCGTCGCCCGCGACGTTGGGGTTGTTCTTGGCGGCTGCCAGCAGCGATGGGGAGCTCGCCGCCAGAAGAAGCGCGACGGCTGTCATTCGTCTCAAGGTTTCCGCCCTCCCTGGTCAGGCCAGACGGCGTGCAGACCCGCAGACTCTCCTCGCGCGCCTAGCATACGACTCCACGGAAGAACGTCGAGCGGATAGGCTCGAAGCCGAGTGCGGAGGGCGCGAATCGAACCGATGAAGAGCGAGCCGATCCACAAAGACCAGCCGCGCCGCGGCCGCCGCTGGCTCCGACCTGCGGCTGGTTGTGTGTTCGCGCTGGTGCTGCTGCCGGTCCTGCTGCGGCTCGCGCTCGAGCTGCCGCCAGTGCGATCGGCGATCCTCGGCGCCGTGGCCGAGCGGGTGCGCGAGGCGACCACGCTCGAGCTCTCGGTGGACGACTGGCAGCTCGGCCTGCTGCAGCGGCGGCTGAGGGTCGAGGGGCTTGCGCTGCGTGACCAGACTGGCCGCGACGTGCTGATGGTCCCTCGGATCGAGGTGGTGGTGGCCGACGTCTCGGCGCTCCTGGCGGGAAGGGTCTTGCTCGAGCGGCTGGACGTGGTCGAGCCGCGGCTCGATCTCGCGGCCTGGCCCGAGATGCCGGAAACCACACCCGAGTCCGAGGACGCTGTCGTCTTCGAGGTCCGCCGCCTCGCGATCCTCGGTGCCTCGGTCGACGGAGCGCCGCTGCCGCCGGATGCCGCAGGCTGGATCGGCACCTGGCGAGCCAGCGGGCTCGATGTCGAGGGCAGCCTGCGCGCGGGCGCCCTCGCTCTGGCCATCGAGGGGGAGATCGAGCTCGAGGGCGAACGGATCGTGCGGCAGGAGCTCTCGGCGGCTGTCGAGGAGCTGTCGGGAGCGCTCGCCGGTCCCTGGCGGATCTCGGGACTGACTGTGCGCGGCGAGGGCATCGAGGTCGACCTACCTTCGGCCGAGCTGGGTCTGGAGGAGGGCGACCCGTGGCATGTCGCGGGCCGCGTCGCGGCAGATCTCGGCCGCATCGTTCCCGAGCTCTCGAGCGGCACCGCATGGCTCGAAGGCGAGCTGGACCTGCGTCGCTGGCGGGGGCGGGTTCAG
Source organism: Thermoanaerobaculia bacterium (assembly GCA_035524895.1). GTDB lineage: Bacteria > Acidobacteriota > Thermoanaerobaculia > Multivoradales > Multivoraceae > DATLFI01. Next base: position 21,036 of record DATLFI010000115.1, on the reverse strand, counting down.
CTCGCCGCGAGCGAGCTGCCCGGAGAGCTGCTCGAGCCCTGGCTGGGACGAGACGTGTTCGAGCGACTCGGCGCCGCGGGCTCCAAGCTCGATGCATCCGCCGAGCTGGACCTGGCCCAGGACGATCGGGGGCTGGTGCGAGGCAGCGCGGATCTCCAGTGGAGCGGCACGGACGCGCCGCTCCTGGTGGCGACGCTGCGGCTGACGGACGGTGGTGTGGACGCCGCCGGTGTGCTCGACTGGGAGAGCCTCGAGGGCGAGCTTCAGGCGAGGGCCGATCGCTTGCCGGCTGAGGTGCTGCGACCGTTTCTGGGTGCCGAGCTCTTCTCGCAGCTCGAGCTCGCCGGCGCGATCGCCAACCTCGAGGCAGAGGTCGTGGCAAACGCCAGGACGCTGGTCGATGCCGCCGAGGCAGGCGGTCTCGGCTCGCTGCGCGCCTCGCTCCGCGGCGACCTGGAGCAGCGCGGCGAGCACTGGTTGATGCTGCGGGCGGCCTCAGCCTCGCCCCCCGCCGGTGCGGGGCCGGAGGCGATCGCCGCGGAGCTGGTGCTCGACCTCCTCCCAGAGCTGCCGGGGGAGCGGCGCGTGACCGGCACGGTGTGGAGCGCCTCGCGCGCCACCCTGGCCCAGCCCACCCTCGAGAGCGTGGTCGCCCAGGTGACAGCTCCCGATGTCGCCCAGCTGCGCAACGCGCTCGAGGCGAGGGTTCCTGCGCTTCTCGACCTGCTCCCCGACGCGCTGGATCCCGAGCTGTTGCGTGGCTCGGCAGAGGTCAGCGCGGAGCTGGACGGACCGTTGCGCGCGCCGAGTCTTACGGCGAGCATCGACTGGCTGCCATCGCCCGACTCCAGCGTGTCGCTGCGCGCTCGCGGTCGGGCGGTGACCCCCCTGGCTGGCGAGGCGGAGCTCCGTTGGGCGAACGTCGACCTGGCGCCCTTCGCGGCCATCTTTGCGACCGAGACGGTTGCGGCGGGCGACCAGGCTGGCGTTACTCCCGCCGAACCAACGACCATCGCGGGTCTGGTGTCCGGCGAGGCGACGTTCGTGGGCTCGCTGGATCAGCCCCGCGGCACGGTGCGCTTGCGGGCGACCGGGCTCGCCATGGCAGGTGGCGCGACGCCCGAATCGCGGTCGATCGACGAGATCGTGTTGGAGGCGCGTGGCGACCTGCAGCGCGTCGACGTGGACCGCCTCGAAGTACGCGCTCCCGAGGGCGAGCTAGCGGCCAGCGGATGGTTCGTGCCGCGCCTGCCGCTCGATGCCGGCAGCGCGGAGCTCGAGCTGCGAGCGCCCGACTCCGGGCTCGAGCGCTTCGGTCTCGGAGCCCGGCTCGAGGAGGGCGTGCTTCGACTCCAGTCTCGCGAGCTGCTCACTCGCGCCGGAGCCGGCGAGCTCGAGGCGGTCGTGCCGCTGGTTGCGCTGCGATCGTGGCCCGATCTGCCCGACGCAGTGCTGCGCGCCCTTCCGGAGCTCGAGCCCGGCACGACGTCACCACTGGTGGAGCTGCGTGCGCGCGTGCCGGAGCTCTCACGGGCCGGTCTAGACGAGCTGGTTGGGGCGGGCGAAACGCTCGAGACGCTGGTGGGCTTTTCACTCGAAGACCTGTTTCTGGAGGCCCGTTTCGACCCTGCCCGTCTCGGCGCCGCGGGGGCAAGAATGACCCTGGGGCAGCTCACCCTTGATGTGCGCGGGCCGGATGCCGGCGGGACGTCCTCGGAGGCTCCAGAAACCCACACGATTCGGCTCTCGCAGCCGCTCCTGGTCACGCTGCGCGAAGGCGAGCTGCGGGCGGGCCCGGTGGCGCTCGAGGTCGACGACCATGCGCTCCTGGTGGACGCCGAGGCCCAACTCGACACCGCCTGGATGGCCGGCGACCCGATGGGCGAGCTGGTGCGGCACCTGCGCGCAGAGGCCACCGGGACGGTTCCCGTAGCGATAGCCGAGCCCTTCCTCGCCGGCGGCGCGGCACGCGGCCTGCTCGACCTGCGTGTGGAGCTCGCGGGCAGCCTCCAGCAGCTCGCGGGCACCATCCATGTCGACGGCACCGGCGCCTCGGTGTTGTACCGACAGCCCTACGTCACACGCCTCGCCGATCCGATGCTCGAGATCGACGTCCGCGATGGCGTTGCGACCCTGCGCTCGGGCAGCGCCGTGCTGAACGACGGACCGGTGAGCCTCGCCGGAGAGGTTTCGGTGGCGGGCGGTGCCGACCTGCGAGCCGCGTTCTCCGAGGTGCGCTACCGGTTGGACTACGGGCTGAGCGTCGAGCTCGGCGGCGAGCTGCGGCTCCAGTGGCCACCCGACGACGTCGATGGTCCGCCAGTCCCGGGTCGCGCGAGCCGGCCGCTCCTGAGCGGCGAGGTGTTGGTGGAGCGTGGTCTGGTGCGCCGTGATCTCGACCTCGAGCGCGAGGTGCTCGCCGTGCTGCGCGGTTCCGCCGACGAGCTTGGCGAAGTCGACGACTTCGCGCGCCAGCTCGGTCTCGACCTTCTCGTAGCCACCGCGAGCGGCGTGCGCGTGCGCAACAACGTCGCCGACCTGCGCGTGCGCTGGAGCCCGATCGAGGTCCGCGGCACCCTCGCCGAGCCGATCCTCGACGGCACGGTGGAGGTAGACCCGGGCGGCACGGTGTTCGCCTACGGCCAGCGGGCTCGCGTCGATCGCGGTCTGCTGCGCCTGCCAGGGCGTCCGGGAGCGGAGCCGCAGGTTGCGTTCGACGTCACCACCGCGCTCGAGGACCCATCGCTGCTGGCCCTGGAGGACCGCTCGCTCGATCCCTTCGCCGGCGGCGATCCAGCAGCGGAAGGACCGGGCGCCCAGGACGTGCTGCTCGCCGGCTTCGCCGACTACTTCGGCAGCCGGGTCGCCGCCGGGCTCGGTCGCGGCTTGGGTGAGTCGATACGCATCAGCCTGCGGCCGATCGACCTGCTCAACGAATCCGACCCCGATGCTCGTCTCACCGTCGGCCGCGACCTCAACCGCTACCTCACGCTCGGTCTGTCGATCAACCTGCGCCAGGCAGAGCAGCGCACCTACCTTCTCGACCTTCGCGAGGTGCCTCGCGCGCCGCGCCTGCTCGGGCAGGTGTTCACCAAAGAGGACGGCACCGAGGGCGTCACGCTGCAGCAAACGCTCGAAGCGGGCGGCAGTCGCTCGGACGAGGTGCCACGGCTGCGGCGCCTGAGGATCGACGCGCCCGAGGAAGTAAACGAGGCGTCGCTGAGGCGCGCCATCGCCTTGCGACGCGGCGAGCCTGTCTACGACGGCGCGCTTTTCGACGTCGAGGTCGAGGCGAGCGATGCACTGGTTCGCCAGGGCTTCTCCGATCCGCAGGTGGTCGCGACCACTCGCTCCGCACGCGGCGCCCGTTGGGTCGACGTGCTGGTCGCTGTCGAGCCTGGTCCGCGCGCCCAGGTCGCGTTCACCGGCGATCCGCCTCCCGCGCGCTCGCGCGTCGCCATCGCCACGCTCTATCGCTCCGACTACTACGAGCCGGCGGCGCTCGAGGAGATGGCCCGCGCCGCCGAGGCCGCCCTGCGCGGGGCGGGGTTCCTCGACCCCACCGCGTCGGCGCGAGTGGCGCCCGTCGTCTCGTCCGGCGACACCCGTCAGGTGACCGTGGCGTCGTCCGGTGGGCGTCGGGTGGGCCTCGATCGACTGGTGTGGGAGGGTGCGAGCGAAGAGGCCAGCGAGCGTCTCGACGCGCGATTCGCGGGGATGCGCTCGCGCGTCGAGCTGGCCTCGGCGTTGCCGGAGGCCGAAGCGGCAGTGCGCCGCGAGCTCCGAGCGCTCGGACACGTCGAGCCGATCGTGCGTGCTCGCTCCCTGTCGGCCGACGGGGAGGAGCTCGTGGTGGTGGTCGACCCCGGGCCGTTGCTCGTCGTCTCCGAGGTAGCGGTGCGCGGCGCGCCGTTGGACCTGCCACCGCCGAGCCTGGAACCAGGATCTGTCGCCCGTGGCGACCGCCTGGCGGGGGCGGCGTTCGAGCTCGAGGACGCGCTGCGTGCGTCGGGTTACCTCGACGCCAGGGTCGGCGTCGAGGTCGTGCCTCTCGCGGAGGGCAACAGCGCCGCAGTGACGTTCGACGTCGCGCCGGGCGAGCCCTACCGCCTCGGCGAGATCGAGGTCGCGGGGCTGCGCGCCACCAATCCGGCGCTGGTGCGCCGGCTGATCGGCTCGTCGCCGGGCGACGTCCTCGGCGACGGGGAGCTCGACCAGGCGCGGCGCGCGCTATTCGAGAGCGGGCTGTTCTCGGGTGTCGTGGTGCAGCCGCGGCGCGGCGAGGACGAGGACCCCGCGCGAACGCGCCTCGGCGTCGAGGTCGAGGAGACCCCGCGCTTCCAGCTCGGCTACGGGCTGCGCTACGAGACGGAGGTGGGACTCGGCGCCGTGGTCGACGCAGTCGACCGCAACGTCGCGGGCTGGGGCCTGCAGCTGGGAGCGCGTCTGCTCTATCGCTCGGACGACCAGCGCGTGCGGCTTTGGTTCTCGTCGCCGCGGCTCGCCGGCAGCCGGCTCGTGCTCGAGGGCTTCGGGCAGATCGCCGAAGAGATCCTCGACGAAGGTGGAGCGGAAGAGACCTTCATCGACTCGTTCGACAGCGGCCTGCAGCTCTGGCGGCCGGTCGGCGCTCGCTCACGGGTCGGCGTCTACGCGCGCTTCCGCGAGGAGACGTTCTCCTTCGACGACGAGTTCTTTGGACCCATAGAGGTGATCGTGCGATCTCCGATCCTGGGCGCCCAGTACCTCTATCGCGGCGTCCAGGATCCCTTCCAGCGCGCCTCGCGGGGGCTGTGGGCGAGTGTCGACGTGAGCGGCTCGGACGAGGCGATAGGCGGGGAGCTCCGGTTCGTTCGACTGTTCGGCCAGCTCGGCCTGGTCACCACGCCGTTTCAGCTCGCGGGTCGGACCGTCGACTGGGCGCAGCTCTATCGCGTCGGGCTGGCCGAGGCATTCGACCAGGAGCTGATCCGCAGCGAGCGTTTCTTCGCGGGCGGGGCCTTCTCCGTACGCGGCTACCCGCGCGAGGGGATAGGCCCGCTCGAGAGTCTCGGCGACTGCGAGAGTCCGCTCGGCGGCGAGGCACTCTTCGTGATGAACCAGGAGCTGCGCTTCCCGATCTTCGGCGACTTCGGTGGCGTGCTGTTCCTGGACATCGGCAATGTGTGGGGACAGGTCGGAGACTTCGGCCAGGACTTCGAGGTCGGTGTAGGCGCCGGCGCGCGCTGGCGATCACCGGTCGGTTTGCTACGCCTCGACGTCGCCGCTCCGCTCGATCCCCGCGAGGGCGAGAAGAAGTTGCGGCTCTATTTCGGCTTCGGCCACGTCTTCTGACGGTTCTGACAGGCCTATCAGCCCGTGGTGGAACCCCCGTCACGCGGGTTCCACCACGGGCTGCTCGGCCATGGGGGTCTACGACCCGGCCATGCCTCGGCCCGGGGCGGTCACTCGACCGGGCTCACCGCTTCGCCGACTGCAGCATCCTTCTCACCCGGTCGGCTTCCGGCGCGTTGGGCGCCAGCTGGAGGAACCGACCCAGGTCGTTGATGAGCAGGTCCTTGCGACCCACCTTGCTCGCGGCGAGACCGCGGTAGTAGTAGGCGTAGGCGATGCCCGAGTTGGCACCGAGGGCCTGGCTCAGGATATCCACCGACTCTTGCCAGCGCTCTTGGCTCGCGCGGAGAACACCGAGTTGGTAGGTCGCCAGCGGGGCTCCGGCCTTCTGGGCGTGACCGAGGTGCTCGGCGGCGCCGTCGAAGCTGCGCAAACCCTGGAGCGCACGCCCGAGCTGGTAGTGGGAGTCGGCACCGCTGGCGCCGCCCTCGACTCGCGTGCGCGCGAGGTTGGAGGCCCTCTGGAAAGCCTCCCTGGCCCCGGCGGCGTTGCCGGCGCGCTCGCGCAGCTCGCCGAGGTGGTTCCAGATCGCCGGGTCGTCGGCCTTCAGCTCGGTCGCCCTGCGGAGCTTCGCTTCGCCCTCGGCCCATTTCTTCTCGAGCCCGAGGATGCGTCCTTCGGCAGCGAGCTTCTCGGGCTCGGCACCGGCGCCCGCCAGAGCTGCTCGCGCCTGGGCGACGTTGTACTCGAGGATCTTCTGGTCGATCTCTCTCAGGTCAGCTTGTGCCGCCGCTGATGCAGCCAGGAGGAGAAGGGGCAAGAGCACGGGTATACGGTTCATCACGGCCTCGCTTGCAGTCGTTGCTTGCAGTTCGTTCCTTCGGATTCGTGGATGCGGCGGGCTCTGTCGCCCTCGAGCGCTGCAAGGTGCTCCGAACGAGCTTCCTCCAACAGCACGCTCCGAAGATCAATGCAACTCTGCTGCCATCGGTCCCTGCGCCGCATCCTACGGTTGAGACGCGCTGTTCGAGAGGCGGCGTAGGAACGTCGACACCAGCGTCGTCGGCCCGTCGCCGTCGTGACCGAGCTCGCGGTTGAGCGTCCGGTGTGACTTGCCCGGGGTCTCCACTACTTCGGCGGTGCCGCCAGCCTGGCGCAGGCGAGCAGAAAGCTTCTCCGAGGCCTGGCGTGAAGCCTCGCGCGGCACGTGCAGGACGAGAAATGCAGGCGGCGCGCCGCCGGCGTCGATGTCGATCGCGTGGATTGGCGACAGTCGGCGAAGCGTTGCCGGATCATCACCGAACACCGTGCGCAGCAGGTCGAGCTCCCGCGCGAGCTCGCTACCCTGTCTCTCCAGGAGGTCGTAGCCGGCGCCGTCGAGCAACACCACGCCTCGCAAGTGTTGGCGCGGGAAGCGCGCGCGCTCGAGGTAGGTCGGGTCGAGCGCCGCCAGCGCCGCCAGGTGCGCTCCCGCCGAGTGGCCCATCAAGAAGACCAGGGTGGGGTCCGCGTCGTAGGTTTCGGCGTTGCGGGCGATCCAGGAGACCGCTTGCGCGACGTCGAGTGCCTGGGTGGCGGGATCGACATCGGGGTAGAGCCGGTAGTTGATGCTGGCAAAGAGGAAGCCCGCTCGCGCGAAGTACTCGCCCTTCTCGGCATGCTGCGCCTTGTCCCCTCGTCGCCAGCCGCCGCCGTGCACGAAGACGACGATCGGCGACGGGTCCGCAGGTGCGGCGCCCGGCGCGCTCGCGGTGTAGTAGAGATCGAGCGTGGTGCCGCCCGCGGCAACTGGCCGCGTCGCGAGGTAGGTCAGGTCGCGGGCGACCTCGACCTCGACCCCGACGGGGGTGGCACCTTCCGAGGGACCTGGTGCCGTCGTTGCCCGAGAGGTCGATTGGGAGGCCACCGGGGCACCGCAGATCGGCACGCCCGCCAGAAGCAGCAACGCGAGCAGTCCGTTGGCTGTCATGGTCCCTGCCCTTCAGCAGCGCGTCCTTCGGCCGCGGTAGTCACGGGCGCGTCCTTCGGCCGCGGTAGTGGGTGAGTGCGAGCAGCAGTCCGAGCACCGCCGCGACGACCGCGGCGGCGATGGCGACCTGGGTCAGCAGGCCCGCGGTGCCGGTTCCGACGTCGGCCATCACCAGGATCGCCGAACCGACGATGGTCGCCGCGATCATCAGCGCGAACGCGACGTTGCGGCTGGCGTGCTCGATGGTCTCGGTGAGTCGATCCAGACCGCGGTGCTCGATACCCATGCTCAGGCGGTTGCTACGCAGGCGCTGCGAGAGCATGCGCACGTCGCGCGGCAGGTCGGCCAGCAGGCGCGAGTACGCCTGGACAGCGTGCTGAACCCGCCGCCACACCTCCTCGGGCGCGTAGCGGTGTCCGATCAGACGCTCGACGTGGGGGCGCAGGCTGGCGACCACGTCGAACGACGGATCGAGCCAGGTGGCGACCCCCTCGATCGTGGTGAGCGCCTTGATCAGCATCAGGAGATCGCCCGGACAGCGCAGCCGATGCTCGCGCAGGGTGTCGAAGAAGCGCCGCAGCAGCTTGCCAACCTCGAGGTGCTCGAGGTCGGTGCCCTCGACGTCGAGCAGGAAGTCGGAAACCGTGCGGCGCAGGCGGCGGTCGGTCTGCAGCGTGACGTCGCCGTCGGTGATGCGCAGCGCGGCGTCCAGCACCAGCTCCGAGTCGCCCTGGACCAGGCCCGAGACCAGGTCGGCGAGCTGGCCGGCGGTGCGCGAGTCCACCTGCCCGCTCATGCCGCAGTCGACGAAGCCGAGACGCCCGTCGTCGAGCACCATGAGGTTGCCCGGGTGAGGGTCAGCGTGGAAGAAGCCGAGCTCGAGGCACTGTCGGAACACGACGTCGGTGCCTGTCTCGAGCAGACGCTGTCGCAACTCGGGCTCGATGTCCTCCGGCTCCAGGCGCGCCAGCGTGCTGCCGGGCAGGAACTCGAGCGTCAGGAGCTGCGAGGTGGCGGCTTCCCAGGTGACGCGCGGAAACACCACGCGGGGATCGTCGGCGAAGGCCTTACGAAACCGCTCGGTTGCCTGTCCCTCGTGGAGCAGGTCGATCTCGCGGTAGATGCTCCGGGTGAACTCGCGCACCAGCTCGAGCGGGCTGAAGCCGAGCTGCTCCGCGCGCCGTTCGGCGAACCCCGCGATCAGTGTCATCACTTCGATGTCGCCCGCGATCACCTCGCGAATGCCAGGACGCAGCACCTTGACCACGACCTCGCTGCCGTCGCGCAGGCGCGCTCGGTGGATCTGCGCGATCGAGCCGGCGGCGAGCGGCTGCTCGTCGATGCTCAGGAACAGCTCGGCGCGCCGCTCGCCCAGCGCGTCGTCGATGACCTCCTCGATCTCCTCGAAGGGCACCGGCGCAACCTGCTCCTGGAGCAGCCTGAGCTCGCGCGTGTAGGCCTCCTCCAGCAGGTCGCTGCGCGTGCTCAGCACCTGCCCCAGCTTCACGAAGGTGGGACCGAGCTCCTCGAACGCGCGACGCAGGCTGCGCGGATTCGGTAGGCCGGCGTCCTCGTCCTCACCCTCGGCGGCGACGACCTCCTCGCGAACCGGCCGCAGGCTGCGCGGCAGCCCCCACTCCGCCGCCAGGTCGGCCCAACCGTAGCGGGCGAGCACGGAGACGACGTCGCGGGCGCGCGCGGCGCCGCGAAGCGCGGTGCGGAGCGTGAGCACGGTGGACACCGGTGGTTGGGCCGCGCCTCGCGCGACCGTGGCGCGAGCTTAGCCGGTCGGGCCCCCAGGAGTCGGCGCAGCGATCCGGGCCGGAGGGCTGGCGCCTCGCCGGGTGCGCGCCTTCGTTGCCGACTGCGAGCGCAATCCCTCGCCGGACAGAGATCTCGGGGCGCGAGGCGCGAGGCGCTGGGCTGCGCGGTCACGGTCGCCAGGGCTGCGGGCTCGGGCCATGGAGCTCACGCAACTCTGCGTACCGTGCCCAGAATCGGTCGGGCCATTCGGTGCGTGGCAGGAGCGGTTCGACTTGGAGCACCTGCGCGGCTAGCCCCAAGAGCCCGCGGGCCGCGGGTAGGGACTCCGGCGTAAGCGGAAAGCGTGCCGCGTGCGCCATGTCGGCCACCGCTCTGGTGCTGGCGCCGCGCAGGACGCCGGCCTGCACGGCTTGCCAGAGCACCACGAGCTGCACGCGCAGCGAGCTCCGCGAGGCTGGGTCGAGGAGCGACTCGTGACGATCGAGGAGCGAGCCGAGTCGCGCGTTCCCGGGCGTAGTGGGCGAGGACTCGGGCGTCGAGGCGAGGGACGCCATCGGATGGGAGGGGAAGGCGGCGACGAGATCGAGCATGGCCCCCGAGAGCGGTGCCAGCGCCTCTCGCTCGGCTAGCGCGAGGCGCAGCCTGGCCAGGCCGTCCGCATCGAGCGACGAGTAGGAGCCAGCGGCGGCGAACAGCGTGAACCGGCTCTGACCCGACGCGCGGCGACCCGAGCTCGCCGTCGCGAGCGCCAGCCGAAACCCTTCGAGCAGCGGTCGCCCTCGCAGCAGCTCGGCGATCCAGCCCAGCTCGGGGACACCGCGTTCGCACCACAGCTCCCGGTAGCCTTCCTCCACGGCGTCGGCCAGCGGCGAAACCAGGATCGACCCCGAGGGTCCAGACCCGTTGCCGCTACGCCTCACGCCGCGCGACCTGCTCAGCCGCCACCATCCAGGAGCTCGCGCAGCGTCACGGCCAGCCGCTGGTACTGGTCCAGCAGATTGTACCGCTGTGCCGAGACGCGCAGCACCCGACTCGGCCAGGCCGGCCAGACGAACACCGGAACCGTGAATCCGCGCTCGCGCAGGAGCGCGCTCAGTGCGTCGAGCGAACGGTCCGTGACGCGCCGGGACGAATCTGGCAGCGGCAGCGTCGCCATGGCACCGAGCATGTCGTCGGGCGCGGGCGCCTCGACGCCGAGCGCGCCGGCGAGGATGTCGCGCGCCTGGAGCGCCAGATCCCGGTTGGCCTCCATCACGCCCGGCCAGCCGCGCGGATCGAGCGCACCGATCGTCTGCAGCGCGGCCGGCACGCAGAGCGCCGGCGTCGGGTCGGTGGTGCCGGTCCAGTCGAAGAGCGCGTGGAGACGGTTGTCGCCACCCCAGCCACCGTTCCAGCCATGGCTGATCGTCACCGGGAGCACTCGCTCGCGGTAGTCCTCGCGCACGTGGAGGAACCCCGCTCCCTTCGGCGCGCAGAGCCACTTGTGGCAGTTGCCCACGTAGAACGAGGCGCCGAGGGCATCGAGCCCGAGCGGCACCATCCCGGGGGCGTGTGCGCCGTCGACCAGCACCGGCACTCTCGGTTCGAGCGTTGCGACCAGCGCCTCGATCGGGAAGCGCACGGCGGTGGGCGACGTCACGTGGTCGAGCAGCGCGAGCCGGGTGCGGTCGGTGACGCTCCCGAGCACAGCCGCCGCGACCTCGCTGGGGTCTTCCAGCGGGAAGGGCACCGATGCGACGACCACCCGCGCTCCCGCGCGGGCCGCGGTGGCCTCGAGCGCGTTGCGGCAGGCGTTGTAGGCATGGCTCGTGGTCAGCAGTTCGTCGCCTGGCAGCAGCGCGCGCTCCATCGAGCGCAGCACGGCGTTGGCGCCGGTCGTGGCGTTCGGCACGAACACCAGACCCGCCGGATCGGCTCCGACGAAGGTCGCCAGCTCGTTGCGCGCGTCATCGAGCGCGGGCTGGTAGACCTCCCCGAAGAATCGCATCGGCTCGCGCTCGAGCTCGTCGCGCCAACGCTGTTGCTGCCCCAGCACCTCCGCAGGGCAGGCGCCGTAGGAGCCGTGGTTGAGGTAGTCGATCTCGGGGTCGAGCCGCCAGGTCGCCATGGCGGCGACCGTAACAGGGCGCAGGTCTCAGGGCTGCGGGCCGGGTCGGCTGACTACGATCTCCCTCGAGTCCGGCGGCAGCGTGAAGTGCATGCCGTCGACACCGACGTGGACCGCGCCGGCGAACGCGTCGCGACCCTGGGTGAACACGGCCTCCGCCTGGGCCGCCGGCACCGGAGGGACCAGGTGGGTGAGCACGACCACGCGGACACCGGCCTCGGCGGCGAGCGCGAACACGTCGGCCGGGAAGGTGTGGTAGTCGAGGGTGTCGGTGAGCATCTGACCGAGCCGCGCGTTCCCGGCGCCCGCCATCGCTCGTGCTGCTGCGCTCACCAGCGTGTCCGACAGCACCTCGTGCACCAGCAAGTCGCAGCCCTTCGCCGCTGCCGCGAGCGCCGGCGAGCGCACGGTGTCGCCGCTGACGACGACGCAGCGACCGCCGAAGTCGAAGCGATACCCCACGGCCGGCGCGATCGGCCGGTGGTCGACCGCGACGGCGCTGACGCGTAGGCCGTCCTGGTCGTAGAGGACGGTGCCGCTCGCGTTCGAGGGGTTCGCCGCGCTCGAGGCCTCGCTCGCCGAGTCGGCGAGGCGGATCGTCCTCGCCTCGGCCCGTCCGGCGGCCGGCGGCATCATCTCGGCGCCGTGGTGTGCCGTGCGGTAGCCGGCGTCGAACGCATAGGCCTGCTGGAAGCCCGCGACGACCTGCTCCACGCCCTCGGGTCCGTAGACCAGCAGGGGCTGCATGCGACCGCCGACCCAGCTCGAGAACACCAGCTCGCCGAGCTCGGCGATGTGATCGGAATGGAAGTGCGTGAGCAGCAGCGCCGACAGACGGCCCCGCGGTAGCCCGATGAGCTGGATGCTCTCGGTCGCTCCAGGTCCGACATCGACGACGAAGAACCGACCGTTGGCGAGCACCGCCGTGCACGGCCCGGCGCGGTCGCGATCGGGTAGCGGAGAGCCGGTGCCGCAGAGCACCACGTGCAGCGCGCCGTCTTCGAGCAGGTCGACCCGGCCACCCTGCGCCGTCTGGCGCGCGCGGTCCGTGAGCTGGACCTGTGCTTCCGACGGTGCCGAGCTCAGGATGGCCAGTGCGCCGAACACTGTGCACGAAAAAGCTCGGATGGACCACCGTCGATAGGTCACTGGATCCCCTCCCGGCGCGGCAGGCGCTCCGATTCGCCTATCGCTGTAGAAATAGCGGCTCGAGGTCGAGCACGCAACTCGGCAGAAGGACCGACATGGGTCGAGTCTCCTCGCGCCCCTGAGGTTAGGCTTGCAGCACACCGATCATGGGAGAGGGATCATGGGAGAGGAAGGATGAGCTGGGAGATCGTGCTGGTGCTGGCAATCCTCGCCGGCGCCGTGGCTCTGTTCATTTCCGAGCGGTTCCCCATCGACCTGGTGGCTCTCCTCGTCCTCGGGACGCTCCTCGTTTTCGGTCTCGTCACCCCCGAGCAGGGGATCTCGGGTTTCAGCAACCCGGCGACGGTGACCGTGGCGGCGATGTTCGTGCTCAGCGCCGGGCTGCAGAAGACCGGAGCCACCGCGGTGATCGGCCGGCTGCTGGTGCGCTACGGCCGCAACCACTTCACCGCGCTGGTGGTGGTGATGGCGACCGTCGGCGTGCTCTCGGCCTTCATCAACAACACGGCGGCGGTGGCGGTGTTCATCCCGCTGGTGATGGTGGTCGCCAACCGGCGCAAAATCGCCGCCTCGAAGCTGCTCATCCCCCTCTCCTCCGCCTCGCAGTTCGGGGGAGTTTGCACCCTGATCGGCACCTCGACCAACCTGCTGGTCAGCGCCATCTCGGAGCGGGCCGGCTATGGCGACTTCAGCATGTTCGAGTTCAGCCGCATGGGGCTGATCCTGTTCGCCGCCGGCACCGTGTACTTCCTAGCCTTCGGCCGCTGGCTGCTGCCCGAGCGCGAGGCGCAGGAGCTCAGTGCCACCTACCCGCTCGGCGAGTACATCACCGAGCTGCGCATCGGCGCCGGCTCGCCCCTGATCGGCAAGTCGGTGCGCGAGAGCCGGCTCGGCGAGGAGCACGACGTCACCGTGCTGCGGCTGCTGCACGGCGAGGAGAAGACCTGGGCGCCGCTGCGGCAGCCGATGCAGGAGGGGGACGTGCTGCTGGTGCGCGGCGAGCTGAAGGAGCTCATCGGCCTGCGGGGCTCGGCGAACCTGGAGCTCAACGTCGAGTTCGAGCTCAAGGACGAGACGCTCCAGCCCGGAGACCTGCGCCTGGTGCAGGCGCTGGTGGCGCCGGACTCCAGGCTGGTGGGCCACACCCTGAAGGACCTCGACTTCCGCAACCGCTACAAGGCGCTAGTGCTCGCTATCCAGCGCCGCGGCGAGACCATCCGCAACAAGCTGAACAGCGTCAGGCTGGAGCTGGGCGACGCCCTGCTGATCCAGGCGCCGGAGGAGCAAATCCCTTTGCTGCGTGAGGACGAGAGCTTCATCGTCCTCGACGAGGTGGACGAGCCCGCAATGCGCCGCCACAAGGTGCCGATCGTGATCGCCATCATCTCGGTGGTGGTCGGCCTGGCGGCGCTCAACGTGCTGCCGATCCTGGTCAGTGCGATTCTCGGCTGCCTGGCGCTCGTCCTGACGCGGTCGATCGACCTCGAGGAGGCCTACCATGCGATCGACTGGAAGGTCGTCTTCCTGCTCGGCGGCGTCCTGCCGCTGGGTATCGCCATGGATACGACGGGGGCGGCGCGACTGATCTCCGAATCGGCGATCGGGGCGGTCGGGGACCTCGGCCCGATCGCCTTGTTGGCGGTCTTCTACCTGATGACAGCGATCCTGACCGAGGCGATGAGCAACAACGCCGCGGCGGTCCTGCTCGCCCCGATCGCCATCTCCACGGCGCAACAGACCGGGATCGACCCGAAGCCGCTGCTGATGGCGGTCACCTTCGCCGCCTCGACCGGCTTCTCGACCCCGGTTGGCTACCAGACGAACACGATGATCTACAACGCCGGTGGCTACCGCTACGCCGATTTCCTGCGCACCGGCGTGCCGCTGAACATCATCTTCTGGATCCTCTCGGTGATCTTCATCCCGCGTTTCTGGAGCTTCTGAGCATGTCGACGTGCTCAGCGCGTCGGGCACGAGAGCGCGGCGCGCGCGCGGTGTCGAACGAGAGATCGCTCAGACGCTCAGCCTCTGAGGGAACGTCACGGCAGCGCGGCCCGGAGGGTCCTAGCGAGGCGGCGCGCTACACTCCGGCGCTCGATTCACTCGTAGAGTTTGGAGGTTCGCGTGCTCTCACCGCATGAAGTGCCGTTCGGCACGCTCGTCCGCGCCGCTGGCGACCGCGTCGCTCGCATACAGATCGCTATCGCACTCGTCGCCACGGTCTTCGCCGGTTGCGACGCGCCGCCTCGGGAGGATCCGCCGGCAGCCGTCACGGCGGTCGACTCGGAGTCTCGAGGCCTCCGTCTCGCTGAGCGCGGGGCATCTCCCGGCTACGTCCTCTACTCGCCGCTGATCTCGGACAAGACCTACCTGATCGATCAGGCCGGCGAGGTCGTCCACATGTGGGCGAGCGACCGCGCGCCGGCCGGCAGCGTCTACCTGCTCGACAACGGCAACCTGCTGCGCACCGAGCGCGAGCCCGATGTCGCGGTCTTCAGCGGCGGCGGCCAAGCCGGCCGTATCCGCGAACGCACCTGGGAAGGAGAGGTGGTCTGGGACTTCGTGTTCGCGAGCGAGCAGCACTTGACGCACCACGACATCGAGCGGCTGCCGAACGGCAACGTGCTGGCGATCGCCTGGGAGGTGAAGACCGCCGACGAGGCGAAGCGCGCCGGCCGTGAGCCGGAGCGCGTGCCGCCCGCCGGAGTCTGGCCGGACATGGTGATCGAGCTCGAGCCGCAGCCCCCGAACGACGCGCGCATCGTCTGGGAGTGGCACTCCTGGGACCACCTGGTCCAGAACGTGGATCCCGCCCTGCCCAACTACGGCGACCCCGCCCAGCACCTCGGCCGCATCGACATCAACGGCGACCGGCGGCCGCGCGAGAGCGAGGACGACGAGATCGCTCGACTGCGCGCGCTGGGCTACGTCGCGGACGACGCGGAGCCGGAGCCGCTCCGTTCGGACCTGATGCACACCAACGCCATCCACTACAACCCCGAGCTCGACCAGATCGCCCTCAGCGTGCCCAGGTTCAACGAGATCTGGATCATCGACCACAGCACCACCACCGAGGAGGCCGCGGGCTCGAGCGGTGGCCGTTGGGGACGCGGCGGCGACCTGCTCTACCGCTGGGGCAACCCGCACGCCTACGGTCGCGGCGCCGATTCGCCGCAGCGCCTCTTCGCCCAGCACGACGTGCACTGGATCGCGCCCGGCCTGCCGGGGGCCGGAAACCTGCTCGTCTTCAACAACGGCCTCGGCACCGAGGAAGCTGGATACTCGAACGTAGTCGAGATCACGCCGCCGCGCGACGCCTCGGAAGCCTACGTGGTCCCCGCACAAGGCGCCTTCGGTCCCGCCGGGCCGGTATGGGTCTACGAGGCCCCCGACAAGACTTCGTTCCACAGCAACTTCATCTCGGGCGCGCAGCGGCTGCCCAACGGCAACACGCTGATCGACGAAGGCAACAACGGTCGCTTCTTCGAGGTGACGCCGAAGGACGAGATCGTGTGGGAGTACCTGACACCCTACTCGGGCGCGGTGCGAATGGCCGACGGCTCGCCGCCGCACCCGGTCGAAGAGGACGAGAAGCACGCGGTCTTCCGCGCTACCAAGATCCCTCCCGACCATCCGGCGCTGGCCGGGCGCACGCTACGGCCGCTGCGCCCGCAGCCGCCGATCGAAACGGCACCGTTCCCGCCGAAGAAGGAGGACGATGCCGACCCGAACGATCCGGCGAGCGTTCCGCAGACCCAAGCGCCAGCGGCCCCGAAGGCCTCCGGCACCTGATCGGATCGCGGTGTCCACCGCCTGCGCACCGGCCCTCGTCGAGTCCCTACGTCTCGGCGCCACGGCGCTGGCGATCGTCGTCGCCGGCGCCGCGTGCGACGGCCCGCGTGCCGATGGTCCGAGCCCATCCGAGGGCTGGGAGCTGGTGTGGGCCGACGAGTTCGAGGCGTCAGCGATCGACACCGAGAGCTGGACCGTCGAGGTCGTACCGGATCCCCACAACGAAGAGCTCCAGTACTACACCGATCGAACGGATGGCGCTCCGGGCGCCAACGCCTGGGTGGAAGACGGTGTGCTGGTGATCGAGGCGCGTCGAGAGGAGTACGAGCACCGCGACTACACGTCGGCGCGGCTCGAGAGCAAAGGCAAGCGCGAGTTCCTCTACGGCCGCTTCGAAGCTCGCATGAGGCTGCCCGAGGGCATCGGCACCTGGCCGGCCTTCTGGCTGCTGGGCGGCAACATCGACCAGGTCGGCTGGCCCGCCTGCGGCGAGATCGACATCATGGAGGGCAAGGGACGGCTGCCCAACTGGACGTCGGGCGCGATCCACGGCGGTCCCGATCCGGGGCGCAACCGCATCGTCGCCGGCAACTTCCTGCTGCCGTCCGGCGACTTTCACCGAGAGTGGCACCTGTTCGCCGTGCAGTGGCGCCCCGAGCGGATCGAGTGGTTCGTCGACGGGATCCGCTTCTTTTCGATCGAGAAGCCGGCGAACGACGATCCCGCCTACTGGCCGTTCGATCACGGCCACTCGTTCTACCTGATCCTCAACCTCGCGGTCGGCGGCTGGTTCGATCCGCCGCATCGTCCAGCCGAGGACATGTCGCCACAGCGCCTCTACGTCGATTACGTCCGGATCTACAGGGAGGCGTGGTAGGCCGCGCTCGAGGGGGTAGCGGTTGCCGCTCAGCCGCCGTCGCCCGCACGTGTCGCTGCTCGGATCTCCGCAGCGGCGACAGCCGGCGCGGGAGCGCGGGCCTGGTCGCGTTCGAGCTCGTCGCCGTCTCGGGCTCCCTCGGCGCACGCCGAGAGCATCAGCAGCAGCGGCACGACGCAACGCGGCGAGCGAATTCGCACCTGCGACTTCGGCGGTCAGGGCGAGCCGAGCTGCGGCCTGAGCCAGGTGATCTCGGGGAGCGCCTTGGCGTCGAGCACGAAGCTCTCGATCCTCTCGACGTCGACATGGTCGAAGATCTCGATCAGGTAGCGGCCTTCGCCCCAGAGGGAGACCGGCGCCGGGCGAGCGGCATTGCGCAGCTCCGAGATCCGCCCCAGCACCACAGCGCGGGTGTCTCCGAGCTTCCACACCCGCACGATTGCTCGATCCTTGCGCGAGACGTCGAAGTAGAGATCCAACGCGGAGGCTAGCTCGCCGTCGGCGTCTCTCGCAGCGTCCTGCCACCGCTCATGGGCGCTTTGGAGCAGCGCCTCTCTCTGCGCCGCCAGTTCCTCGGGAGTCGGCGCGGCGAAGATCGGCTCGCACTCGAGCTGGTCCGACACGGGCGTCGCCCGCAGCACGGTTCGCATGTCCCCCTCGCCGAATGAGCGTCCAAAGCGGACCTGCAGCTGCGGGACGCCCGCGCGCGGGTCGACCTCGAGTCGGTGCTCGACCTCGGTGCCGACCTCGAGTCGATCCCAGCTCCACGAACCTAGTCCCCACCGATACTCGTAGGTGATCGGCTCGTCGAGCGAGTTCGTCACGCAGATGGCGACGGTCCTGGTGCGTCCCTCGCCGAGCGCCGGTCCTGACGCTGTTACGAGCAGCGCGGTAAGGCCTGCGACGCAAGCGGCGCACCGGAAGCCAGGCCAGCGAAAGTCGGGCCTTCCTCGGCCCGTTCGAGCGTTCATCTTCCTCTCCTCTTCAACGGGTCGTCGAACCCGGCATCGGCCATCCGTCGCGCATGATGTCGCCGATACGGCGGTCTGTCGAGCGCTTACGAGCTCGCAGGGAGCGTCGAGCGCGCTCAGTCTCGGGGCTTTGAGTCTGTCTCGAGGCCCGCCGCGGCCTCCGCGGCGGTCTCGACCACGACGCCGTGGCGCAGGAGCGCCAGGAAATCGCGCCGGTTCTCGGTGATCACCCTGCGTGCCTGGCCGAAGTGCGCCACCTCCGCGATGTGGCTGTCGTAGAGTTTTCGCCGACGGCGCGCTCGGTGCGATCGCGGTCACGGTCGAGCCCGCTCCCCGGAGCTTTACCGTACAGGTGGGCGATCGCCTTTACCACCTCGAGGAGGGCGAGCTGGTCCGGGCCTCGGTGTCGCTCCTGGCGCCCTCACAGCGGACGCGCCAGTGTCGAATGCAGGCTCGGCGAGCGCAGGATGGTGGAAACGGCGGCGCTCGACAGGTTCACGGTTTGCGCGAAGGCGTAGGCGCCGGCAGTGCAGGTGATCTGGAACCTGGCCTCGCTGGCCTGAGCGACGCCAACCATCGAAAGCGCGTCGGGCCAGAAGTTGTGCGAGAGCGGGGCCAGCTCCAGCGCGGCGCGGTTCATCAGCGAGCTTCCGTCGGCGGCGTACAGGTCGACCGTGCAGTGGTTGGCCTGTTGTGACAGGTTGAGCAGGGCCAGATTCGAGACGTGTTCGGCGTCGCGCCGCAGCCCCTGGAGCGTGATGGCCTGACCCGCCGGCACTATCTGCTGCGAGCCGATGATGGGCGCCTCGGAGCCAAGCCCGAGCTCGGAGCCGACCCGTGGCAGCAGCACGGCGGTGAAGAACAGCTCGTCGTCGCCGGTGATCTCCAGCATGCCGCCGGTCGGGGAGGACCTGGTGAGGTTCGTGAAGACGAAGGTCTGCCCCGGAGAGACTCCGATCGGCGTCGCGGTCGCGTCCGCGCTCGACCGCTTCGTGCCGTCCTCGCCCGTGGGAATGAAGCGCGTGACGAAGAAGAGCGGCCGGTCCGAAGTGTTCGTCACCCGCAGCTGCGTGGCATAGGAGACGCCGCCGATCTCGATGTCGACCACGAGCCCGACGTAGACCGTGCCCGCGTGAGCCGGTGTGCCGAGGCTGTAGCCGAGCAGCACGGTCGCGAGCCACGCGCCGCGGAGGCTCCAAGAGGAGCGAGTCGAGGGAATGCGGTTCATGGGATGGGCCTCGATGATGGTTGGCAGGCTGGCGAGGTGGCCGTTCAAGGGCAAGCGCGGGGAGGGGGGTGCGCACGTCGAGCTCCGAGATCCGGAGGAATGACTCGCGCGCGAGCCAGAACCAAACAGAGCAGCGGGCCGCAGGCCGCTGAGGGCCCCGCCTGCCCGCACTCTGTTGGGCTAGATGGGCTTGGATCGAGAGGGGCGCGACCGAGGGAGTCTCGCCGTCGAGGACGCCTCGCACGCCAAAGGTTTCCGGACGCGTCGAGCACACCGGGCTACCCCTGCAGTGGGGAAGCGATGCGATTATAGCAACATTGTAGAAGCGATGTGACCGACTCACCCCCGCACTCCGGCGCCGGCACCCGCCACACGAGTCCTGGAGTCCTGTAGGCTTCTGATCTCAGCAAACTCTGACAGGAGTCTCTGCGATGCGGATGGGAACCGCGATCCTGCCGGCCTACCTGGTCGTGGTCGCTACTACCGTGCTCGGTGCCCAGGACCTGGCCGTGCAGCGCGACCAGATTGCGCGCATGCCGGACGGGCGTCCTGACCTTTCGGGGACGTACGACGCAGCCACCTTGACCCCGCTCGAGCGTTCCGTGGAGCTCGGCGAGAAGGCCTACCTCACTTTCGAGGAGGCCCGGGAGCTGGCACAGAACGAGCGCGCCCTCGTCGACAAGGCCAACCGGCGGACGGACGCTGACCGAGAGGCGCCAGCCGAGGGCGGTGCCGCGGTCGTCGGCTTCGAGGACAGCGAAGACGGTGGCAACCGCTTCGGCGCGGGCAACGTCGGCGGCTACAACTGGTTCTGGGTCGACCGCGGGAACGAGGCCTTCGCCATCGACGGCCAGTTTCCGACGTCGATCGTGATCGAGCCGCCCAACGGCCGCATCCCGCCGCTGACCGAGGCGACGAGGCAGCAGCGGATGGCGCGCGCCTCCTGGCGGCGCGCGAACGACGGGACCGCGTGGTGGCTGAAGCTCGAAGGGCCGGGCCCATACGACGGCCCCGAGTCGCTGGGCATCGCCGAGCGTTGCCTGCTCGGGTTCACCGGCGCCGCGCCGACGTATCCCAGCCTCTACAACAACTTCAAGCGGATCGTGCAGACCGAGGACCACGTGATGATCCTCATCGAGATGGTCCACGACGCGCGCATCGTGCGCATGGGCTTGCAGCACCCGCCGGCGGATCAGCGGTTCTGGCTCGGTGACTCGATCGGTTGGTGGGAGGGCGACACGCTCATCGTCGACACCACCAACTTCCTGCCTCAGGGGGCGATGCGCGGTGCCTCGGAAAACGTCCACGTCGTCGAGCGCTTCACGCCGCAGGTCGGCGGGGACGTGCTGTACCGCTTTACGGTCGACGATCCGACGGTGTGGACCGAGCCGTGGACGGGCGAGTACCTGTGGCGCGCGAGCGAGGAGCGCGTCTACGAGTACGCTTGCCACGAAGGCAACTACGCGATGGAAGGCATCCTGCGCGGCGCGCGCCTGCTCGAGGCCGAGGCACGGGACGAGGCGACCCCCGAGCGCGACTAGCCGCACCGTCCGAGCGCGGCGCCGGGCGCGGCTCAACCATCTCGCCAGCGCGCGATGGTTGGCCAGCAACCGTCGGCCCGCAGAGCAAGCGCGGAGACTCCGTAACCCGATCGCCAGGTCGGCGGTTTCGCGGCGTTGCTTCGCCGATCGCCGTCCGTTGTCAGTGTCGAGCGAGCGTGGCCCGCAGGCTCCACGCGACCAGCAGGCACGCGCTCCTCGCCTCCGCCAGCTACCATGGCAGTCTCAGTGCATCTCAGGCAATCGTTCCACTCCGCTATCGTCCCTCTTTCTGGATCGACCACCA
>DATLFI010000114.1:0-36825 GCA_035524895.1 Thermoanaerobaculia bacterium | reverse complement strand
GGTGGCCTTCGCGCCCGTTCGCGAGCATCGCCGCGGTGGGCTTCGCGCTGACCGCGTACCCGGTCGGGGTGGAGCGCGGCTGGGTCACGCGCGAGCAGGCGGGCGATCGAGTGCTCGACACGCTGCGGTTCTTCTGGAACGCCCCGCAGGGCGCCGGAACGACCGATGTCACCGGGTATCGAGGCTTCTTCTACCACTTCCTCGACCTCGACACGGGGTACCGCCACCAGACCACCGAGCTCTCGACCATCGACACGGCGCTGCTGATGGCGGGCGTCCTCTTCGTGCGTTCCTACTTCGACGGAGAGGACACCGCCGAAGCCGAGATTCGCGAGCTCGCGGACGCGGTCTTCCGGCGGGTCGAGTGGCCGTGGTTCCAGACCGACGATCAGGGGATCACCATGGCCTGGCGTCCCGAGCCCGACCGCGGGTTCGGGCGGGCGCGCTGGCGCGGCTACGACGAGAGCATCCTGCTGCACGTGCTCGCCCTCGGCTCCCCCACTCACCCCGCCGGCGCCGAGATCTGGAACCACTACACCAGCAGCTACGAGTGGGGCGAGCTCCACGGCCAGGAATTACTCCAGTTCGCGCCGCTGTTCGGCCATCAGTACTCGCACGTCTGGATCGACTTCCGGGGGATCCAGGACGAGTTCATGCGCGAGCGCGGCATCGACTACTTCGAGAACTCGCGGCGCGCAACGCTCGCGCAGCGCGCCTACGCCATCGCGAACCCAGACGGCTGGCGCGGCTATGGCGAGGATGCCTGGGGCCTGACGGCCTGCGACGGGCCGCTCGGCGCAACGCTCGTGATCGACGGCCGCGATCGCCAGTTCCACACCTACTGGGCACGTGGCGTCGCGGCGGGCGACGTCAGGGACGACGGCACCATCGCGCCCACCGCCGCCGGCGGCTCCGTCCCGTTCGCCCCAGAGATCACGATCGCGGCCCTGCAGGCGATGAACGAGCGGTACGGCGAGCACCTCTACGGCCGCTATGGCTTCTTCGACGCGTTCAACCCGACGCTGACGGTAGAGACACCGACGCGGCACGGCGCGGTCGTTCCCGACGTCGGCTGGTTCGATGACGAGTTCCTGGGAATCGACCAGGGCCCGATCGTACTGATGATCGAGAACCACCGCAGCGGGCTGATCTGGGAGACCATGAAGGACGACCCGTACGTCGTCCGCGGCCTTTGTCGAGCCGGCTTCCGCGGCGGCTGGCTCGAGGGCAGGTGCACATGATCGATCGCACGCCGCTGCGCACACCGAGCCTCTCGTGCGCAGCCGTGACACTGCTCTGGCTGTTCGCCTCCTGCACCGCGCAACGACCGGCCACCTCCGCGCCACCGATCCAGCCAGGCACGAACGCACGCGGCGAAACCGTCCACGTTCCCGGCGAGTCGTCGGCGCGGGCACCGGGCACCGACGTCTTCGTCGACGACCTGCTCGCGCGCATGACACTCGAGGAGAAGCTCGGACAGCTCACGCAGTGGCGGGGCGAGTGGAGCGACACCGGCCCGCGGGTGCCGGCGGGCAGCGAGGACGAGATCCGCAAGGGTGTGATCGGGTCGTTCCTCGGCGTCTACGGCGCCGACTACACGCGCTCGCTGCAGCGCGTAGCGGTCGAGGAGTCCCGGCTCGGCATCCCGCTGCTCTTCGCCCACGACGTGATCCACGGCTTCCGGACCATCTTCCCCGTGCCGCTCGCGGAGGCGAGCTCGTGGAACGTCGAGGCTATCGAGCGCGCGGCGCGCATCTCGGCGATCGAGGCGACGACGCACGGGCTTCACTGGACCTACGCGCCCATGATCGACATCGCGCGCGACTCGCGTTGGGGGCGCGTGGTCGAAGGCTCGGGCGAGGATGCCCACCTCGGGTCGGTGCTGGCGACCGCTCGGGTGCGCGGCTTCCAGGGCGGCGACCTCGCGCTGCCCGACACCATGATCGCCACCCCCAAGCACTTCGTCGCCTACGGCGCCGCCGAGGGTGGCCGCGACTACAACGTCGCCGACATCTCCGAGCGCACGCTGTGGGAGGTCTACATGCCTCCGTTCGAGGCCGCGGTACGCGCAGGCGCGGGCTCGGTAATGGCGGCCTTCAACGAGATCGCGGGAATACCGATGCACGCGCACCGGCGTCTCCTGACCGACGTGCTGCGCGGGCAGTGGGGCTTTGGCGGGATCCTGGTCAGCGACTACACCGGCGTCATGGAGCTGATGCCGCACGGCGTCGCGGCTGCGCCGGTGGAAGCCGGCATCCTGGCGCTGCGCTCGGGCGTCGACGTCGACATGGTGAGCAACATCTACCTCGAGCACCTCCCCGGCGCGGTCCGCGCCGGCAGTCTCGCCGAGCACGAGGTCGACCAGGCGGTGCGTCGCGTGCTGCGCAAGAAGGTCGAGCTGGGTCTGTTCGAGGACCCATACCGCTACTGCGACGCCGAGCGCGAGCGTGCCGCGACCCTCGCACCGGAGCACCTGGCGGCAGCTCGCGAGCTGGCGCGGGAGTCGATCGTGCTGCTGCGCAACGAGGGCGGCGTGCTGCCACTGTCCAAGAACCTGTCGCGCCTTGCGGTGATCGGCGCGCTCGCCGACTCGGCCCGCGATCCGCTCGGCTCTTGGGCCGCGGCCGGCCGCCCCGAGGATGCGGTCACCGTGCTCGAGGGCATCCGGCGCGCGGTGGGCTCCGGCACCGAGGTGGTCTACGCGCCTGGGGCCCCGGTGCGCGAGCCAGACACCGGCGGCTTCGACGAGGCAGTCGCCGCCGCGCGCTCGGCCGATGCCGTGGTCCTGGTGCTGGGCGAGGACCAGGAGATGAGCGCCGAGGCGAACAATCGCACCAGCCTCGAGCTCCCCGGCGCGCAGCTCGAGCTGGCGCAACTGATCCATGCCGAGGGCAAGCCGCTGGTGGTGGTGCTGATGAACGGGCGACCGCTCTCCATCCCGTGGCTGGCCGAGCACGTGCCCGCGATCGTCGAGGCCTGGTACCTGGGCGTGCAGATGGGACCCGCCCTCGCCGACGTGCTGTTCGGCGACGCCAGCCCGAGCGGCAAGCTGCCGGTGACGTTCCCGCGCACCGTCGGCCAGGTGCCCATCTACTACAACCACAAGAACACCGGGCGCCCGCCCGACCCCGACAACAAGTACACGTCGAAGTACCTCGACGTCGAGTGGACGCCGCTCTTCCCGTTCGGCCACGGCCTCTCCTACACCACCTTCGAGTACGAAGCGCCGCGCCTCGGCGCCGCCACTATCGGACTCGGGGACTCGCTCGAGGTGTCGGTCACCGTCACCAACACCGGCGAGCGCTCCGGAGCCGAGGTGGTGCAGCTCTACCTGCGCGACGACGTCGCCAGCGTCACGCGACCGGTGCTCGAGCTGCGCGGCTTCGAGAAGATCCGGCTCGATCCGGGCGAAGCGCGGACCGTGTCGTTCCGCCTGGAGCCCGACGACCTCGCGCTCTACGATGTCGAGATGCGCCGCGTGGTCGAGCCCGGCACGTTCACCGTCTTCGTCGGCGGCAGCTCGGCCGTCACTCTGCAGGCGCAGTTCCGCGTGAAGGAGCCATGAGCCGACGCATCGCAGGGCAGACTCTCCTGCTCGCGCTGGCGGCAGCCTCGCCCGGCGCCGACCCAGCAGGCGCGCAGGAGGGCGTGCGGGTGGGCGCTCCAACGGACGTCCCGCCGCGCAACGTCATCCTGATCCTGAGCGACGATCACCGCTACGACTTCATGAGCTTCCACCCGCGGGCGCCCGGGTTCCTCGCGACACCGGGCATGGACCGCATGGCCGGGGCCGGCGCCCACGTCGCCAACGCGTTCGTGACCACGTCGCTGTGCTCGCCCAGCCGCGCCTCCATCCTCACGGGCCAGTACGCGCACCGGCACGGCGTGGTCGACAACACGTCGGGGATCCCGCCCGGGACGGTGTTCTTCCCCGAGCTCCTGCGGGACGCCGGCTGGCGGACCGCCTACGTCGGCAAGTGGCACATGGGCGAGGACGTCGACGACCCGCGACCCGGGTTCGACCACTGGGTCAGCTTCCGCGGGCAGGGCGTCTACGTCGACCCCGTGCTCAACATCGACGGCGAGCGGCGCGAGGTGAAGGGCTACACCACCGACGTCCTCACCGAGCTGGCCCTCGACTGGCTGGAGCGTCAGTCCGGCGACACCGAGTCGCCGTTCTTCCTGGTGCTGTCTCACAAGGCAGTCCACGCCGAATTCGTGCCGGCGGAGCGACACGCAGGTAGGTACCGGGACGTCACTATCCCCTACCCCGCTACCATGCCCAAGACCGAGGCCAACCTGCGCGGGCAACCGAACTGGGTGCGGGCGCAACGCTACAGCTGGCACGGTGTCGACTACGCCTACCACGACCAGTTCGACTTCGACACCTTCTACCGGCGCTATGCCGAGACGCTGCTCGCCCTCGACGAGAGCGTCGGCCGGGTGCTCGACTACCTGGAGCAAGCGGGGCTCGGGGAACGGACGCTGCTCCTCTACCTCAGCGACAACGGCTTCTCGCTGGGCGAGCACGGACTGATCGACAAGCGCCACGCCTACGAGGAGTCGATCCGCATCCCGATGATCGCCTGGGGCCCGGGGCTGGTGCCGCGAGGCGCGACGGTCATGGACCTGGTCCGCAACATCGACATCGCTCCCACCATCCTGGATCTCGCTCGCGTACTGCCCACCGGGATCGTCGACGGGCGCTCGGTGCTGCCGGCGCTACGCGGCGAGCCGATGGAGTCCCCCGGGGAGCTGCTCTACGAGTACTACTGGGAGCACGCCTTCCCGCACACACCCACCACCTTCGCGCTGCGCGACGACCGCTACAAGTACATCTACTACCACGGCGTGTGGGAACAGGCCGAGCTCTACGATCTGGAGACCGACCCGCACGAGCGGTTCAACTTGATCGACCTCCCCGCCTACCGGGAGCGTGCCGAGGCGATGCGCGACCGCCTCTGGGACATGCTCGAGGAAACCGGCGGCATGCGCATCCCGCTGCGCCGGGGCACGTGGCAAGCCTGCGAGCGCCTGCAGCCCTGAGGCCGAAGCGCGCGCAGGGATCCCCGAGACTCAGAAGCGCACGCGCGCGCCGAGCTGGTAGCGCCGCTGGCTGTTGCCGACGATCGCGCGCGGCTCACCGAAGTTCGGGTTGGGCGTCCCCGTGAGCGGCGGCAAGAACCCGTCGTAGTTGGTGAAGAACTCGTCGTCGAAGAGGTTGAAGACCTCGCCGATCACGGAAACGGCGAATCGTTCCGTGAGGGAGAACGACTTCTCGAGCCGGAGATCGATCCGCAGGTGGTCGTCGCCCTCGCCGGCGTTGCGTCGGAACACGCGCTCGTTGATCCCCTCGCCCCGCGACCGGTCGTCGATGTTGAAGGGCAGCCCGGAGCCGTACTCCAGCACCGTGCCCAGGTTGACGTCCCACGGCAGATGAACCAGTCCGCTGGCGACGAGGCGATGCTCCTCCACGCCGCCCGTCGGGTAGCGGGGGTAGTCCGCAGGCCGCGGAAAGTCGAGGCTGAACAGGTCGCCGCCGATCTGCTCCGCGTCCGAGTACGTGTAGGCGAGCTGCCCGCCCCACCGCGAGCTCGTCGTGAACGGCTTGTCCAGGGTCACGTAGACGGCGTCGTACCACGTGCGCACGTCGTCGTTCGAGAGGATCAGACGGCTGTAGCCGTTGACCAGCGTCAAGCAGCAGGTGTCGTCGTCGCGGAGGTCGCCGCGGATGAAGGTGAAGCCCTTGGAGCTGCGGACGTTGCCGTAGGCGAGCGAGGCGATCAGGCTGCCGAACGAGTGGCGAACGCCGACGTTCCACTGGTCGGCGTACGGAGCCTCGGTGTCGTTCTCGATCAGGAAAACCTCGGGGTTGCCCGTGACACCGGTCGCGAGGACCTCCTGGAGGCCCGCGATCGTCAGGTACCGGGGTTGCCACGCGACGGTCGGGAAGCCCTCGGAGGTGGGCGAGCCGTCCTCGCTGAAGCGGAAGACTCCCACCGAGTACTGGAGACGGAAGCGCTCGTCCAGCGTGTTGTTGTACAGCACGCGGTCGTAGTAGCGGCCCCAGCCGCCGTAGAGGATGGTCTTGCCGTTCGAGAACAGGTCGTAGGTTGCGCCCAGCCGCGGGGCGAACATGTCGTAGACGTCGTCGCGATCGCTGCCGTCGGTGAAGTAGGTGTCGAGGAAACCCTGTCCGAAGCGCTGGAGCAGCACCGGTCCCCAGTCGGTGCGGATCCGTTCCGGAGTCACGTAGTCGGTGCCGAACATGTCCGACTCGTAGTCCCAACGCACCCCGAGGGACAGCGCCAGGTTGTCGAGCACGTTCCAGTCGTCCTGCACGTAGAGCCCGACCTGGGTGTTGTCACCGGCGAGGCTGGGATCGCCCAGGCCGAAGTTGGCCTGGAACGGGAACTCGTAGTTCTCGGTCTGGCGGAGCTGGTACACGGGGTTGCCAGCGAAGCGCTTGAACACGTCGTACTCGAGGAAATCGACGTTGCCGCCGATCTTGAACACGTGCGCGCCTCCCCCGAAGCCGAAGGTGGTGAAGTCATCGCGCAGCGAGATGCGCTCCTGGTTGAAGTTCTGCTCGGTGTCGCGGCCGCCGACACGGACGATGCCCTGGTAGTTGAGGCCGACCGACTGCTCGTTCAACGGGCGCGGGTTCCACTTGAAGTCCTGGTAGCTGAGGCTCGCCTCGTTGAGCCAGTTGGTGGCGGTGTACTGGTGGCGACCCGTGACCTGTCCGACGTCGTTGACGATCTCCTCCGCCGACTCGAAGCTGGTCTGGCCTCCAAAGCCGCGCTCGTCGGTCTCGTCGCGTACATAGGCGCTCACGTCCCAGAGCTGATTCTCGACCGGCTGGTAGCTGCCCTTGCCGAAGAGCAATTTCGACTCGAAGGGCGACACGAACTCTCCCTCGTGCCCCAGGAACTGCTGGCGGAACTGGGGGGTGCCGCCACTGCCGAGCGCGACGCGGTTCACGCGGTCCTGGTCGTTGAGCTCGGCCGACAGGAAGTAGTGGAAACGGTCGCGGATGATCGGCCCGCCGATGCTGAGCCCGGCCTGGAGGCGCTCGTACTCCGGCCTCGGGGTTTCGGGAGCAGCGAAGGGATCGCGCTCGACCATGCCCTTGTCCTGCCAGAAGCCGAAAACGTCCCCAGTCACGGTGTTGGTCCCCGACTTGGTCACCGCGGTGATCACCGCGCTCGAGGACTTCTGGAACTCGGCGCTGTAGTTCTGGGTGAGCACCCGGAACTCCTGGACCGCGTTCTGCGGGAAGGGGTTTCCGCGGCTCGAGTCCTGGCCGACGATGCCGCCCTGGAGCACGTCGTTTTTGAAGCTGACGCCGTCGACGAAGACGTTGACCGCGTTCGCGGTCTGCGCGCCGGCCGCGAAGGTCTGGCGGAACTCGTCGTCGCTCGTGCGCAGGCCGGGTGCGAGCTCGGCAAAGTTCATGAAGTTGCGGCTGTTCTGCGGCAGCTCCTCGATCTGCTGCGGGGTGACGTTGGTGACGACCTGGTGGGTCTTCATCTCGACCGGGGTCACGCCGACGACGGTCACCTGCTCCTCGAAGACCTCGCCGGGTGTCAGGCGAAACTCCAGGTCGATGGTCTGGCCGACCAACAGCGTGAGCTCGCGGCTGCGCGGCTCTCGAGCGGCGGACGACACCACGACTTGGTAGGGGCCGGGGACCAGGCCGGGCAGCAGGAACGTGCCGTCCGGGCGACTCCGGACGCTCTTCACGAACCCCGTCTCGATGCCGACGGCGCTGATCTCCGCGTCCGCGACAGGTTGCCCCTGCTCGTCGGTCACGACGCCGCGGATCGAGGCCGTCGAGGTCTGGGCTGTCGCTGGAGCGGTAGATGCGAACACGAACAACACGAGGACGATCACCACGAAAACGGTTCGGGACGTTCTCATCGCGCTACCCCCTTCAGGTGGTTGCCGTTCAGAGCTGCGAGCTCGTGAGGCTTCGTTCGGGCGTCGCCGGAGGCCTCGACCCGTCCACGCGGGTCCCGCAGCGTGCCCGCCATGGGAGGCTAGCCAGCCAGGCGGCAGCCCGCGGGCGGCCGGCCTGCGGCGGTAGACCGCGGCAGCGCATGTGGAGCTGGGCCATCGGACAATGCAGCCAGGCTTCAATGACCTGCCACATCAGATTCCTATGTTAACGCAGTCCGATCCGGAGCCAACGCAGTCCGATCCGGAGCTCGGCGGCGGCGCCTGAACGTGGCGCTGCTACAGGCGAACGCTCCGTCGCTCAGGTCGGATCGAACGACCGTGCAGCAAGTATCCGCTCCACCACGACCTCGACCGACGGCGCGACGTCGACCACCAACGCGGAGTCCGGAGCCTCGAGGGTCGCGAGCTGGCTGGCGAGCAGCGCAGGGTCGAAGAAGTGATCGCGCCGCGCGCCCAACCGCTGCTCGATGAGTGTCGTGTCGCCGCAGAGGTGGACCACGTGCACGCGGTGCGCGGGCGCGAGGCCCTCGAGCAGTACCTGCCGGTAGCGCTCGCGCAATGCCGAGCACGCGACCACGACCGATTCGCCTCGACCGAGGTGCTCGTCGAGGCGCCGGCGCACCCGCCGCAGCCACGGCGCGCGATCCTCGTCGCTCAGCGGGATGCCGGCAGCCATCTTGGTCCGGCTGCTGGTGGAATGGAGGTCGTCCGCGTCGAGGAACGGCCAACCGAGCTGCTCGGCAAGGCGCCGGCCGACCGTCGTCTTGCCGGTGCCCGCGACACCCATCAGTAACACCACCTGGCGGCTTGCGCCGCGGCGCTCGTGCCGAACGTCCTCGAGCGTGCTCACCGAATGGCCTCGCTCACCGCGGGCATCAGGCCGTTGCCGGCCCCGCGTCCGAGCCACTGGCGAGCGATTCGCCCAGCTCCTGGAGCGTGCGACCGAGCAACTCGACGATCTCATCGATCTCGGCCTCGCTGACCACGAACGGCGGCGCGATGTTCAAGAGATCGCCGTCGATGCCGTCGGCGCAGCCGGTCGACGGCCAGAGCAGGAGCCCCTTCGCCATCGCGCGCGCCGTGACCTCCTCGGCGAGGCGCCGCGCGCGCGGGAAGGGTCGCTTCGATTCCCGATCGGCGACCAGCTCGACCGCGGCGAGCAGCCCGACACCGCGCACATCGCCGACGATCTCGAACCGCCGCAGCGTTTCGAGTCGCTCGAGCAGGTAGCGGCCGAGCGCGACGCTCCGCTCGACGAGGCCCTCGCGCTCGACGATACGCAGCGCGGCGCGACAGGCGGCAGCCACCACCGGGTGGTGCGAGAAGGTGTAGCCGTGCGCGAAGCTGCCGAAGCGCTCGTGGATTGCCGCGGCGATCTCGCGCTTCGCGGCGACCGCACCGGCCGGCACGTAGCCGCTCGAGAGTCCCTTGCCCATCACCACCATGTCGGGCACCACGTCGAAGTGCTGGAAGGCGAACATCCGGCCGGTGCGCCCGATGCCGGTCATCACTTCGTCGATCACCAGCAGCACCTCGTGCCGGTCGCAGATCTCACGCACCCGCGCCAGGTACTCGGGCGGCGGCATGTCGGCGCCCAGCGAGGAGCCCGAGATGGCTTCGGTCACGAACGCGGCGATCGAGCCGGCGCCCTCCCAGCGCAGCAGACGCTCCAGCTCCTCGGCGCAGCCGAGCGCGTGTTCGATATGGGTCGCGCCCGGCGGCCGGCGGTACGAGGACGGCGCCGGCACGTGCGGGAAGTCGAGCAGCAGCGGCCGGTACGGCGCGCGTGCCGCCGCGCGCCCCGACACCGAGAGGGCGCCCAGCGTGTTGCCGTGGTAGCTCGGCCAGCGCCCGACGACGCGGTACTTGCTCTCACGACCACGCGCCAGCCAGTACTGCCGCGCCAGCTTGACCGCGGTCTCGATGCCCTCCGCGCCGCCCTGGACAAGGTAGATCTTGTCGAGCTCGCTCGGCAAGTGCCGAGCAAGCTCAGCGCACAGCTCCTCCATCGCGCGGTGGGTGAAGAACGAGCCGTGCGCGTAGCCGACGGCCGCCGCCTGCGCGGCGATCGCGTCGGCCATCTCGCGACGGCCGTGCCCGAGGTTGACGACCACCGCGCCGCCCGACGCGTCGATATAGCGCTTGCCTGATGCATCCCACAGGTAGACACCCTCGCCACGAACGACCTCCGGGTAGGAGCGGTCGAGGTGCCGGTAGAAGACGGCGGTGTCGGGGAAGCGTGGCATGAGGTTGGCCAGCACCATCGAAACGAGAACCGATGTTGGTACGACGGCGAGAGAAGGAGCGATCTGCGCACCCGCGGCGAGTCCGGCAGAGCCGCCGGCTACACCTACTCCATCACCGTCCGGCTCTGCTCCCGCAAGAACTGCTGCACGTAGTACGGCCCGCACACACCCTTGCCCGCCGACCCGCTTGCCTTCCAGCCGCAGAACGGGTTGACCCCCGGCCAGGCGCCGGTAGTGGCACCGCTGCGGCGGTTGGCGTAGGTGACGCCGGCCTCGATGCGACCGAAGAAGCGCTGCAGCTCTTCTGCGTCGCGGCTGTACACGCCGGCGGTCAGCCCGTACTCCGTGCGATTGGCGCGCGTGATGGCCTCGTCGAAGCTCGGCACTCTCTCGAGACAGAGGAACGGCAGGAACAGCTCCTCGTGGAGCAGCTCGTGATCCCGCGGCAGACCGGTGACGATGGTCGGCTCGACGAAGTGGCCGCGCGAGAGGTCGCCGTCGCGCCGCACCGCTCCGCCGCACAGCACTCGGCCGTCGCGACGCGCCAGCTCCGCCGCGCGCTCGAAACGTCGCACCGCTGCCGCATCGATCACCGGCCCCAGATAGGTGTCGCGCTCCAGTGGGTCGCCCAACCGCAGGGCGCGTGTCTTCTCGAGCAGCAGCTCCTCGAAAGCCGCGGCGACCGCCTCCTCGACGTAGACGCGGCTGCACGCGCTGCACTTCTGCCCGCCGAAGCCGAACGCGGCACGGGCCGTGCCCTCGGCCGCCAGCTCGGGGTCGGCGCGGGCGCTGACCACCGTCGGGTTCTTGCCGCCTACCTCGAGCAGGGTCGGCCGCGGCCAGTTGCGGTTGAAGTCGCGCCACAGCCGCAGCCCGACCTCCTTGGAGCCGGTGAAGACCAGGCCCGCGACGCCGTCGTTGGCGGCGAGCTCCTCTCCCACCGCGGGGCCGGGGCCGGTGACCAAATTGACCACGCCATGCGGCAGGCCGGCATCCGCGAGGGCACGATACAGCTCGAGGCCGGTCGCCGCCGCGGCGGTCGCCGGCTTGATCACCACCGTGTTGCCGCCGACCAGCGCGCCCGCCGCCATCCCCGCCGCGAGCGCGAGCGGGAAGTTGAACGGCGAGATCACCATCCAAGCGCCGTATGGCCGCAACACGTCGAGCGTGCGCTCGCCGGGCTGGAGGCTGCCCATCGGCCGCTCGAAGCCATCGGCGTCCTCGACGCACTGGCAGTAGTAGCGCAGGAGATCCGCCGCTTCCTCGGCGTCGGCGAGCGACTCGAATCGCGTCTTGCCGACTTCGAAGGCCATCAGCGCGGCGATCTCGAAGCGGCGTTCACCGATCAGGTCGGCGGCGCCGCGCAGGAGACGCACCCGCTCGCGCCAGGGCGTGTCGCGCCAGGCGGGAAACGCGCGGTTGGCCGCCGCGATCGCCGCCGCTACGTGCTCGCGGCCGGCGCTCGCGAAGTGCGCGATCGCGACCCGCTCGTCGATCGGCGAGCGCCCTTCGATCCGCGCCGTCGTCTCGACGGCTTCGCCGTCGACGAAGAACGGCACCTCGCCGCCAAGCCCCGCGCGCACCTGCGTGGCCGCGTTCTCGAAGGCCTGGTGCACCTCCTCCGCCGGCTGCGCCAGCGTGCTGTAGGTGATCTTGAATCCCGATCCGATCGTCACGGTCTTCCTCCCTCGCTCCCTCGCTCCCTTTTTGGGGCTCTCCTGCTCCGCCGCGCTTCGGGCTCGACGCGCGCGCGCGACGCGCGTCGGGCTTCACGCGCGAACGACGCGCGTTGGGCCAGCGCTCAATCCCAGGCGTTACCCTCGCGCGCGAGCTCGGGACCCTGCGGGCGCACCACACAGAAGCGCTGGCCGGTCGGCGCCTCCATCACCCACCAGGTGCGGGTCTTCGCCACCCTCTTGGCGCCCAGGCCCTCGAGCCGCAGCACCTCCGCCTCGATGTCGTCGGTCTCGATGTCGAGGTGGACGCGGCTCTCGTGGTCGACCTTCTGCACTTCCAGGTGGAGTCCGTTCCAGCGCTCGAACTCGACGTAGTTGCCGCCGTCCTGCTCGCCGCGGACGGTCAGGCCGAGCGCGCGGCTCCAGAACTCGGCCGCGCCGTCGAGGTCGTCGGTGTGGCAGTCGATGATGAATCCGGCCAGTCGGCTCTTGTGCATGACCGTGGATTCTACGCCTGCGTCCTACGCAGGTCGGCTGCGCCACCAGGCGTAGGCGGGCAGGCCGAGCAGCACCAGGCCGGTCCCCAACAGCGCCTCCACCGGCCGCTCGACCAGGGTGTTGCCGACGAGCAGCAGGGACGAGCCGATGAACACGATCGGCACCAGCGGATAACCCCAGACGCGGTAGGGACGAGGCAGGTCGGGCCGAGAGCGGCGCAGCACGATCACGGCCATTCCCCCGAGTGCGTGGAACGCCACCGCCGCGAACACCACGTAGGTGTAGAGCTGCTCGTAGGTGCCGCTGAGGGTGAGCAGGATCGCCCACACGCTCTGCGCCCACAGGCTGATCGTGGGTACCCGCCAGCGAGGGTGCACGACGCCGAACGAGCGGAAAAAAACGCCGTCGCGCGCCATCGGCAGATAGATGCGCGAGCTGTAGAGGAGGGTCGCGGCGAGGCAGCCGAGCGTCGACACCACGATCATCGCCGACACCAGCTTGCCGGCGCCCGGCCCGAGCAGCGCGACCGTCGCGTCCTCGGCGATGCGCGTGCTGGAGGCGATCTCCTCGATCGGCAGGGCGCGCAAGTAGACGACGTTGAGCCCGAGGTAGAGCGCGACGATCAGCACCGTTCCCCACACCAGACCGAACGGCAGGTTGCGCGACGGATCGCGCATCTCGCCCGCCGAGAAC
Organism: Thermoanaerobaculia bacterium; assembly: GCA_035524895.1. Classification (GTDB taxonomy): domain Bacteria; phylum Acidobacteriota; class Thermoanaerobaculia; order Multivoradales; family Multivoraceae; genus DATLFI01. Next base: position 23,750 of record DATLFI010000114.1, on the reverse strand, counting down.
GTGGCGCCGTACCAGCCGTCGTAGGTCCACAACGCGGCGATCATCGCGATGCCCACCGCGGAGAGGAGGCCGGCGGGCGCCGCGAGCGCCGGCGCAGCGGACGACGAGAGAGCGGCACCCGCGCCCGGCGCCGCCCACAGTCCGAAGACCACCAGGAGGCCTACGCCCCCGACCTTGACCACGGTGAGCAGGTTCTGCACCAGCGCACCCTCGCGCACGCCGAAGTGGTTGCTCAGGGTGAGCACGAGGATCGCGATCGCCGCCGCGACCTGGCCGCCTGAGACGCGCCACGTTCCGCCGCCGAGCGGCACTTCCCAGAGCAGGTGGCTGGTCGAGAACCAGGGCACGAAGCTGCCGAAGTACTCGCCGAACGCGACCGCGAGCGCCGCGATGCCGCCGGACATGATGACCAGAAACGCCGCCCATCCGTACAGGAAGCCGACCGGCGTACCGTAGGCCTCCTTGAGGAAGTGATAGATGCCGCCGGCGCGCGGGAACATCGCGCCCAGCTCGCCGTAGGTGAGCGCCCCGCACAGCGTCAGGACGCCGCCCAGTACCCACACGCCGAGGATGAGCGTCGCGCTCGGCAGCTCCCGCGCGATATCCGAGGTGGTCAGGAAGATGCCCGTGCCGATCACCGAGCCGACGGTGATCAGCACCGCGTCCCAGGTGCCGAGGCGCCGCGCGAGCTCCGGCTCGCCGGTGCTCGCGCCGGCGGTGGCTGCGGCTGACGAGCTCGGCCCGGGGACGCCGTCGCCTGCGGGAGGTTGGGTCAACGATCGCCTCGCTCGTGCGTCGCGCGGCTGCTGGTGGGTCGCTGCTCAGCCTACCAGGCGGCGACGGTGCGTCACGGTGGTGCCCCGTCGGACGAGCCTCCTGCGGCGCGCTCCGCGACGATTCCCAGAGCGGTCCCCGGCAACGCCGGCACGAACACCCGCGCCGCGCCAAAGCTCCGCCCGCCGCCAGGTGGTCCCTGCAGGTACCGCGCGTCGAGCACCCACACCTGCGCGCGTCCGTCCTGCAACAGCTCGGTCTCCACGTACGGGAAGCGCGCCCAGCCCGCGAAGCCCCGGATGGTCGGATCGGCCAGGGCTGCGCGCGTCAACGGGTCGGCGGCCGGCTTCGGGCGGAATCCCCGCTCTCCCTCGATCAGATCCAGACGCGGCGCCGGATCGAATCGCAGCACGCCGAACCGATAGCCGTCGGACGTTTGGGCCACCACCTCGCGCCGAAACGGCGTCGCGGGCACCGGGCCCACCATCAGGGCCTCGACCGGTCCGACACCGCGACGCGACAGCTCTGCGAGCACGTAGCCTCGGGCGTACACCGCGGACAGCAACATGGCGACGACATAGACACCAGCCGCCGCCGCCGCGACGGTCACGATCGCGGCCCCCCGCTGCCGGCAGCCATCGCGAGCGCTGACACGGGCCAGCGCCAGCGCCGCGAGGCCAGCGATCCACAGCGCCTTGGCCACGAGCGGTGCCGGCCCGCCGAGGACCAGGAACGAGGCCGCCAGACCCAGCGCCGCCCAGCCAGCGACTCCGCGCACCGTCGCCGAGTGCGCCAGGAACAGTGCCCCGCCGAGCGTCAACCACAACCACGGGTCGACGATGAAGAGTGTGTCGCCGTAGTACCAGCGACGGGAGAATGGCGAAAGCAGGCGGATGCCGTAGGTGTTCAACCAGTCGAGCGCCGGGTGGGTGAGCGCCCCGAGGTAGGCGAGCGCCGTCAAACGACCGACCGGCAGCGGCCCTCCGCCGTCGCGGCGACGCCACCGACTCCAGACCGTCACCGCCAGCACGAGCACGACCGGCAACACCACGAGCCCGATCGGCCCGTGGCTCCAGCCGCGGCGCCAGTGAAAGCCCGCGTCCTCACCGGCGAAGTAGACGAGCGCGTCGACGTCGGGCGCATTGGCCGCGAGTGCCAGGGTCACAGTCGCGTAAGGCACGCCATGCCCGAGCCGGGTGCGGCCGAGCGCCGCGCCGACGAGCGTGTGGGCGAGGGGATCCATGGTGCGGCAAAGGGGTAGCGCGGATGCGGACCGTGATGGGGATGACCGAAGGGACGCTACACTGTTTGGCGCTCGACAACGCTCACCGCGGAGCCTCCATGCACGACATCCTCCCCGACCTCGATCGCTGGCGGGCCGAAGGCCAGCGCATCGCGCTAGCCACCGTCATCAAGACCGCCGGCTCGACGCCGCGGCCGCTCGGCTCGAAGATGGCCGTCTCCGAACAAGGGCAGATCGTTGGCTCGGTGTCCGGCGGCTGCATCGAAGGCGCAGTATTCGAGGAGGCGCAGGCCGTGCTGCGCGACGGCAAACCGCGACGCGTCGCCTTCGGCATCAGCGACGAGCAAGCGTGGACCGTGGGGCTGTCGTGCGGCGGCACCGTCGAGGTGCTCGTGGAGCGCATCGAGTGAGCGCCAGCACGCCCCGGCCGAGGTTCATCCACACCCTCGGTAGCGGCCGAGCTCTCCGCCGACCGGCTGCGGCGGCCGGGGCTCCGTCCCGGCCGTGGTAGCGCGATGTCGAGCCAGGCACAACGACGCGACTGATGTCACTCTTCGACTCCCTGCGCCGCTGCGTCGACGAGGAGGTGCCGGTCACCCAGGTGACGGTGATCTCCCGCGACTCCCCGCGCTTCGGCTCGAAGATGCTGGTGTTCCCCGACGGCAGGAACGAGGGCGAGCTCGGAACGCAGGACCTCACGGAGCTCGGGACCAAGGCCGCGCGAAGCGCGGAAGAGACCGGACCGGCAACGGTGCAGCTCCCGGACGCCGGCGGCGACATCGAGCTATTCGTCGAGGTCTTCGCGCCGCTCCCAAAGCTGATCGTGGTTGGCGCCGTGCACGTCGCGGTGCACTTGGTGTACTTCGCGCAGCGGCTCGGCTTCCACACCGTCGTGCTCGACGCGCGCGCCGCCTTCGCGACCAAGGAGCGCTTTCCGCACGCCGACGAGCTCGTCCTCGACTGGCCCGCGGACGCGCTCGCGCGCATTCGCCTCCACGACAGCACGTACCTGGTCTTCCTCACCCACGACCCCAAGCTCGACGATCCCGCCCTGGCGGTGGCGCTGAGGAGCCCGGCCCGCTACGTCGGCGCGCTCGGCTCGAAGCGCACCCACGCCAAGCGCATCGAACGCCTGCACGAGCTCGGTCTCGACGAGAAGCAGGTCGCGCGCATCCACGCGCCGATCGGCCTCGATCTCGGAGGCCGCAAGCCCGAGGAGGTTGCGCTCGCGATCGCCGCCGAGCTGGTCATGGCACGCCACGGCAAGGCTCGACCGGGTGAGCGCGACGGCGCCTGAGATGGCGGGAGCGGCCGGCGAAGCTACGCGTGCTAGCACTCGCCTACCCCGAGTCGCCGGCGTCGTCCTCGCCGCCGGCGGCTCGCTGCGCTTCGGATCAGGCGTCCCCGGCACCGGCCCCAAGCAGCTCGCGCTCTTCCACGGCGAGACCCTAGTCCGCCGCGCGTGCCTGGCCGCCACCCGCAGCCGCCTCGACCGCATCGCGCTGGTAATCGGCCACGAGGCCGAGCGCGTGCGCGCCCAAGCGTGCGACCTGCCGGTCGAGATCGTCGAGAACCCGAGCTGGGCCGAGGGACAGAGCACCTCGGTGCGCGCCGGCCTGCTCGCCGTGCGCTCAGGCGCGGACGCCGCGCTGTTCTTACCGATCGACCAGCCGCTGCTCGACGCCGCCGTGATCGACACCATCCTCGATCGCTTCCGCGCGCTCTGGGCAGAGGTTGACCACGCTGCGCGCGACGCGATCCTGGTCCCCATTCACGCCGGTCGCCGCGGAGCACCCGTGCTGTTCGGCGCGGCCCTCTTCGACGAGCTGCTGCCGCTCACCGGCGATTCGGGGGGACGACAGCTCGTGGCGGCTCATCCCGAGAACGTCATCGAGGTCGAGCTGCCGAGCGCGGCGCCGCTCGAGGACGTCGACACCCTCGACGAGATGCTGCGACTCGAGGCGCTCTCGCCACCTCAGGGCCCATAGACTCTCCCCATGGCGCCTCTGCGGCCTTTGCTGCCGCTCGACAACCCGGTGCGGCCCTATGCCTGGGGCTCGCGCACGTTCCTGGCCGCGCTCGGCGGGCGCGCGACACCTTCCGCCGAGCCCGAGGCGGAGCTGTGGATGGGAGCGCACCCGTCGGCGCCGTCGCGGGTGCGCAACGGCGGTCGAGACGTGGCGCTCGATGCGCTGATCGCCGAGCGGCCCGAGGAGGTGCTGGGCGCGGCGACGCTGTCGCGGCACGGTGCGGCGCTGCCGTTCCTGCTGAAGCTGCTGGCGGCGGCGGAGCCACTCTCGATCCAGGTGCACCCCACGCCCGAGGAGGCGCGGGCCGGCTTCGGGCGCGAAGAGGCTTCGGGCGTGCCGCGCGGCGTGCCCGAGCGCTCCTACCCCGACCCGCGGGCGAAGCCCGAGCTGCTGTGCGCGCTCGAGCCGTTCGTCGCGCTCCACGGCTTTCGGCGACCGGAGGAGATCGCGGCTTGGATCGAGCGGCTCGATGCCCCAGAGCTCGTACCCGCGATCGAGCCGCTGCGCCGATCGCCATCGCAAGCCGCGCTGTGCGGGCTCCTGGAAGCGATCCTCTTGGCGCCGCGCAGCCGACGCGCCGCGATGGCCCGCGCCGCGACCACAGCGGCGGAACGCCAGGGTCCCGACGCTGCGCCCGAGGTCCGCTGGGTCGCGCGGCTCGGGTCACGCTTTCCGGACGACGTCACGGTGCTGGCTCCACTCTTCCTGAACCTCGTGCATCTCGCACCCGGCGAGGCACTCTTCACCGAGGCCGGTGTCATCCACACCTACCTCGAGGGCGCCGCGGTCGAGCTGCAGGCGAGCTCCGACAATGTCGTGCGCGCCGGGCTCACCAACAAGCACGTCGACGTCACCGAGCTGCTGCGCCTGGTGCGCTTCGAGCCGATCGTGCCGCGCATCCTCGAGCCGCGCGCGACGGCGGTCCCCGGAGTGTTCTCTCTCGAACCGCCACCGCCCGACCTGTCTCTGGAACGTATGGAGACCGGCTCGTCGCGGCCGGGGACGGCGCCCGTCGTGGAGCTCGATCGGTCGAGCGTTGACCGCGGGCCGGAGGTGTTGCTGTGCACGGCGGGCGAAACCGTGGTCGAGGGCTGGGCGGGGTCGGGGGGCGAGCCGCAGCGCGAGCGACTGCGCGCCGGTGAGAGCCTGCTGCTGACGGCCGCGGCGTCCCGCTGTCGCCTGACCGGCGAGGCGACTGTCTTCCGCGCTCGCGTCGCTACGCCTGACGTTGCTGCGCCGGCCTGACCGTACGCTTCATCGCTCGGGCACCAGACGATAGGCCTCGTCGGTCGGCCGAACCGCCCGCGATAGCCACAGCGGGCGCCGCAGCGGCCCGCGCGCGGGTCGCGCGAGACGCGACCATTCCTGGTACACGGCACGCGCCTTGGCGCGGTCGACGACGATGTCGCCGAAACGGTCGCCGGGCTCCGCCTTGCGCACACGCACCTTCTGGTGCCAGCAGTGCATGCCGCTGATGGGATCGGGGTGCACCGGGAACGTCATGTTCTGGTGCACGCCGCTCTCGCGCCACCAGCGCCCGCCGTTCGCGACGCCACCGCTCTCGCCCTCGGCCACGACGCGCCGCCATCGCCACACGTCGCCGTCGACCAGCAACTCGACCTCGGCGCTCGCCCAGCCCGACGCCTCGTGCGCGTGGCGGCGCTCGTGCCAGCGGCCGAGATGGTGGCTGCACGCGACGAGCCCCGGCTGCAAGCCCTCGGTTACGAACGGGCGGAGCACGAACCAACCGATCTCGGTCTCGACGCGCACCAGGTCCTGCTCGGTCAAGCCGAGGCGCCCGGCGTCGCGCGGGTGTAGCCACAGCGGGTTCTTGTGGCTCAATTCGTAGAGCCACTCGGAGTTCGCGGAGCGCGAGTGGATGAGGGTCGGCAGCCGGAACGTCGGCACGAGGACCATCTCGTCGGCGGCCAGCGCGTCCTTGGCGACGTGGCTGCCGCAGGCAGCAGGCATCGCGTGCTCCGGCCAGCCCCACTCGACCAGCGTCGGCGAAAAGATCTCGACCTTGCCGCTCGGGGTCGGGAAGCGGAACCCTTCGCCCTCTTGCACGCCGTAGACCCCGCGCTTCACCTCGAAGGCGCCGTAGCGGCGCATGTACTCGAGCGGCTCGAGCCCCTCGGCGGCGGCGGCTTCGGGCAGCCCCGGCACCGAGCTCTCGAAGATCCAGCGGTAGTGCTCGTCGATCCGCATCTTCTCGCCCGGCCGATACGGCGACTCGAAGTGCCGGCGCACGCCGAGCGCTCCGTCGGGGTCGATGCGCCACGAAAGCTCGAGGAAGAGCTCCTCCTCCTCCCACACCTCGCCGGGATTGGCCTCGTAGGTGAAGCGCACCGGCCTGCCGTCGCGCTCCGCCAGCACGCGCGCGATCGGCTGGCGGAAGCCGATCCAGGAGCCGGCGTGCGTCTCCTGGCTCATCAGGTCGTGACGCTCCGACGCCAGGCCCATCGGCAGCACGTAGTCGGCGTAGCGCGCTGTTTCGTTCCAGGTCGGGGTCAGCGCGACGTGCAAGCCCATGCGCTCCTCGTCGCACAGCAGGTCGATCCACGCGGCACCGTCGGGGAACGTCCACACCGGGTTGAACACGCGCGTGAAGTAGACGTCGATGCGCCGCTCCGGCGTCACGAGGTAAGGCAGGAGCTGGCTCATCTCGTGGTAGGCCAGCGGATACTCACGCGGGTAGAGCAGCTCGCTCCACACCTGCTGCGGCGGCGGCTGGTGGAATGCCTTCGGCACGAACTTGTTCCAGGTGTTCGGCGAAGTGCCGCCGACCGTGCCGACCGACCCAGTGAGCACGTTGAGGAGCTGGAGCGCTCGCGCTACCTGCCAGCCGCCGAGGTTGCCGGTCGCCGGCCCGCGCCAGACATGGCTCGCGAGGCCACCGAGTCCCTCGCCGATCCAGTCGGCGGCGCGGCGCAGCCGCTCTTCCTCGACGCCGCTCTCGACGGCGGCGCGCTCGAAGGAGAACTGAGCGAGGTGGTCGCGGAATGCCGCGACGAAGTCGTGGTAGGAACCGCCGACGCCGCCGTCCGCGCGCAGGTGCGCGAGCGTCTCACGCCAGTTGCACCAGCGCTCCACGAAAGCGTGGTCGATGCGATCGCGGGCGAACAGGTGGCCCGCGATCGCGAGCAGCACCGTCGCTTCGGAGCCCGGCCACGTGGGCAGCCAGAGGTCGGCCTTCGCGGCGGTGTTCGAGAGCCGGGGATCCATCACGATCAGAACAGCGCCGCGCTGCTTGCCCTCGATGATGCGCTGGGCGTGCGGGTTGAAATAGTGCCCCGACTCGAGGTGCGCCGAGAGCAGCAGCACGGTCCTGGCGTTCGCATAGTCGGGCGACGGCCGGTCGATGCCACAGGTCAGCGCGTAGCCGACGCGCGCGCCGGAAGAGCACACGTTGGTGTGGCTGTTGTGGCCGTCGACGCCCCACGCCTTGAGCACGCGGTCCATCGCGCCGTCGTGCCCCGGCCGCCCGACGTGGTACATCACCTCGGTGCGGCGATCCTCGCGCAGCGCGCGCCCGATGCGCGTGCCGATGGTGTCCAGCACCTCGTCCCACGTCGTGCGTTCGAACTGGCCGCTGCCTCGCGGGCCGCTGCGCCGCAGCGGGTACAGGATGCGGTCCCGATCGCGCACCTGGTTGAGCGTCGCTGGGCCCTTGGCGCACACCCTGCCGCGGCTGCCGGGGTGCAGCGGGTTGCCCTCGAAGCGCACCACCTCGCCGCTCTCGCGATCGACGTACCCGAGCAAGCCGCACGCGGATTCGCAGTTGAAACAGATCGTCGGCACCAGCCGCAGCTTGCGACGCTCGCGTCGCGGCCAGGCCGCCGGGTCGAGCTCCTCCCATTCGTCCCAGCGCTCCTTCGGCGGCGCCGTCGACAGTCCCTCCGGGAGGAAGGGCATCGGCGGTCGCGGCGGCGGCTCCCGAGGCGTGTCGCTCACGACAGCGGGACCTCCTGCCCGGCTTTGACGTAGATCCAGTCGAACAGCAGGAACGACAGCGCGAGCAGCGGCGGGAACAGCGCGGCGCCCAGCGCCGCAGCGAATCCGCCGGCGAAGGCCGGATGTCGCACCATCAGGTGGTGGGCGCGCTTCGCCTGCAGCGTGCGCGGTGGCCACAGCGTCGCCCAGACCATGGCCGCCGCGTAGGCGAGCACCCAGACCGGCCCGGCGGCGCCGAACAGCCACAGGAACGCGACCATCGCCGTCGCCGCCTGCACCGACAGCACCCAGGGCAGGGTCACGTCCTCGCACCACAGCTCTCGCCCCCGAGCCTGGCGGAACAGGAACGCAGTGTACACCGAGGTGAGGAGGGCGACGACGATGCTGGCGGCGGCTAGGAGGAGGAGGAGTGTCGCGGGGCCGGCCCTCACCCCGACCCTCTCCCAGAGGGAGAGGGCGCCCCCACCCGCAACCCGCAATCCCTCCCCAAACCCCCAGGCGCCCCCGCCCGAACCCCAGAGCCCCGCCACCACGACCCAGACCACGCTGAGGGCGCCATGACCCATCAGGATCCAGCCGCCTTTGACCAGCCACGACCCAATGTTGGGCTTCGCCAGCAGGTACCAGAAGCGACCGGGTTTGTGGAGGTCCAGAATCAACAGCACGGCAGTGATGCTGACGAAGAGCAGGCTCACCGCGCCTAGGATCGTGGCGTCGAGACCCGGGATCCAGGGGCTCACTGCCGCTGCGAGCAGTGCACCGGCGGCGATCGCCTTGGTCACCAGGTACCAAGCGATCTTCGGCCCCCACTGTCGCGCGCGCGGCACGTCGTAGACGGCGCGCGCTGCAAGGGTGCCAGGAGCCGGCATGGGGTCCGGCACCTCGGAGTGGCTCAGCGTCCGCGAACCGTCGACTGCGAGCGGGTCGAGTGTCGCGAGGTCGGCGCCGAGGTAGTAGGTGCGCGGCTGGGTCGCGCGCTCCGGCTTGCGCACCAGCGCGGCGCGCTCGCCGAGCTCGCGGCGGGTCGCGGGGTCATCGGCGTCGATGACCTTGATCGCCTGCTCCGGGCACACCGCGACGCACGCGGGCGCGAGGCCGACCTCCAGGCGGTGCGCGCAGAAGTGGCACTTGGCGGCCGTGCCGTGCCGGTCGTCGATGTAGATGGCGTCGTACGGGCACGCCTGCAGGCACGAGGCACAGCCGATGCAACGGCTCTGGTCGAGGTCGACGATGCCGTTGTCGCGCCGGAACAACGCCCCGGTCGGACAGATGTCGATGCAAGGGGCGTCGGCGCAGTGGTTGCACCGCAAGACCGCCGCCGAGCGCTGGGTGTCGGGGAACGCGCCGTGCTCGACCCACTTCACCCAGGTGCGGAAGGCGCCCAAGGGAACGTCGTTCTCGGCCTTGCATGCGACGGTACAGGCGTGGCAGCCGATGCACGCGTCCTGGTCGAGCACGAAACCGTAACGCACCCCGGCAGGTTAGCAGGGGCTCAGGTCGCCGGCGCGGCCTCGGCCTCGCGGCGACTCCGCTCCGGCCTACGCTCGCGACGCCGGCGCCGGCGTCCGCCGGCGCTCTGGAACAGGATGCCGAGACCGAGGAGCAGCAGCGCAACCAGCGCCGCGGCCGGTCCCTCGAGCGGCATCGACTGCACCAGCAGCGCACTACCGACCCAGGCAGAGAGCAGCACCAGCGCCGCCTGGTAGAGGCCGGGCAGCAGCACCGCGCCCACGATCGCACCCCCGACCGGCCACAGCAACGCCCAGCCCTCCACTCCGCCCGCTGTCACCTGCGCGAGCCACCAGCCTCCCAAACCACCGATCGCGAGACCCGCCACGCCGAGCGCCACCCGGTGGAGCACGAACGCGAGCGCGGCGGAGACGATACCCAGCACCAGCGCCACGGCGAGTCGCGCCTCTGGGCCCGCTTCGATGCCGAGCGCCGCGACCGGCGGGCTGGTCGAAGCCCACAGCCCGAAGACGAAGCCGACCGTGCCGAGCAGCAGGAAGTAGAGACGGCGGCCGAAGCCGAGCAGCAGCGCTCCCAGACCGACCGTGACCAGCACGGAGTCGGTGAGGAAGGGCGGCAGGTTCGCGACATCGAGGATCATCGCCGTGGCTCCTTACATTCTCCACGGTACCTACGGCGGGCGGCTGAGCCTTGTTTCAGCTCCCGCTCGCGCCGCTCTTGGCCCCGGCCACCAGGGTCTTGATGGTCTCGGGCAGCGCGTACACCGAGGAGTCGACCTGATCGAAGACGACGGTCTCGAGCACCATCTTCATCTCCATACCCATCATCTTCGAGGTCTGGGTCATCGGTACCGTGCGGCCCTCGACCTCCTTGTAGTCCGAGAGCTCGGTGGTGACGTAGACCGTTCCCATCTCGCTCGTCTGCTCGCCCTCGAACCCGAGCTTGAGCCCCGAGTCGACCGAGAAGTACTCGATGGTCTCCTTGCCGTCGCTATCGACCAGACGGACCTTGTAGGCAGGCTGACCCGCGAACTCGGACTTGGCCACCGTCTCCATGGTCGGGTAGAGCTCCGCGTAGCGGAGGTCGGCATAGAAGTCTGCCTGACGCATCAGGTCTCCGAGCTGGTCGCCCTCGAGGAGCATCGGCCCGGTCATCGGGTTCTCCATCCAGCCGACGGTGCCGTCGAAGCCCGAGCGCAGCGCGCCGACGTTCGGCAGGTCCATCACCATCAGCAGGCGGTCGGGGGCCGAGGTCGACACCTGGACCTGCGCGGTCATGCCCATCGCTGGCATCTCCATGCGGCCCGTGGCATACATCGACTGGGTGCCACGGATGGCCTTCTCGCCGCCGGAAGCTTCGACGTATCGCTCGATGATCTGCTGCGGCGAAGGCAGCTCCTGCGCCGTGACAGACGAAGCCCCAGCGAGCACCAGCAACGAGGTGAGGGCCGTGGCGGCCCGGAGGGTCCTGTTCATGGTCGTTCCTTTCGGTGTAGGGGGGTTCGGCGATGGCGCCATCCCAACCCCGCACCGAAGACACTAGCGGATCTCGCCGCCGGGAGCCGCGGCGGCCTCCTCGACAGCGGCGGCCTCGGCGTCTTTGCGCACCGACTCGAGGATGACCCAGTCGACGGCGGCCTGGAGCGGCTCGTCCACCCCGCGCAGCAACCCGTCCCGCGTCACCGGCACGAGCTGGTCCGGGGTCACGCCTGCGCCTTCGACGCGGCCGCCGCCGGGACGCTCGAAGTCGGCCAGCGCGTGCATCAGGAGGTCGCCGTTGGGCAGCCGCTCGATCACCGCCGGCAAGGCGGCCGCGGCGGTGGGCTCGCCAAAAACGCGGGCGCGGCCGTGGTCCTGCATCGCCGCCGCGAAGATCTCCGAGGTGCTGGCGGTGAACTGGTCCACGAGGATGGCGAGCGGTCCCTCGTACGGCGTCAGGCGCTGCCCGGTGCGGGTGACCCGGCGAGGGTTGGCGTTGAGTCGGAGCTCGTCGTTGCGGTAGCGCAGGGTGCCCAGGCTCAGCTTCTCGTCCATGAAGAAGCCAGCGATTCCCGGCGCGAGACCGGCGATCCCGCCCGGGTTGCCGCGCAAGTCGAGCACGATCCCGCCGGCGTCCTGGAGCTCCACCATCGCGTCCTCGAACAGGTTGGCGATCGGGATCATCCAGACGTCGAAGCGCAGCACGCCGATGCGCAGTCCGTCGGCAGGCGGTCCCTGCACCACCAGGTTCCTCTGGCTGAAGCGCACGCGCAGCGGCGGCAGGTTGCCGAAGTGGGCGATCTGCGAATCGCTCGGGTCCTCCCGCTCGAGCCGTATCGAGCGCGGCTCTCCGCGAGCGTCGCGCAGCTCGAGCTCCAACGCGGTACCGGGAAGGCCCCCGAGCATCGCGGCGACCAACGCGTGCTGGAGCGAAGCCAGCGTACGGGGCCCCAGCCCCGCCCCCAGGCAGCGGGCGACGTCTGCGAGCGGCTGCCCGTCGACCCGCAGCAGCTCCCAACCCAGCCCGATGCCGGCGCGCATCGCCGGGCCCTCGGGGTCGAGCCGAGCGACCAAGGTCGTTCCCTCGGCCCACGCCACGTCGAGCCCCGGACCCGCCGAGGCGCCGGTGGGCGTCGAGGTTTCCAAAGCCGCCAGCAGGTGCTCCGGGAGGCCGTCGGCACAGGTCGGCTGACCATCCCCCGCATCTACAGAGCCGGAGTCGTTGCCGTCGTCTGGCGAGCCCGCTATGACGCCGAAGTGCGACTGCCCGAGGCGCGCGACCATGCGCCCGATCACCTCGCGCAGCTCGCGGTCGCTCGACGAGCGCTCCGCTTCGGGTCGCAGCTCCTCCCGGACCGCATCCCAGTCGACGCCGCCGAACTCCGGATCCCAGAATCTCTCGTCGACCAAACGCCAGGCGGTGTCGAAGGTCTCCAGGTTGAGCCGCGCGCGCTCCGCGGACGGTGCGTCGTCGGAAGCCGATGCGAGCGAGGCTGCGAGCGCCAGCAGGGCGACCCAAGGGCGTCGACTACACATGACAGCATCCTAGCTCGCCGTGAACCCACCAGGCCTCGATCGACGTAAGTCGATCGGAGTAACCCTGTCGAGGACGGTCTCGTTCCTCCCTCAGCCACACCCGAGGAACCCTCAGATGATCGAAGTACAGAGCTTGGTAAAGGTCTACCCCGGTCCGGTGTCGGCGCTGGTGGGAATCGACCTCGAGATCGGTCCTGGCATGTTCGGGCTGCTCGGGCCGAACGGCGCCGGCAAGACGACGCTCATGCGGATCCTCGCTGGGCTGCTCCAGCCGACCTCGGGCAAGGTGCGCGTCGACGGCATCGACGTGGCGCGCGACCCCGCCGACGTGTGGGAGCGCCTGGGCTACCTGCCGCAGTCGTTCGGCTTCTACCCCCACCTCACCGGCGAGGAGATGCTGCTGCACCTCCTGCGCCTCAAGGGTGTCACGGCGCCGCAAGGGCAACAGGTGCTGTGCCGCGAGCTGCTGGAGAGAGTCAACCTGGGCTTCGCGGCGAAGCGCAAGACCAAGACGTACTCGGGCGGCATGCGGCAGCGGCTCGGCATCGCCCAGGCGCTGTCGGGCGATCCGAAGCTGATCATCGTCGACGAGCCCACCGCTGGTCTCGACCCGGAAGAGCGCCTCCGCTTCTATCGGCTGCTTGCCGAGCTCGCCGAGAACCGCACCGTGCTGCTCTCGACCCACATCGTCGAAGACGTTGCGGTGCTCTGCCCCCGCTTCGCGGTGATCCGTGCCGGGCGGGTGGTGGCGCTCACCAGCCCCGCTCAGGCGCGACGCCAGCTCGAGGGAAAGATCTTCGAGGGCTCGGCGACCGGGAACGAGCTCGCGACACTGCAAAGCTCGCACGAGGTCACCCAGGCGCACCTGGTCGAGGGTCACAACCAGGTGCGGGTGCACGTTTCCGAAGGCTCGCCCCCGCCCGGCTTCCACCCCTCGCCGCCGACACTGGAGGACGCCTACCTGGTGCTCATGCGCGACGGCCGGGCTCCCGCAGGTACGGGACCCGTGCATGCGGCCGCGCCACCCAAGGCCGCCCCGGCGGCGGGCGCGGAGGCCTGACGTGCGTCGCCTCCGCGAGGTGGCATCGCTGGAGCTGCGGGCACAGCTACGCCAACCTGCGCCCTGGATCATGCTGCTGGTGCTCGGACTGCTCACCGCCGGGCTCGCCTCGGGCAACGTCATGGTCGCGAGCGGCGACAGCTCGGTCGGCGGCACGAAGGCGTGGCTCAACTCGGAGTACGCCGTCGCGCAGGTGCTTTCGATCCTGACGTTCCTGTTCTACGCGTTCTTCGCTTCGATCGTCGCCGGCACGACGATCCTCCAGGACGACGAGGCGCGCGTTGGCGATCTGCTGCACGCCACGCCGCTGCGCCCCGCGGAGTACGTGTGGGGCAAGTTCCTGGGCGCGCTCGGTGCGCTGCTGGTGGTGCTCGCCCTCTACGCGGTCGTGCTGGTCGCGGCGTTCCAGCTGATGCCGGTGGACAACCCGGACGAGATCCGCGGTCCGTTCCGCGTGCTCGCCTACCTCCGGCCGCTCCTGCTCTTCGCCGTGCCTTCGGTGCTGTTCTTCGCCGGCACGGGCTTCGCCGTCGGCGAGCGTTCGCGCCGTGCCGTGCCGATCTTCCTGCTGCCGGTGGCGCTGGTGCTGGCGACGGTGTTCTTCCTCTTCAACTGGTCGCCGGCCTGGCTCGACCCGCGCTGGAATCGGCTGCTCATGGTGCTCGACCCGGCGGGATTCCGTTGGCTCAACGAGACCTGGCTGCAGGTCGACCGCGGCGTCGAGTTCTACAACCAGTCGCCAATCGGGTACGACTGGGTCTTCTGGCTCAACCGAAGCTGGTTGGTGCTGGTGGCGGTGGTGGCGGTTGCGAGCGCCGTGCCCCACTGCCGTCGCGTGATCGCCGGCGAGACCGAGCCGCGACGACTGCGACGCAGGCGCGAGGCGGCGCTCGCCGACGAGGCGCCGCGGGCCCTCGGCCTTGCGCCGGAACGCGCGCTCCGGTCCCTCGGCATGAGCGCCTCGCCCCCCGGCCTGCTGCGCGGCGTGATCGCGGTGTCGCGCGCCGAGCTGCGCGAGCTGCGCCACCAGCCTGGCCTCTACCTGTTCGGACCGCTCATCCTGCTGCAAGTGCTCGGCACTTCGCTGGTGGCGCTCGGCCCGTTCGAGACTCCGCTGCTGCTCACACCGGGGACCCTCGCCGTGCGCAGCATGAACACGCTCACCCTCCTGGTGTGCTTGCTGCTGCTCTTCTACACCGTCGAGTCGCTGCTGCGCGAGCGCACCGCGGGCCTCGCCGAGGTGCTGTATGCGACGCCGCTACGGTCGGGAGCGCTGCTCTTCGGCAAGGCGCTGGCGAACAGCGTGGTCGGAGTGTTCGTGGTGCTCGCTGCGTTCCTGGGCTGCGCGATCGCGCTGGCGGTGCAGGGCACCGTGCCGCTGCGCTTGGGTCCCTTCGCGCTGGTCTGGGGGCTCTTGCTGGTGCCGACGTTCCTGCTGTGGTCCTCGTTCGTCGCCGCGACGTTCGCGTTGTGCCGCGACCGCTACACCACGTATGCCCTGGCGCTGGCGGCGCTGATCGCGACCGGCTACTACCAGTTCCGCGGTGAAATGACCTGGGCGTTCAACTGGAACCTGTGGTCGGCGGTGGTCTGGTCGGACCTCGACCTCTTCCCGCTCGACCGCGCACAGCTCGTGCTGAACCGGCTCGCGGCGCTCCTCGGAGCCCTGTTCTTCACGGTCGCGGCGGTGCGCTTCTTCCCGCGGCGCGACAGCGACGCCTCGCGCACGGTGCACGATCTCCATCCGCGCCGCCTGCTTCCCGCGACGGGGCGGCTCGCGGCGTGGGCGGTCGCGCCGCTCGCACTGGTCGTGGTTCTCGGCTGGCAGGTGCGCCACGGCTTCGAGGGCGAGCTCGCCGAGAAGCAGGCCAAGGACTACTGGCGCAAGAACCTCGCGACCTACCTCGACCATCCAGTGCCGGGGCTGCGCCACATCGACGTCGCCGTCGAGCTCGATCCGGCGGAGCGTGGGTTCAGCGCGCGCGGCACCTACACGTTCTACAACCACCTCGACCAGCCCGTCGCGCGCCTTCCACTGACCGTGTCGCCGACCTGGGAGGAGCTGGCGTTCACCCTCGGCGGCACGGCCCACGAGCCCGAGCACCGGTCCGGTCTCGAGGTGTTCCACCTGGACCCGCCGCTCGAGCCTGGTGCCGAGCTGCGAATCGGGTTCTCTCACCGTGGTCGCTTCCCCGATGGCGCGAGCAAGAACGGAGGCGGTACACCCCAGTTCATCCTGCCGGCGGGTGTCGTGCTCCACACCTTCGGGCCGAGCTTCCTCCCCGTGCCCGGCTACCTCGAGAACATCGGCGTCGACGAGGACAATCGCGCCGAGACGCGCGACTACCCCGACGACTTCTACCGCGACACCGTCCCGCCGATCTTCGGCACCGTCGCGACTCCGTTCACCACCCGCGTCACCGTCACCGCGCCCAGCGAGTACACCGTCAACTCGGTAGGAATACTGGTTTCCGAGAGCGAGCTCGACGGGCGCAGGACCGTCGTCTGGGAGAGCGATCACCCGGTCAAGCTGCTCAACCTGGTCGCCGGGCGCTGGCAGGTGGAGCGCCGCGAGGGCACGGCGCTCTACTACGACCAGCAGCACCCCTACAACGTCGAGGAGATCTCCCGAGCCCTGGTCGAGGCGCGCCGCTGGTACTCGGAGTGGTTCCGACCCTACCCCTGGCGCGAGCTCAAGGTGAGCGAGTTTCCGGCACTCGCGACCTACGCGCAGGGCTTCCCGACCAACATCACGTTCTCCGAGGGGATCGGCTTCCTGACCCGCGACGAGCCCGGGTCGAACGCCGCATTCCTGGTCACCGCGCACGAGGCCGCGCACCAGTGGTGGGGCAACCTGCTCACCCCTGGACGCGGACCCGGCGGCAACGTCCTGTCCGAGGGCATGTCGCACTACGCAACGCTGCTGCTGCACGAGCAGGTCAAAGGCCTGCGGGCCCGCATCGATTTCGGCCGGCGCATCGAGAACCGGTACGCCGAGCGCCGCCAGGCAGATTCCGAGCGCCCACTCACCAAGATCGACGGCTCGCGCGCCGGCGACACCACGGTCACCTACGACAAAGGCGGCTGGGCCATGTGGATGCTCCACAATCATCTCGGCCGCGACCGCGCGCTCGCCGGCCTCCAGGAGCTCTTCCGCCGCTTCGAGTCCGGCCCCGACCACGCGCTGCTGGAGGATCTCGTCGACACCTTGCGCGAGCAAGCCGAGGACGTCGCCGCCTACGACGCGTTCGTGGACCAGTGGTACTTCGACGTGGTAGTCCCGGAGTATCGGTTGAGCGAGGCGCGGGTGGAGCGCTCGTCTGGCAGCGCCGGCTCCGGGAGTGACCAGGTAGCCGTGGCCGCCGCAACCACCGACGCCGGCGGTCCAGATCCCGGCGCGTCCTGGATCGCGCGCGTGCGCATCGAGAACGCCGGCACCGGGCGCATGCCGGTCGAGGTCGCCGCCGTGCGCGGCGAACGTTGGGTCGACGCCGACGCGGAGCAAGCGGCCGCCGCCGCAACGCCGAGCACCGTGAGTCGCGACTACCGCGATGCCCGCGCCGTCGTCGTCCTCGGCCCCGGCGAGTCCGCCGAAGTCGAGATCCGCTGCGACTTCGAGCCCGACCGCTTCGAAGTCGACCCCGACGCCCGCGTGCTGCAGCTAGGTCGAGAGAAAGCCCTAGCGCGGCTGTAGCGGCAGGGCCCCGTCCCGGAAGCGCGCGCCGAGCGCGCGCGTGCCGTCGCAGCGCGATCTCCCGCAAGGCACACCGTCCGTGTCCGGGACCGCCACCATTCGTCGCACCTGTATGCGCGGCGCCTCCTGGTTCGACATGCGCTGCCTGGCTCGAACAGCTCGAACCTTGTGAGCTTTCTCCTCCTGGTCTACTGCCACGACAACGAATCCGCCGGGCACGGCACGCCGGAGGCCGCTCACCGGCATCATCCCCAGCCCGGGAGGCGCGGGTCCGCCCGGCCGGGCACCGGCGCGCGCCTTCTGACCTGCAGAGGATGAACGCGCGCCTGCGCGTCCGGCCGCGCCGGATCGTCCCGATCTTCGGAGGCTCTTCGGGCGCGGCCTCCCGAGCTGCCCGGCCCGGGCGGCCCGCGCCTCCCAGGGGGCATGGCGGACGCGGAGCAACGCGGCCGAGAGAAGGCATCATCTCCTTGAAGCCGCTGTCCGGCTTGCCGAGAAAGCACTCACCGCCGAAGACTCTCGATCTCCTCTACGAGCCGTTCGACTCGTAGTTCTGGCCAGCTCGGGGTGACTCTAGCCATGTCCAACTCCGAGCAGCCAATGCTCTCGGGCCGCGAATGCGACACCGGTAGCCGTCCGATACGGCCGAGAACCGGGGCCAGGTGAACCAGCCTCCGTCCCGGCCGTCGGTCCTTAAATAGGTAGTGAACTCGCCTGCCGCTCAGTGCGACGCTGTACCCGACATTCGAATACTCGGTCAGCACAAGTCCGGCATCTCGAACAACCTGCAGCTTCGTCGGCCAGTCATCGGAGGGCACTTCCCTGCAGTTTTCCGGAGGCTTGCCGCGCTTGCCTGGGTCATCACGAGGATGTCGGACGTGGACGATCTCGTTCCCGCAAAGGCGCCGCGCAATGCCACTCAAGACAGCTTCATTACCGCAATGGGCCTGGCCAAAGAAGACGACCGACTGAGTAGACTCTTTCTCAAGACCACGCCCATCCCCTTGGATTCGCCACTGCAACCCGCCTTTCTCGACCCACCTGTTCCAGGGCACCGGGTCACCATAGGGAACAGTGCGCTTCCGTGCAGCGCCCTCCGATTTGAGCCTGCGCTTCAGGGCAGGCTCAAGAGCGCTCGGCACCAAGAATCGCTCACATCGCGCCCAATTCTCCCCAATCTTGCTACCAGGCTGATCCAATTCGTGCCTGGCACTTGGGAGGCTCATCTCGACCAAGCCGATACATCTGGGCCTGAGTGTTGCGTCATCGAAGATCAATTTCTGATCGTTGGAATGCAACCCCGACACGATGGCTTGCGGCTCGCAGGAGGCCACCCGCCTGCAAAGCGTTGGCTGCCGTTCGAGCCTTCGATCCCGGTCCTTAGTATCTCGCCCACCGCACAACGACTGCGCCCCACCGATCTCCCGGCAAATCGCATCTTCGCATGAGCGCGGAGCATCGATCACCACTCCATATTCCATTCGCAGCTCCTTCAAGATCGGCACGAGGATCTCGATCTCGCCCTCCCCGTGCATGAGCGCGACGATCGTCTTCACGAAAACCGTGCTCCAGTCGATCTATCGGCAGCCTTCCGCACTCACACTCCCCACGACCGACTCGCTCTCTCCTTCCCCACACTCCACGTCCAGCCGCACACGCAACGCGTAGATCTCGTTGATCTGCCAACCCGTGCGTTCGAGCTCCAACTCGAAGCGAGCGCATTCGGAACGCGCGAACACGAGGCCGCGCTGGAGCGGCTCGGCCGCGGGAAACACACGCAGGGTGGGCTCACCGAGGGGGTCGATGACGAGGCGCGCGATCAGCCCCTGTGCTTCGTCGACGAAGTCGGCGCCGAGGAAGAGCCGGTGCTCGCCCGAGACGCACGCGCTTGGCTGGAGCTCGATCGGCTCGACGGCATCGATTGCCTCGCCGCGAACGGTGAGCGCGCCGGTGGGTCGAGCGGCCTCGCCGAGGGGGATCCCGAGGCTGAGGCACGAGGAGACGGCAACGGCGCTCAGGGCGACGGCACCGCGGTGCAGCCCGCGTGTTCTCGAGCTCATCCGTATCAGTCTACGCTCTACGCCCGCGAGGTCGCCGCAGCGGCGCCCACGGGGCACGCCTCGCAGTCGATCGGCCTAGGACGCGCCGCCGCTCGGCGGCCGCTCCTCGAGCGCCTCGAGCAGAGATTGCAGCGCCGCGATGTCGACCGGCTTGACCAGGTGGTGGTCGAAGCCCGCGAGCTGGGAGCGCCGGCGATCCTCCTCCTGGCCCCACCCGGTGAGCGCGATCAGCGCGACGCCACGATGCTCCTGCTGGCGGCGGATCCTCCGCGCGACCTCGTGACCGTCCATGCCTGGCATGCCGATGTCGAGCAGCACCACCGTCGGCCGGTGATCGCCCAGCGCCTCGATCGCCTCGGGGCCGCTGTACACCACGTGTACCTCCGCCCCCAACAGCT
Organism: Thermoanaerobaculia bacterium; assembly: GCA_035524895.1. Classification (GTDB taxonomy): domain Bacteria; phylum Acidobacteriota; class Thermoanaerobaculia; order Multivoradales; family Multivoraceae; genus DATLFI01. The sequence goes on along the minus strand of DATLFI010000114.1, from coordinate 4,053 downwards.
CGAGCAGCACGCCGAGGGTGTCCGCGGCATCGCGGTTGTCGTCGACCACCAGGATGCGGTGCAGCAGCTTTCCCGCCGCGTCCGCGCGATCCTGCCGCTCGGGTCGCGGGCGTTGGCTCTCCAGGAGCGGCAGGCGCACCCGCAGCTCAGTGCCGCGACCGTGGCCGTCGCTCACCGCCTCGACGCTGCCTCCGTGCAGGGCCACCAAGCTGCGCACGAGGGTGAGCCCGATACCGAGGCCCTGCTGGGCGGGATCGACGCCGTCCTCCACCTGCGTGAATAGATCGAACACGCGCATGAGCATGTGCCGCGGGATGCCGCGGCCGTCGTCCGCCACCGCGATCTCGACCTCGGCACCATCACGCTGTACCGTGAGGCGGATGTGGCCGCCCGCCTCGGTGAACTTCGCCGCGTTGTTGAGCAGGTTCGACAGGACCTGGGCCAGGCGGACGGCGTCGCCCTCGACCACCAACGGCTCGTCGGGGACCTCGACCACGAGGTGGTGTTCGCCTGCCTCGATCCACGGCCGGCTGGTGTCCAACGCGCTGCGCACGACGGACGCGACCTCCACCCTCCCGCTGACGAGCTGGATCTTGCCGCGGGTGATGCGCGAGACCTCCAACAGGTCGTCCACCAATCGCACGATGTGGTTCAACTGCCGCTGCATCATCGGCAGCACGCGGCCAGCCGCCGGGTCGTGGCGCTCGCTGAGCTGCAGGATGTGCAGCGAGTTCTGGATCGGTGCCAGGGGATTGCGTAGCTCGTGAGCGAGCATCGCCAGGAACTCGTCCTTGCGCCGATCGGCCTCGCGCAGCTCGCGCTCGCTCCGCTCGAGCTCGTGCAGGTGCTCGCGGGCCTCGTACTGTCGCCCGCGGGCCCGCAGCGCGGTGCGCACCGCACTGACCAGAGCGGAGACGCGGAGCGGCCGCTCCAGCACGGTGACGTTGCCGAACGACGCCATCGCCTGCGCCACCGCCGTCGAGTCGGCGCGGTTGGTCGCGAGCACTAGGATCGGCAGGTCGGACCACGGCGCCTGACGACCCAGCCAATTGACCAGCGGCTGGAGGTCCACCTGCGCGAAGGCCTCTTCCGAGAGCAGCGCCGCGCCTACTCCCGCCTGGAGGTTCGCGCAGAGCTCTCGGAGGTCGTCACAGCGGAGACAGTCGACGCCGGCACGCCCGAGCACCGAGCACGCCAGCTCCCCATCGCGGCCGGTCGGCGCCAGCACCAGCACTCGCTGGCCGAGCTGCTCGGCGTCAGGCGAGGCAGCTCCGGCGGGCGGCGGCGCCACGCTGGGAAGGTCCGGTTCGCCGGCGGGCGGGAACGTCGAAACCGGCATCAGCAGTCGCGACCGCGCGGGCGCGATTCCGCCGGCAAAGCGTCGGCCGAGGAGTGCGACGTCAGGACTCAAGGTGCGGGACACCGGTGAGGACACCTCGGAACTCGCACAACGGCGGGCTGAGGCTGACACGACCGTCGTGCATGCGGATCTCGCGGATCGTCCGTTCGTGCGGGCCGGCGCGCTTCTTGAGCACCGAGATCGCCTGTCGCACCTCACCGCGCGCTTCGAAGTAGCGCAGCAGGATGACCGTGTCGGCCAGGTAGCTCGCGTCGACGGGGGAGATGAGCTGGCTGCCCACCAACCCTTCCTGCGCTGCCACGAGCAGCGTGACGACGCCACGGTCGGCGAGGTAGGAGAGGAGTTGGTGGAGCTGAATCGTGAGGAAGCGCTCGCCGGGCATCGCGTTCAGATAGCCGTTCAGGCTGTCGATCACGACGACCGAGACGCCATCGCACTCGACGCTGGTGCGGATGGCGTGCGAAAGGCCGCCCGGGGAGAGCTCCGCGGGGTCGACTTGGCGCACCGACACCCGACCGGCCTCGAGGTGCGGCCGCAGGTCCGCCCCCAGGGCGGCGCTGCGGGCCACCAGGGTCGTCAGGCTCTCGTCGAAGATGAAGCAAGCCGCGCGTTCGCCGCGCGCCGCCGCAGACACCACCAGGTGGGTCGCGAGGGTCGACTTGCCGGTGCCGGCGGCGCCGATGAGCAGCGTGCTGGTGCCGCGCTCGACGCCACCGCCGAGCAGCTCGTCGAGCTCGGTGATGCCGCTCGAGAGCAGCTCTCGCACCACCGCGGAGCGCTGCTTGGGCGCGTCGAGACGAGGGTAGACCTCGAGACCGCCGCGGCCGATCACGAAGTCGTGGTTTCCGCCGGAGAACTGGACGCCCCGCAGCTTGGTCACCCGCAGCCGACGGCGATGCGGGCCGTATTCGGGCACGAGCTGCTCCAAGCACACGATGCCGTGGGCGATGGTCTGGGTGTGCTGCGAGTCGGTGGCGGCAGCCAGGTCATCGAGCAGCAGCACCGTGCTCCGTCCGGCGAAGAAGTGTTTGAGGACCAGGATCTGGCGGCGGTAACGGAGCGCGCTGCCGGCCAACAGTCGCAGCTCAGCCATAGAATCGAACACCACACGCTCCGGCTGCAGCCTCTCCGCCTCGGCGAGGATCAGCTTCGTGGTCTCGCTCAGCTCGATCTCGGAGGGGTGGAACAACGTGTACTGCTCGTCGGGTAGCAGGCTCTGCTCGGACGGAGCTAGCTCGCGGAACTCGACACCGTCGAGCGACCAGCCGTGCGACGCGGCGGACGCCCGCAGCTCCTCCTCGGACTCCGAGAGGGTCACGTAGAGCACGCGCTCACCCTGGCGCGCGCCCTCGCGTAGAAATTGCATCGCGAGGGTCGTTTTGCCCGTGCCCGGTGCACCTTCGACGAGGAAGAGCCGGCGCCGAGGAAAGCCGCCGGCGAGCACCTCGTCCAGTCCGGAGACTCCACTTCCCGCCTTGGTATCGGCTGGAAGTTCTTTTCCTGCCGTCGGATGCAGGTTCGTCGAAGTCACGGGACAATCCTCGTGCCTGGCAGCGGATCTTCCGTCTGAGTATCCGCCAGAGATCTAGCAGAGGGTCGTGAAAGCACGGCGCGTGCCAAGCCGGAGAACACCCTCCCGTGGACGCAGCGGGGCAGGGATTCGCGTCGAGAGCGGCGCGAGCTCGCTCAACGATCGAGGCGACGCTGGAACGCCTCGAGGGGAATGATACTCCCGGGCTGGCGCACGGCGAGGGCGTCCCAGGCCTCGCGGGCCTCGGGGGTGGCGGGTGCGACGCCGCCGACGAGCCACGGCCAGCCACCCACGAAGATCGCCTGACCGAGCGGCACGCCTCGAGGCGGCGCCGCCGCGTCGCGGTCGGCGCGCAGCGCCTCGCGCGCGAGCTCGATCGACGCCAGCGCGACCTCGTTGTCGCTCGCTCCCCGGCGAGACCGCAGCCCGGCCGCGACGCGATCCGCTTCGGCAGTCGTCGCCGCCGCCTCGCGCTCGGCGCGGCGGAGCTCCGCGACGCGCTCCGGCGGGAGCCACGAGCCCCGGTACTCGACCAGGCCGCGCCGGCGCATGACCTCGGCGCGCGGCATCCAGCCGATGGCCTCGTCACGTTCGCAGCCCAGCTCCAGCATCAGCGGCTCGAGGCCAGGGGCTGCCGGGTCCAGGCGTGCCGCCAAGAGAGCAGTCTCCCGCCACGCGCGCTCGAGCCCGCGCGAGCGCGCCCAGGCCGCGAGATCAACCCAGCTCGCGGCGGCGCTCGCGGGATCGTGGAGCAGCGCCTGGCGCCGGTCGTGAAAGTCGGCGAGGGGAGTCTCGGAGCGCACCACCTCGCGCACCTGGTCGACCGGGAACCGGAGACGCCCGATCGCGAGCTCCACGATGACGTGGGTGTCGGTCACCTCGGCGACCACGTCCTCGAACACCCTGCCGTTGTAGAGATGCACGTCGTCGGCGCTCAGCGCACTGGCGCCGGCGAGCACCACCAAGACAGCGAGCGCGCAAGCTGTCGCAACGCGCCGCCGCAGCGGCGATCGGAGAAACAGCCGGGCAGCAGGCACCAACGCAGCGTACGCCATGAGACTCTCCCCGACTGCGAGACCGGGCGGCGGTCTTTCTCGCTTGCGCACGGGCTCGCGGACCTACGAGGAGTGTAACGGGAGATCGGTGCGGAACAATCCCGCCA
>DATLFI010000113.1:0-22330 GCA_035524895.1 Thermoanaerobaculia bacterium | reverse complement strand
CGTTGCGCGCGCGCCCGGTTCAGGCGGCGGCGGCGGCCTTCACGGTCACCGTGACCTTGTCGCCGTCCTTCTTCGCCTCGCCCGACACCTTCGCCTGCTTGCCGCCGAGATTCTTGAGGGTCTTCAGCGCATCGGCGTCGGAAGCGGCGGCGTCGATGTGGACCACGTCGCCGTCGACCAGGAGCCCCATCTCGGAGCCGCCGTTCAGACAGCGCACCGCGCAGCCCGCGTGGCCGGCGCCCTTTTGGCCCTGGGCGTAGCACTTCATGTCGAGCACCTCGCCGGTCCAGCTTCCTTCCTCGCCGGCGAAAACGCCGCCGGCGGCGACGAGCAGAACGAGCACACAAGAGACGACAGCCAGCTTCTTCATGGGGGAACCTCCTGTTCGAGCCGAGTCTGGGCGACCGGCCTGCGGGTAGCTGGAAATACGAAGCAGAATCCTAGCACCCCAGGTACGGAGCCGTCGCAAAGAATGGATGAGCGCCAGCGGGCCCGCCCCCGGCCCTCCTGGCTAGCAGCCCGTGGTGAAACCCGCGTGAGGCCCACGGGGGTTCCACCACGGGCTGCTAGGCGCACTGGCAAGACGCCACCAGGAAGCTGTGGATCGCCTCCAGCAACGGCTTGGCGTACTGCGGGTTCATCAACGCAGTGATGTGGTCGGCGCCGTCGATGACCTTCACCTCGAGACCGGCCATCACACCGGTCATCGCGTCGACGCCGGCCTTGAGCGGGTCGAGGGAGCCGATCACGGCGAGCACCGGCACCTCGTTGGCACGCAGGGTCTCCTCGGTGATCCCGAGCTGCGCCATGCCGCGGATGGCGGCGGCGAGCGCCAGCGGGTCGTTGGTCGACATCACCATCTGGTTCATCATCGAGAGCTGCTCTGCGGGCGGCGCCGGCTGACCGGGAGGCTGGAGGGCTCGCAGCAGGGGTGAAATGCCCTCGCCACGCTCGAGCGACCCCGCCAGCTCCTCCATGAGCGGATCCGGACCGCCCGGCGGCCGCCAGCCCGCGCCGCCGATCACCGCCGACGCGAAGCGCTCCGGTGCCAAGGCCAGCAGCCGCATGGCGAGGAAGCCGCCCATCGAGTACCCGACGACATGGGCCTGATCGATCTTCAGGTGATCGAGCAGCCGCAACACGTCACGAGCCATCTCGTCGCCGTAGGCACCAGGGTCGTGGGGCTTCCCGCTCTTGCCGTGGCCGCGGTTGTCGATGGCGACCACGCGAAAGTCCTTCGCCAGCCCCTCGAACACGCCTGGCAGCACCCAGTTGGCCTCGGCGGTGGCCGAGAAGCCGTGCACCAGCACCACGGTCTGCCCCTGCCCCTTGGTGATGTACCGAATGGCGACGCCGTTCGAGTCGAAGCTCCCCTCCTCGAGATCGGCGGCGTGTAGCGGGGTGATGCTCAGGACCGCCAGCGCGAACGCGGCGAGCAGCGGCACGGTGCGGTGGATGTGCATGGCAGAGGCTCCTTCCGAAGCGGTCGGAGGCGAACGATACCCCGGCAACGCTCCTACATCCTCCCCGTCACCAGCAGGATCACCAACACCGCCACCAGCGCAAGCGTCACCGCGCCGAGGATCTTCCATGCGCTCCACGGCCGCTCGCCGAACACCTGGCCGGTCACCGCGTTGATCACGACGCGGTAGACCTGCTCTCCGTGGCGGTAGCTCATCAGCCAAACCGGTAGCAGGAGGTGCTTGTAGGTAACGGCGTCGTAGCGCGCGTCGAGGTGGTGGAGTTGCTGCACGTCCCCGCCGATGCGACGACGCGCCTCGTCGCGCAACGCCTCCTCCATGCGCCCGCGCGCCTCCTCGAACCCGCTTTCGAGCCGGCGGTCGTAGGTGCGCGCCGAGAACCCGGCGAGCAGCTCGGCGCGGAACGGCACCAGCCGCTCGAACGGCCACGGCTCGAGCCGGCGCGGCTGTGGCACTCCGCCTTCCGCTACCGCGAGTGCGAGCACGTCGTCGAAGAAGCGCTGGAACGAGCCCCCGGCCGACTGCCAGCGGATGCGCCGCTCGGTGCGAGCGTTCTTGCCACTCCCGACCCGCACGGTGTAGTAGTCGCCGCGCCGGCCGCTGTACCGCGCGAACGACGCGGCGTCGAAGGTCCAGTACGGCAGGAAGGAGCCGGCGAAGCGGCCGCGCAGCCCGCGTTTCTTGAACTCGCTCGGTGCGAACCATAGCCCGCGCAACCAGCGCGACAGTCGGCGCTGCGCCTCGGAGCGGTCGACCTCGAACGGCAGCACGCCGTCGACGGGAATGCGCTGCTCGGCGGTGTGGATCTGGTCGCGCTGCACCGGCTGGCCGCAGTAGGCGCACTCGGTGCTGGTCACGCTCTGCTCGAACACCACCTCGGCCGAGCACGCCTGACAGCGCACGGCCGCGTGACCGGCCAACGACTCGCCCCCGGTACGCCGCAGCTCTTCGAGCCGGTGGAGCGTCGCGAGGTAGTCCTGCTCGACGACCGCGTCGCGCGCCTCGCCGAGCTCGATCGCGCGCTCGAAGCCGCAGTGGCCGCAGGCGAGGCGCAGCTTGCCGATCGCGTACTCGAGATCGGCGCCGCAGCGCGGGCAGGGGAAGTGCCGCGGGTCGGTCTGCGGGTCGAGGTCGGGGCGTGACCTCGCCCCTTCGGTGGAGCCGGGGCGAGTAACGGGGACTGGCGCCGGCGGCAGTCGAGCCATCACGGAGGGACCCAGGGACAGCGGCAATCAGAGGGTCGGCAGTCGGCAGTCAGCGGTCAGAACGAGCAAGTGGCGGCCAGCCCGACCACCCTCGTCACGGCGCTGGCGGCGGACCGAGCAAGGCTCCGACCTCCGGCACCTCGGCGGCGACGCGCCAGTCGGTGAAGCCGCTGCGCCACACGGGACTGTCACCACGCAGCCGTCCCTGCGCCGCGAGCTCGCCGAGCTGCGCTGGCGTGAACGGTCCGAAGGAGCTCCCCTGCTCGGCGAGGAACCAGACCGCCGCCGCTGCACCGGGAGGTGGCGGTGGCAGTCCGCCGCTGGCTGCCGGCCCGGCGCCCCGCTGCGCCATCTGGTTCGCCATCTGCTGCGCCATGGCGAAGCCCATGCCCATGCCCATGCCCTCGGCAGCGCCGCCGCCCCCGGGGTTCTGCGCCGCCTCGACCATGGCCTTGCCCATCTGGTACTGCTGGTAACGACCCATGTCGCCGAGCACGCCGATGCTGCTGCGGGCGTCGAGCGCCTTCTCGACCTCTTCGGGAAGCGACACGTTGACGATGAAGAGCGCCGGCATGTCGAGGCCGTAGCCCGAGCCGAGCTGCGACGCCACGCGCTGCCGCACCAGCTCGGCGAGCTCCTGGTACTTGGACGCGAGGTCCAGCGCGGCGACGTTCGACGAACCGAGCACGTCCGCGAACGAGCTCGCGACCACGGAGCGCACCAGCTCGTTGACCTCGTCGGTCTCGTAGACGCCGTCGGTACCCACGAGCTGCTCGAGCAGCACCTTCGCGTCGGTGCACCGTAGGTTGTAGGTGCCAAAGGCGCGCAGGCGGATCGGACCGAAGTCCGCGTCGCGCAGCATGATCGGGTTCGGCGTCCCCCACTTGAGCCCGGTGATCTGACGTGTGCAGACGAAGTACACCTCGGACTTGAAGGGGCTCTCGAAGCCGTACGGCCACGACAGGATCGTGCGCAGAAGCGGCAGGTTCTTGGTGGTCAAGGTGTGCGTGCCGGGCTCGAAGGAGTCCGCGATGCGCCCCTCCGAGACCAACACCGCCACCTGCCCGGGACGCACGATCAGCTTGGCGCCATGCTTGATCTCGTTGCGGTAGCGCGGGAACCGCCAGACCAGCGTGTGCTGCGGATCGTCGATCCACTCGACGATGTCGACCAGCTCGTGGCGGAACTTGTCCATGAAGCCCATCGTGATCCCCCTTTCGGTCCAACGCGCCCGGCATCGGCACTCGCGCGTCAGCGCGCCAATCGTGTCAGCACCGAGAGCCAGTCGACCAGGTCGATCCACCAGGGCCGGTCGCCGGCGGGCGCCAGCGGATGACCGGGCTCCGTGCTCGTCCTCGTCTTGACCCGCTCCGCTCGCTCACGCTCGCTCTGAAGCTCCCGCTCCGACTCGTCGTGCCACAACTCGCCGCCTGCCCGTCGCCAGTGCAGCAGCCGGCGCAGCTCGCCGCCATCGAGCCAGAGACCGTGGCGACCGCACCGGTCGACCACCACCCCGGAGCGCGCGCCGTACGCCTTGCGCTGCATCAGCGCGCCGCACACCGGACACGGCACGTAGCGCACTCTACGGTCGGGATCAGCCTTCGTTTCGGCGAGCAGCTCCGATAAGCGCTGGTGGTCGGCCTCGGGCGCGGAGATGGCACTGCCCCGCAGCACCACCTCGAGCTCCTCCGGGTCGAAGAACAGGCCAGCGCAGCTCGCGCAGCGGTCGAGCTCGAGCTGCGCTTCGCCCACCTCGATGCCCCAGGTCACCAACGCCTCCGCGCAGCGCGGGCACCGTCGCTCGCTGGTGCCGGAACGCACCGGCGGCCGGCCGAGCACCCTCAGGTCGGCGTCGTGCGCCGCGCGGCAGTGGGCACAGTGGCTCGATCGAAGGGGCAGCGGCGCGCCGCAGTGCGCGCACTTCACGAGCGCGCCCGCCGCGGGAGGGGGAACCTACTCATCGCGGCCTCATTCTCTAACATGCGTGTTCTCACGCGAGCTCTTCTAACACGAGTGGCCTCACGCGAGGGACCGGGACAACGCGCGATAGTCGCGGCCCTCGGCGCTGTAGGATCCTGCGGCTGATTGGCTCTCGCACAACTCTGGCTCCTCGAATGGAGAACGGCGTGGTCGACCCTTCCGGCCGAGTCTCGGCGCGCGATTACGGCTTCCTCGCTTTCCTCACGCTCCTCAACGTCCTCAACTTCGTCGACCGCCAGCTCCTCGCGAGCTTCGCCAACTTCATCGTCCCGGACCTGGGGCTCACCAACGCCCAGTTCGGGCTGCTCACCGGCTTCGCCTTCCTGCTCTTCTACGCCACGATGGGCGTGCTGACCGGCGCGCTCGCCGACATGGTCCACCGGCCCCGCCTGATCGCAGCGGGCCTCGCGCTGTGGAGCGCCCTCACCGCCGCTTCGGGTGCCGCGCGCGGCTTCGTGTCGCTGGCGATCCCGCGCGCGTTCATCGGCGTCGGCGAGTCGGCGCTGACGCCGACGTCGATGTCGCTGCTCGCGGATCGCTTCCCGGCCGCCCGGCTCGGATTCGCCGCAGCCATCTACTACTTGGGTGTGCCGATCGGGGTAGGCGCCAGCCTGCTGGTGGCCGGCTACCTCGGTCCGGCGATCGGCTGGCGAGGGTCGTTCTACGCGCTAGGCGCGATCGGGCTCGTGCTCTCCGTCGTGATGCTGTTCGTGCGCGAGCCGCGGCACGACCCTGCGACCCATGCGGCCGGCGCCGCCGCAAGGCAGCGCCAGAGCTTTCGCGACATCGCGACCACGCTGTGGCGTGCGCTGCGCACAGCTCCCGCGCTCGGCTACACGCTCGCCGGCGGCGTCGCGCTCCACTTCATCCTCGGCGCGGCGGCCTTCGACCAGCTCTGGTACGTGCGCGAACGCGGCTTCGACCGGGCCTTCATCGCCCAGGCGACCGGCTGGATCGGCATGACCGGCGGGATCCTGGGCAACCTGGTCGGCGGCGTCGCCGGCGACTGGTGGCTGCGGCGCACCGGGCAAGGGCGCCCGATGCTGCTGGTGTGGCTCGGCCTGGCGATGGCCCCGTTCTTCGTCGCCTACCGGCTGGTCGAGCCCGACAGCATTTTCTTCTGGCTCGGCATCTTCCTCGGGTTCTTCAAGCTCGGCACCTTCTACGGACCCACCTTCTCGACGGTGCAGGAGCTGGTGCCGGCGCGCATCCGCGCCACGGTCGTGGCGTTCTACATCCTGCTGCTGAACCTCGTCGGGCTCGGCTTCGGCATCACCGCCGGCGGCTTCCTGATCGACCGGCTGATCGCCGCAGGTGTCGAGGAGCCCTACACCAAGACGCTGCTCGGGTTCACGCTGCTGTCCCTGGTCGCGATCCCGTTCTTCTACGCCGCCGGCAAGCGTTTCGAGGGCGACCGCGAGCGGCTGCGCGAGCTCGAAGCCGCGACCCCATAGCCCCGGCGACTCGCTACTCGGCGCGCAACGACCGCATCGGCTCGAGCCCCGCGGCGCGGCGCGCCGGCACGTAGACAGCGAGCAGAGCCACAGCCGCGAGCACCGCGGGCACGCCGACGAAGGCGACCGGGTCGAAAGCGCTGGTGTCGTAGAGCAGCCCACGCACCAGCCGTGCCGCGCCGGCGGCCGCGGCGAGGCCGATCGCTACGCCCAGGGCGGTCGTGCGCATGCCCTCGCTCAGCACCATGCGGAGCACGGAGGACCGGTCGGCGCCCATGGCGACGCGAATGCCGAGCTCCCGTCTGCGGCGGGCGACCGAGTACGCGGTGACGCCGTAGATGCCCACGGCGGCGAGCGTCAAGCCCAGGATCCCGAAGAGACCGAGCACCGCGCCGCCGAGCCGCGCGGGCAGGAGGGCGATGCCCATGTGGTCTTCCATCGTGCGCACGTCGAAGACCGGCATCTCGGCGTCCATCGCGCGCACCGCGCCCTGCACCGCGCGCAGCACCGCGGCCGGATCGGAGCGCGTCCGGGCCACCAGCGACATGCCGGTGGTGAACAGCTCGCGCTGCGGCAGGTACATGAACTCGGTCGGAGGCTCGCCGAGACTCCGGTACTTGCCGGTCTGGACCACCCCGACGATCTCGCGATCCCGTCCCGCGGTCTGCACGATCTTGCCGAGCGCCGACTCGCCGGGCCAGAAGCGTTCGGCGAAGCGTTGGTTGACGACGATCACCGGCGCGCCGGCGGCGTCGTCCTGACGGGTGAAGGTGCGACCCGCGATCAGCTCGACGCCCATCGCGTCGAGGTAGCCCTCGGTCACGCGCGCGTAGTGCAGGGAACGTCGCTCGCCCTCGGCGAACTCGTACCCGGGGATCGTCACACCACGGTCGCTGCCGCCCACCCTGAGCGGCATCTGATCGATCAGCCCGACCGCCGTGACCTCGGGGAGCGCCGACACCTCGTCCACGAGACGGTCGAGGAACTCACGAGATCGCTCCGTACCGTAGCCCTGCAGCCCAGGATCCACGGAGGCCATGACCAGGTGACCGGGCTCGTCGAAACCGGGATCGATGCGTGTTGCGCCCTGGAGGCTGCGCAGGAAGAGACCTGCGCTCACCAGCAGGAACAGAGAGAGCGCTATCTGCACCACCACCAGTCCGCCGCTCAGGCGGGAGCGCCCGCCCCGCGCATCCGACTCGCCGCGCGCCGCGGACACCAGGTCGTGTCGTGTTGCCTGCAGCGCTGGGACCAGCCCGAACAAGAAGCCGGCGGCGAGCGACACGAGCAGCGTGAACAGGAGCACGGGCCGGTCCATGGCGATGCCGAAGTCCCACGGCCCGTCGATGGGCGGCCGCACGCGACGCAGGAAGCCGATCGCGATCCTCCCTAACCCCATTCCCGCGACACCGGCGAGCAGACTGAAGACGAGGCTCTCGGTGAGCAACTGCTGGACGATACGCCGCCGGCCGGCGCCGAGGCTGAGCCGCACGGCCATCTCGCGACGGCGCTCGCGGGCGCGGGCCAGGAACAAGTTGGCTACGTTGACACAAGCGATCAGCAGCAACAGCCCGACGACCACCATCATCACAGCGCTCATACCAACCTGCGCGTTGCGGAACGTCGGGTGGATGCCGGCCTCGTTCTGGAGCACCAGGGTTGCGCCCAGCACGTCCTCGTGAAAGGCGACATGCTCCTGTTGGGTCTGCCGCAGGGCGGCGTCCACGGCCTGCCGCGCGCTCTCGACCGCCTGGCCGTCGCGGAGCCGCCCCACCACGTTCATCATGTTGTTGCCGCGCGCCTCGATGAGGTTCTGCCCTGGCTGGATCTCTCCCTGCATCATGAGCGGCACGTAGATCGGGATCGCCGCGAACGTCACCGGGCCCTTGAAGTCGGAGGGAGCTATGCCCACGATGTCGAAGGGCTGGCCGTTGAGGACGATGGTGTTCCCGACCACGCTCGGGTCGGCACCGAAGCGGTCCTGCCAGAAACCGTGGCCGAGAACCGCGACCGGGTGAGCTCCCGGCCCGCGGTCCTCGACGCCTGGAAGGAAGGCGCGACCCCTCGCCGGTGTCACCCCGTAGGTCTGGAAGAAGTTGGCACTCACCAGCATGCCCATGACTCGCTCGCTGCGGCCTTCGGCCGACAGCGACATGGGCGTGAAGTAGTACGCCGCGAGATCCTCGAAGACCTGGCCGGAGCGATCGCGCAGGTCCTGATAGAGCGGGATCGAGAGCGATCCGAAGTCCATGCCGGGCCACTTGAGGTAGACCTGCACCAGCTGCTCGGGATCCGCGACTCCGGCCAGCGGCCGCAACAGGATGCCGCGAACCGCCGAGAACGTCGCGGCGTTGAGCCCGATGCCGAGCGCGAGGGTCAGCACCGCCGCCGCGGTGAACACCGGGCTCTTTACCAGCATCCGCAGGCTGTACCGCAGATCACTCCAGACTTCGCTCATGACCTCTCCGCACCGCGGTCGTTCGCCGCGGGGTTGGCGTGGCTCCACGATCTCGAGTCCTCCGACCCTACGGTCCCCCGGGCTCCGAGGTTGCACCTACGGAGACCTGAGCAGCCACGCGCCGCGTTCGAAGGCGCGGCGCGCCCTACGCCGCAGCCTCGCAGGCGCGCCGCCGCACCCGGCGCGCACCCAATGCCTGCGCCGCGAGAATGGTCGCGACACCGCCGAGAATCAGCAGCATCGCGAGGCTCGAGCGCGCGTCGAGGGTCTCGCCGAGCACCAGCCAGCCGAGCATCACGGCCACCGCCGGATTGACGAAGGCATAAGTGCCGACCGCTGCGGGCGTGGCGTAGCGCAGCATGTAGAGATACGCCGTCATCCCAACGATCGATCCGAACACCACGAGGTAGACGAACGCCAGGATCGAGCTCGTGCTCACCTGTGCCGGCTCGAAGGCTGCCCACTCGCCGGAGATCGACGCGACAACCAGCAGCACCGGGCCTCCCGTGAGCATCTGTGCAGCCGCCGACATCCACAGCGAGGGCGGCAAGGTCAGCCGCCGCGACCACAACGAGCCGAAGGCCCACAGGACCGCTGCCACGAGGAGCATGCCCATTCCCGCTAGGGGCGTCCCCGCGAAACCGATGCGATCTGGCCCGATCAGGAGCACCACGCCGCCAGCGCCCAGCGCGACGCCAAACCAGGTCGCCAGTGCCGGGGAGTCACCACGGAAGACGAAGCGGTGGAGCACGATCATCCACAGCGGCACGGTGGCGATCAGCAGCGCGGTCAGGCCCGAGGGCACGGTCTGCTGCGCGTAAGTGACCAGGCCGTTGCCGCCGCACAACAGCAGCGTGCCGACAGCCAGCGCGCCCAGCCACTGCTGGCGCGACGGCGGCGCGACGCCGCTGAGTCGCAGGTAGCCGTAGAGCATGGCGCCAGCTACCAGGTGGCGTATCCCGGCGAGCAGGAACGGCGGCATGGTCTCGACCGCGAGGCGGATCGCGAGATACGTCGAGCCCCAGATCAGATAGACCGCGGCGAACGCGAGCGGCAGCAGCAGCTTCTTCTGGTCGGCGATAGCGGTAGTGGGGGTGGTCGCTGGGGCGGTCATGGTGAAGCCCTTCGGTGCCCGGGCGGAGGCTTTGCCTGTCCGGGATGGCGAATCCTGCCCCCGGACGTGGCGTCAGGTACAGATACAGCTAGGTCGATCTGTTACCGTTACAGATGGGCACTGAGCAGACTGTGCTAAATGGTCGCTCCAGAACCGCTTCCGCCGTCGCCCGCGGGCGCCCCCGACGCTGCAGGCGGCACAGCAGCCCTTCGCTCTTCACTACGCCGCACGCCGCCCCCCAACGCCAATGCCGATCCCTCGCACCGCGCCGCAACCTGCCAGTCACCGCGCCGGCACTCCCCTGTACGAGGAGGTCGCCGACCGGCTCGCGTCGTTGATCGAGGCTGGGACACTGCGGCCCGGCGACCGCGCGCCATCGGTGCGCGCGCTCAGCCGTGACCAGCAGGTGAGCATCACCACCGCGGTCGAGGCGTACCGCGTGCTCGAGAGCCGCGCCCTGGTCGAAGCCCGGCCCAAGTCGGGTTTCTTCGTGGCGCGGCGGCCCACCGCTCCGGTGCCGGAGCGCACCGACACAGCCGCGCGCCCCCGTTCCCCGAGCACCGTCGAGCTCATCCTGCGCGTGCGCCAGCAGGCAAACGATCCGCGGCTGGTGCCCTTCGGCGCGGCGATCGCGAGCCCCAGCTTCTTTCCCGTGCAGGCGCTCCACCGCGAGCACGCGCGAGCGTTACGCGAGGAGCCGGACGTCTGCTTCTCCTACGACGAGCTCGCGGGGTCGCTCGCATTGCGGCGCCAGGTCGCCCGACGAGCCCTCCACGGCGGCTCGGTGCTGGCGCCCGACGAGATCGTCACGACCTCGGGCGCCCAGCAGGCGATGGACCTGGCGCTGCGCGCGGTGACCAAACCGGGAGATGTCGTCGCGGTGGAGTCTCCGACCTATTTCGGTCTCCACGAGGCGCTCGCGGCCCAGCACCTGCGCGCGCTCGAGATCGCCACCGACCCGGTCGAGGGTATCGACCTCGACGAGCTGGAGCGCGCCTTTGGCGCGCAGCGGATCGCCGCCTGTGCGCTGGCGCCGACGTGCGGCAACCCGCTTGGGCACTCGATGCCCGAGGAGCGTCGCCGACAGGTCGTCGAGCTGTGCGCGGAGCGAAGCGTGCCGCTCCTCGAGGACGACGTCTACGGCGACCTGCTGCACGACTACGTGCGCCCGCGCACTTTGCAGTCGTTCGACCGCGAGGGCGCCGTCCTGCTCTGCTCCTCGTTCTCCAAGACCCTCACGCCCGGCTACCGCGTCGGCTGGCTGGTGCCGGGTCGATACCGAGACGAAGTGCTCCGGCTCAAGAACGCGCGAGGGGTGTCGGCAGCGCCGTCCTCGCAACTCGCGGTGGCGCGCTACCTCGAGCGCGGCGGCTACGACCGGCTGTTGCGCAAGCTCCGCCGGACCTACCGCGAGCTCCTGATGCGGACCAGCTCTGCCGTGGCGGCCAACTTCCCCGCCGGCACTCGGGTCACCAGGCCCGCCGGCGGTCACGTGCTGTGGGTCGAGGTCCCGGGGAGCTTCGACGCGCTCACCTTCTTCGAGCGAGCGCTCGAGCGTGGCATCGGCACGGCTCCTGGTCCGATCTTCTCGGCCAGCGGACGCTTCCGCAACTGCCTGCGGCTCAACGCCGCCGTCGAGTGGTCCGAGCGGGTCGACTGGGCGTTGGAGGAGCTGGGGCGACTCGCTCTGTGATAATCCTCCATAGCTTCCATGACGACGGTAAAGCTCAACCGCTTCTCCTCGCGCATCACCGAACCGCGCGCGCAAGGAGCATCGCAAGCGATGCTCTACGGCGCGGGTCTGCGCCAGCAGGACCTCGCCAAGCCCCAGGTCGGCATCGCCAGTGTGTGGTGGGAGGGCAACACCTGCAACCTCCACCTGCTCGACCTCGCCGCGGAGGTCAAGCGCGGCGTCGAGGCGGCGGGCTGCGTGGGTCTGCGCTTCAACACCATCGGAGTCAGCGACGGCATCTCGATGGGCACCGAGGGCATGAGCTACTCGCTGCCTTCCCGCGACCTGATCGCCGACTCGATCGAGTCGGTGATGCGCGCGCAGTGGTACGACGCCAACGTCTCGATCCCCGGGTGCGACAAGAACATGCCGGGCTGCATGATCGCCATCGGCCGCCTCGACCGGCCGGCGCTCGTGGTCTACGGCGGCACCATCCGCCCCGGCTCGTGGCAGGGCAAACCGCTCGACGTGGTGTCGGCGTTCCAGAGCTATGGCGAGGCGATCGCCGGCCGCATCACCGAGGAGGAGCGGCAGGCAATCGTGCGCCACGCCTGCCCAGGCGCCGGCGCTTGCGGCGGCATGTACACCGCCAACACCATGGCGGTGGCGATCGAGGCACTCGGCATGTCGCTGCCGTACTCGTCGTCGACTCCGGCGACCGCGCCCGAAAAGGGTGAGGAGTGCCAGCGAGCCGGCGCCGCGGTGCGCAAGCTGCTCGAGCTGGACCTCCGCCCGAGCCAAATCCTGACGCCCGCGGCGTTCGACAACGCGATGGCGATGGTGATGGCGCTCGGCGGCTCCACCAACGCAGTGCTCCACCTGATCGCAATGGCGCGCGCTGTCGGCGTGCCACTGGCGCTCGACGACTTCCAGCGCATCTCGGACCGCGTGCCCTTCCTCGCCGACCTCAAGCCGTCGGGCCGCTACGTGATGGAGGACCTGCACCGCGTCGGCGGCACGCCGGCGGTGATGAAGCTGCTCCTGGAAGCCGGGATGCTCGACGGCGACTGCATCACCGTTACCGGACAGACGGTGGCAGAGAATCTGGCTCCGCTCCCCGGCCTCGCCGCGGGTCAGGACGTGGTGCGGCCGCTGAGTGATCCTTTCAAGCCGACCGGGCACATCCAGATCCTCTACGGCAACCTCGCGCCGGAAGGCGCCGTGGCGAAGATCACCGGCAAAGAGGGAGAGCGTTTCGAAGGTCCGGCGCGCGTCTTCGACCGCGAGGAGGCAATGCTCGGGGCGCTCGAGCGCGGCGGAATCTCCGCCGGCTCGGTGGTGGTGATCCGCTACGAGGGTCCCAAGGGCGGCCCTGGGATGCCCGAGATGCTCACGCCGACCTCGGCCCTGGTCGGCGCCGGCCTCGCCGACCAGGTCGCGTTGATCACAGACGGTCGCTTCTCCGGCGGCTCCCACGGCTTTCTCATCGGCCACGTAACGCCAGAAGCGCAGGAGGGCGGAGCGCTCGCGCTGGTGCGCGACGGCGATCGCATCACGATCGACGCCCGCCGCCGCACTCTCGACGTCGACCTATCCCCAGACGAGCTGGAGCGTCGCCGCACCGAGCTCGAGCCGGCGACGCTGCCACCCGAGGCGGCTCGGGGGGTGCTCCGCCGCTACGTGCGCACCGTGCGCTCGGCGTCGGAGGGGTGTGTGACGGATGAGTAGCGAACGAGGTGCCTGGAGCGTGCCGCGGCGACGATGAAAACCGCTCCCTACGGTTCCTGGCCCTCCCCGCTCTCCGCGCGCGACGCGGCGACGGCATCCGTGAGGCTCGCCGAGCTCCAGATCGAAGGGGGCTCGCTCTACTGGAGCGAGCGGCGGCCCGCGGAGGGCGGGCGGACCGTGGTGGTGGAGCTGCCGCTCGACGGTGGTGTGCCCTGCGACCGGCTGCCGGCCGGCTTCTCCGCGCGCACTCGCGTGCACGAGTACGGCGGCGGCGCCTACTGCGCGCTCGATGGTTTCGTCTTCTTCGCGACTTTTCCCGACGGCCGCGTGTTCCGCCAGCGGCCCGGGGTCGCTCCCGAACCGCTCACGCTCCCCGCCGACGCCGCCTACGCCGACTTGGTGCCCGACGCGGAGCGCCGCCGCATCCTGGCGGTGCGCGAGGAGTACCGCGCCGGCGAAGAGCCTCGCGCTGCGATCGTCGCGATCGACGCCGAAGCGGCGACGCCGTCTGCGGCGCGCCTGCTGCACGAAGGCGCCGACTTCTACTCCTCGCCACGCCCGAGCCCCGACGGCGCCCACCTCGCCTGGCTCAGTTGGAGCCATCCGGACATGCCGTGGGACGCCTCGGAGGTTTGGCGCGCGCCCGTCCTGCGCGACGGTTCCTTGGGTGAAGCGCTATGCGTGGCGGGCGGGCGCGGAGAGTCCCTGTCCCAACCGGCGTGGTCGCCCGACGGCAGGCTGCTCTTCATCTCCGACCGCCGCGGCTACTGGAACCTCTACCGCAGCGCTCTCGCCGCCGAGACCGATCCAGACCCGCTGGCGCTGGAGGAAGCCGAGTACGCGCCGCCGCAGTGGGTCTGCGGGCTCCGCAACCATGTCTTCGCGGGCAGACACACCGTGGTCGCCGCGGCCACCCGCGACGGCATCTGGCAGCTTCGCCGCATCGACGCGCGCAGCGGCGCCGTCACGGTCCTGCCGAGTGCCCAGACCTACCTGCACTCGCTCGCATCAGCTGCCTCGGGGGATTCTGGCGCCTCGGGGGATGCCGTCTACCTCGTCGGCAGCGGGCCCCTGCAAACCAACGCCATCTTCCGGCTCGATGTCGTGAAGGGCACGCTCGTCGAGGTGTATCGGCCCTCTGGCCCCCAGCTCGACTCGGCAGTGGTGTCGGTTGGCGAGCCGATCTCGTTCCCCGGAGCCGACGGCGGCGAGGTCCACGCCTTCTACTATCCGCCGCGCAACCCAGGGTCTCGCGGGCCCGACGGCGAGCACCCCCCGCTGCTGGTCAAGAGCCACGGCGGACCAACCTCGGCGAGCGACAACGCTCTCGATCTCCCGGTGCAATTCTGGACCAGCCGCGGCTTCGCGCTGGTCGACGTGAACTACCGGGGCAGCAGCGGCTATGGTCGCGCCTATCGCCGCGCGCTCGAAGGACGGTGGGGCATCCTCGACGTCGACGACTGCGTCGCGGCGGCCCGGCATCTCGCGCAGCTCGGGCTCGCCGATCCGGGGCGCCTGGTGATCCGCGGCGGCAGCGCCGGCGGCTACACCGCGCTCGCAGCTCTCGCGTTCCGCGACGCCTTCGCCGCCGGCGCGAGCTACTACGGCGTCGCCGACCTCGAGGGCCTGGCTCGCGACACGCACAAGTTCGAGTCGCGCTACCTCGACCGCCTGATCGGACCCTATCCAGACGCGCGCAGCGTGTACCTGGAGCGCTCGCCGCTGCACGCCGCGGATCGGCTGTCTTGCCCCGTGATCTTCTTCCAGGGTCTCGAGGACAAGGTCGTGCCGCCCAACCAGGCCGAGACCATGGTCGCGGCGCTGCGCGCAAAAGGAGTTCCCGTCGCCTACGTGACATTCCCCAACGAAGGGCACGGCTTCCGCAACGCCGACGCGCAGACGCGTGCGATGGAAGCAGAGCTCTACTTCTACTCGCGAGTCTTCGGTTTCGCTCCCGCCGCTCCGATCGACCCAGTGCCGATCGACCCACTGCCGATCGAGAACGCGGGCGCACTCCAGAGCTAGCCGGAGCCGTGACGCGCAAGGCCTATACTGCGCGCGAAGTCTGCCAGTCCCAAGCCTGACATCGACCAGGAGTCAGAACCCCATGAGCGATACTGCCCAGGCCGTCCAGGACATCTTCCAGGCGATGCCCACCCGACTCGACCCGAGCGCCGCGCAGGGCTTGAACGCGGTGATCCAGTACGACATCAGTGGCGAGGGCGGCGGCCAGTACGCCGCGCACATCCACGACGGGCAGTGCGAGGTCACACCCGGCCAGCACCCGAGCCCGACCATGACCCTGAGCATGGCGGCCCAGGACTTCGTCGATCTGATCGAGGGTCGGCTCGACGGGATGTCGGCGTTCATGGGCGGCAAGCTGCGGATCGGCGGCGATATGGGCCTTGCGATGCGCATGCAAAGCCTGTTCAAGGCCTGAGCAACGCATTCGGCGGTCGGCAGTCGGCGACAGGAAGAGCCCGGCTGCGGACCGTGCCCGGAACTCCGCGGCCGCCTGGCCGTAGTGCACAGGAATCATGGCCGCGCCGCCAGCTTCCGACCACTCCACCTCCTCGACGCGACGGGCGCGGCGTTCGCCCCGCGAGCACGCCGATCGGCTGTTCCAGGGCGTCGACACCCTGCTGCGCGAGACCACCGGCGGCGTACGTCCGCGCGACCTGGCGCGGCTCTTCGACCAGGAGGCGCCCGACGCCTACAGCGTCCTGACGCGGGACCACGGCCTGGGCCCCGAGCCCAAGGAGCCGCTCCGCCGTGCGCTCTACCGGGCGCGGTTGGTCCTCGCCGGGTTCTCGCGCCGCCTCAGCCCGGCGCGCCGCGTCCTGTTCCTCGCTTCCCTGTTCTCGGCGTTCCTGGGCCTGCTCGACTTCGGCTTCGCCCTGGACCTGAGGGGTCGTCTGGTCTTCGACTCGTCGCCGCTGTGGTTCGTCTTCAGCATCGCGGGCCTGGTGCTGTTGCTCGGGCTCGAGCTGGTCGAGCAGGTGCGCGTGCGCGACGAGCTGGAGGTCGCGCGTGCCCTGCAGCGGGAGCTGCTGCCGCACACCACGCCGCTGCTGCCGGGCTACCGCATCCGCCACGCCTACCGCACCGCCAACGAAGTCGGCGGCGACTACTACGACTTCGCCGTGCTCGAGGATGGGCGCGTCGCGCTGGTGGTGGGCGATGCGAGCGGTCACGGCATGGCGGCGGGTCTGCTCATGGCGATCGCCAACTCCGCGCTCAACCTCGCACTCGACCTCGACCCGTCGCCGCGCGCGGTGCTCGACCTGCTCAACCGCAGCCTGGTGCGCATCGGCGGTCGCCAGGCCTTCATGAGCCTGTTCTACGGCCTGCTCGACCCTTCGACCGGCAGGCTCGACTGGGCCACCGCCGGGCACCCGTTCCCGCTCCTGCGCCGAGCGGCCGATGGTCGTGTCGAGGAGATCGGTGCCGGAGGCCTGCCGCTCGGCCTGCGTCGCGACCTCGACGTGCCCTTCGGCTCGACCGAGCTCCACAACGGCGACCTCCTGGTGCTCTACAGCGACGGCCTGCCCGAAGCACTCGACCGCGTCGAGCAGGCCTTCGGCTACGAGCGACTCAGCCAGCTCGTAGAGCAGAACAACACGCCGGAAACCGCGCACGAGGCGATCCTCGGCGCGTTCGACCGGCACCTCGCAGGCGCCGCGCTGCGCGACGACTTCAGCTTGGTCGTGGTGGGTAGGATGACGCCGCCACCGTTGCCACAGCTTCCCCGCATCCCGCCCCCGCCGCCGCCAGCACCCACCCGTTGACCAGCTCGGCGACGCACCACGACGGTTGGCGCGAAAGGCTCCCGCAGAGCCTGCGCGCGCTGGCTTCGCCGTTCGAGGTCGAGGACCTGCTGCTGGCGGTCTGGGTGCTCCTGCTCGAGCGCCTGGTCCTGTGGTACCTCGGTGCCGGACGAGCCGAGCCGCTACCGATCAGAGAGCCTCACTACACCTCCAGCCCCACCTCGCGCATCAGCGCCAGCGCGTTCGAGCGCTGCACCACACCTTCGCGCAAGCGGTAGTCGAAGCGCACGCGGCCGTCCTCGAGGCTGTCCTGGAAGTGCACGTTCGACAGACTGGACGCGGGCTCCTCGGCGATGCGCGCGAGCGCCAGGTCGTGGGTGGTGACGAGGCCGATCGCGCTGCGCTCGAGCAACGCGCGGATCACCGCCTCGGCGCCGATGCGGCGATCGTGCGAGTTGGTGCCGTGGAGGATCTCGTCGAGCAGGAAGATCACCGGCAACTCGTCGCGCGTGAGGTCGAGGATGCGGCGCAGCCGCGTGATCTCGGCGTAGAATTTCGACTCGCCCTCCTGCAGCGAGTCCACCACGCGGATCGAGGCGCCCACCGCGAGCGGCGAGAGACGAAGCGACGACGCGCGCACCGGCGCGCCCGCCTGCGCCAGCACCACGTTGACCCCGCACGTGCGCAGGAACGTGCTCTTGCCCGACATGTTCGAGCCGCTGACGATCAGCGCCCGCGGCGCTCCGGCCTCGCCGCCCAGCTCGACGTCGTTGCGCACGCAGGCGGCTTCCGGCAGCAGCGGGTGACCCAGCGCGCTGCCCGCGAGCGTCGGGGCCGTCGAACCAGCGGCCGCCTCGACGATCTCGGGGAACGGGTCGCCCGGATTGTCGAAGGCGTAAGTGCCGAGAGCGGCGGCGGCCTCGAGCTCGCCGAGCGTCTCCATCCAGTGCGACACGTCCCGGCCGTGGCGCCGGCGCCAAGCCTCGATCGCGAACGCGAGCTGCGTGGTCCAGAGCACCAGGGCGCCGAGCGGTGCGAACAGCGGGTTGCGTCGCGAGTCGAGCAGGTCGACCAGGCGCTGGAGACCGCGCACGCGCTCGCCGGGCGGCTCCTCGTGCGCCGCACCCTGCTCGCCGCAGCGCAGGGCCTCGCCGCGCCGTGCCAGCCACGGCGCCTCGAAGCGCTCCGCCTCGAACCGGTCGAGCAGCCCGGCCAGCACCGCGAGGTCGCGCGCAGCCCGGTCGATGCCGCGCACCGACTCCAGGATGCGCCCGCGCAGGAACAGGAACCCTACGGTCTCGCACAGGCCCAGCACCAACAGCGGTCGCGGCCCGAGCCCCCAAAACGCCCACCCAGCGGCAGCCGCGATGTTGGCCAGGGCGACGAAGGGCAGCAGCCAACGCAACAGACGGAAGGCGCCGAGCTGCTCCGGCGCGGCGGCCCAGTCCCGCAGCGCGGCGCCGGCGATGCTCTCGCCCGGCTCGTCGACGCGGGCGTGCACCTCCTCACCCAGTGCAAAGAGCTCCTCGCGCAGCTCGAGGCGACCGCGCAGGTCGGCGACCGCGGCCTGACGCTCGCGCACCTCCGCGGGCGCCGCGGGTCGCAGCAGCCAGCCCGCGAGGGTGTCGCTGCCACTTCGCGTGCGCGTCACCGCGAGCAGCTCGAACAGCGAGCCGCGGCCGAAGAGATCGAGGTCGGAGGCATACAGGTGCTCCACGCGACCCTCGCGACTCTGCTCGATGTACCGCTCGCCCGCGTCGCCGCGACCCGCCCAGCGGCTGTCGAGCCGCTCCAGGCCGCGACGGTGGAAGTCCACGGCGCTGCGCGCCCGGTCGCGGCTCCGCAGCACGCGCTCGTGCACCTGCAAGAGGAGCAGGAACAGGACTGCCGGCACCACCAGCCACCATGGTGAGAACACGTTCGCCTGGACCGAGAGCCACGCCGCGACCAGGCCCGCGACCACCACCGCCAGCCGCGAGTACGAGATCGCGCCCTCGCGTCGCGACCACAGCGCGAGGTCGCGCTCGCGCTCGCCGAGGCGTGCCGCGTAGACCTCGCGCGGCGCGCCGGCGGACGGCGCCGCGGCCGCGCCGCGGCTCGAGGGCGGCCGACTTTCGTGTGCAGGGCTCTCGTTCACGGCGCCGGGATCGTATCCTCGGCGTGTCGCCATGACTCTCGAGGATCCGCAACACCCAGCTCCCACCCCCGAGGCGGTGCTCGATTTCTGGTTCGGCGAGTCCGTCGCCGACCCAAGCGCCGCGGCGGCTCGCTCCAGCGTGTGGTACGGCGCCTCGCCGGACATCGATCGCCAGATTGCCGGTCGCTTCGGCGGCTGGGTCGAAGCGGCGGCAGCCGGCGAGCTCGATGTCTGGCAAGCGACCGCGCGCGGTCGACTCGCGCTGGTGATCCTGCTCGACCAGTTCCCCCGCAACCTCCACCGCGGCAGCGGCGCCGCGTTCGACCACGATCCACGCGCCCTCGAGCTGGCGCGTGAGGGTGCGGCGAACGGCCATCTCGACGAGCTGCAGCCCATCGAGCAGGTCTTCCTGCTGATGCCGTACCAGCACACCGAGGACCTCGCGCTCCAGCGCGAAGGCGTGGCGCACTACGAGCGGATCGCGCGCGCTGCGTCGCCGAGTTGGCGCGCGCAGCTCGAGAACGCGCTCGACTTCGCCCGGCGACACCTGACAATCGTCGAGCGCTTCGGCCGCTTCCCGCACCGCAACGGAGCGCTCGGACGCGAGGCCACGCCCGCCGAGCGCAGATACCTCGAGGAGGGCGGCGAACGCTTCGGGCAGTAAGACGCCGGCCCCGGGGCGCTGCGCGCCCAGCGTGCTACGCTGCCGCCCCGTCCATGCTGCGGCTGCTGCTCAACGCCGAGGTGTACTCGCCGGCACCTCTCGGCCGCCGCCACCTCGTGGTCTGCGGCAGCAAGCTGTTGCACCTCGCTACCGAGCTGCCGCGACTGCCGAGCGAGCTGGTGGAGGAAACGCACGACCTCGGTGGCCGGCGGGTGGTCCCCGGTCTGATCGACGCTCACGTCCACCTCACGGGCGGCGGCGGCGAGTCGGGACCGGCGAGCCGGGTGCCGCCGCTCCAGCTCTCGGACTTCACGCGTGCCGGGATCACCACCGCGGTCGGAGTGCTGGGCACCGACGACCTGACACGTTCGGTGCCGGACCTGCTGGCCGCGGTCCGCGCACTCGACGCCGAAGGGCTGAGCACGCGTTGCTGGGTCGGCGGCTATCACCTGCCGCCGGCCACACTCACCGGCAGCGTGCGCTCCGATATCGTGCACCTCGAACCGGTGATCGGGGCCGGCGAGCTGGCGATCAGCGACCACAGGTCGTCGCAGCCGACGCTCGACGAGCTGCTGCGGATCGCCAGCGAGTGCCATGTCGCGGGTCTCCAGACCGGCAAGGCTGGCCTGCTCCACCTCCACCTCGGAGACGGCTCGCGGGGTCTCGCCCTGGTGCGCGACGCGCTCGACCGCAGCGAGCTGCCACCGCGCGTCTTCTACCCCACCCACGTCAACCGTCGAGCCGCACTCTTCGAGGAGGCAACAGCGCTCTGCCGGCGCGGGTGCGGCATCGACGTCACCGCCTTCCCGCCGCTATCCGGTCCAGAGCGCTCGTCGAGCGACGAGCTGTCGGTCGAGCAGGCGTTCGAGCGCTTCGCGGCCGCCGGCCTGCCGCCCGAACGCCTGACGGTCAGCTCGGACGGCGGCGGATCGTTGCCCACCTTCGATGCCGAGGGTCGCATCGTGCACTTCGGCGTAGGCCGCCCCTCGTCGCTGTTCGAGGCGCTGCGCCGGCTGGTGCAGTCCGGCGTGCCGCTCGAGCGCGCGCTGCCGCCGTTCACGTCCAACCCCGGCAGCCTGCTGCGGCTGTCCGGCAAGGGCCGGCTCGGCGCTGGCGTCGATGCCGACTTGGTGGTGCTCGGCAAGGACCTCGAGGTCCAGGACGTCATGGCACGCGGGCGCTGGCACGTGCGCGACGGCGTGCCGGTGGTGCGAGGTCGGTTCGAGGAGCAGGAAGCGTGATGAGCCAGCGCGCCGCGACCATCATCGCCATCGGCGGCGCCGAGGAGCGCACGCGCGACGGGAGCGTGCTCCAGCGCTTCGTCGAGGCGTGCGGCGGCGATCGAGCGCGCATCATCGTAATCCCCACGGCTTCGCAGCTCGAGAGCACCGGCCCGGAGTACGAGCAGGTGCTCGAGGACCTGGGCGCGCGCTCGGCGACCGTCCTGCCGCTGCACCACCGCTCCGACTGCGCGCGCCAGGAGAACCTGCGGCGCCTCGCCGAGGCGGACGGTGTCTTCCTCACCGGCGGCAACCAGCTCCGGCTGGCCAAGGTGCTCGGCGGCACGCCCGTGGCCGACCTGCTCCAGCGGCGGGTGCGCGAGGACGAGATGGTGGTGGCAGGAACCTCCGCGGGCGCCGCCATCCTCTCCGAGCACATGCTCGCGTACGGCGAGGAGGGGGTGGCGCCGCGCGCCGGCATCGCGTCGCTCGCGCCGGGCTTGGGACTTCTGCCCGAGATCATCGTCGACCAGCACTTCTCCCAACGCAACCGTCTAGGACGACTACTGCTCGCGCTCGGCTACAACCCCCGGCTCCTCGGGCTCGGCATCGACGAGAACACGGCGGCGGTGATACCGCCCTCGGGCCAGCTCGAGGTCGTGGGGCAGTCGCTGGTGACCATCGTCGACGCCACCGAGCTGATGCACGCATCGGTCGACGAGGCGGAGCCTGGGCAGCCGGTGAGCATGTCCCACCTGAGGATGCACTTCCTCGTGGATGGCGACCGCTTCGATCTGCCGGATCGAAGGTACGCCGGTCGCGCCAAACAGCATCAGCCTGCGCTCGGCAGTCGGCGATCGGCAGTTCACGACTGACGCGCTTGCCACGCCCCCGGAGCCCCAATGAAGGTCCTGTCCCGCAACGTCTTCGTCGGTCCCAACCGCTGGGCGCACTTCCCGGTCATTCAGGTCCAGGTCGACCTCGGTGTGCTCGAGGACTGGCCCTCGGCGCGATTGGGTGAGGGTTTCGTGGGTGGTCTCGTCGCGGCTCTCCCGGACCTCCAGCAGCACGGTTGTTCGTACGGGGAGCCCGGCGGGTTCCTTCGCCGCCTCCGCGAAGACGAGGGTACATGGCTGGGGCACGTGCTCGAGCACGTCGCGCTCGAGCTGCAGAACATCGCCGGCGCCAAGGTCTCGTTCGGGCGCACCCGCAGCCTCGGCCCGCGCGGACACTACGTCGTGGCCTACCAGTACGAGCAGGAAGAGGTCGGGCTGGAGGCGCTGCGCACGGGGCTGGAGCTGCTCGACTCGCTGCTGCCGGAGGAGCTGCGCACCCCAGGTGTCCGCCGTGAGGGCTGGGAGTGGGAGATCGAGCGCACGTCGTTCATCCGCTACGCACAGCGGCGCGCGCTCGGTCCGAGCACGGCCTCGCTGGTGCGCGCCGCCGAGGC
>DATLFI010000112.1:0-10086 GCA_035524895.1 Thermoanaerobaculia bacterium | reverse complement strand
GGTTGGGGCGGCGTGGGGCCGTCTGCGGTGTTGCGCTCGCTCAGCGATGGACCCAGCATCGCCACCGCTCCCGCGCCTAGCATCCGGCCCCACGGCGCTCCCAACGCAGCCCACGGGGGTTCCACCACGGGCTGCTAAGTGAAGGTCCGGTGTGCCTCCGCAGCGGGCGGTGGCCCTGTGATACCTTGCGCGCTCTCGTCGAATCGAGCTGTGTAGCGCGGAATTCGAGCAGCGGTCGGGACAGCAGAGGATGCGCTGTGCGCTGCTGCGGCGTTTCGTAGCTCGACAAACCACGACACGAGCATGAGGCGCCTCCTCACCGCGCTGGCGCTCTTGGCGGTCATCGCGCCGGTCGTATTCCTGCTCCCGAGCGCCGGGGTGCTGGTCGCGGCGTTGTTGGTGCTGACCCTGGCGGCGATCGAGCTCGCGCGTTTACTGCGCCGCATCCAACCCGGACCGTTCGGCGTGCTGCCGTTCCTGGTGCCGCTCGGCGCGGCCGCGCCACTGCTTCTCGACGCCGGGGGGATCCCGCCGTCCACGCCCGTCTTGGGCGCCGCCCTCGTGCTTGCGGCCTTCGTGCCGGTGGTCGCGGCGCGCACGCCTGCCGAGCACGCTGCGCCCGCCGCCGGCCTGCTGGCGCTCGCCTTGCCCTACCTCGCGGTGCCGGCCTACAGCATCTACCGCCTTCACCGCTTCGATCCCTGGGTGTTGGTGCTGGCCGTCGCGATCGTCGCGGCCCAGGACACGGCGGCGTTCTACGTCGGCAAGGCATTCGGCAGGCGGCGCATGGCGCCTCGCCTCAGCCCGAAGAAGACCTGGGAGGGGGCGGCCGCAGGTTTCGCGGCGGCGATCGTATTGGTGGCGGTCTGGTGTGTGGCGCGCCTGGGCGAGGTGGACTGGCGGTGGCTCGTGGTCGGCGCTGCGAGCGCTGTAGCGGCCCAGTTCGGCGACCTGTGCGAGTCGCTGATCAAGCGGAGCGCCGGTGCCAAGGACTCGGGGACCACGCTGCCCGGCCACGGCGGTGTGCTCGATCGCATCGACGCCCTGCTGCTGGCGGCGCCAACCCTCCTGGTGGGGCTGGTGCTGTTGGGGCTCGAGCCAGGGACCTGAGCCGCCGCAGCCGTCCCCGGCGAGCGCGGGCAAGACCGGCCGCCGAGGGCCGCCCTGCTTGCGGCCGGAGGCATCCACGGCTATAACGGCGGGTCGTGCAGATCCTCAGCAACGTCCTCGCGTTCCTGTTCGCGGCCGGCATCATCATCTTCGTGCACGAGCTGGGTCACTACCTGGCCGCGAAGCTGTTCGGGGTCCGCGTGCTGGTCTTCTCGCTCGGCTTCGGCAAGCGGATGTGGGGTTTCCGTCGCGGCGACACCGACTACCGAGTCTCGTTCATCCCGCTTGGCGGCTATGTCAGCTTCTTCGGACACGACCCGTCGGAGAGCACCGACGATGCCGGGGCTTTCCTGAACCAGCCTCGCTGGCAGCGGGTGGTGATCCTGTTCGCCGGGCCGGCGATGAACGTGCTGCTGGCGATCGCCCTGGTGGCGGCCGTCTACATGGCCGGGACCGACCTGCCCAACCAGCGCGAGGTCTCGACCGAGATCGGGGTGGTCCTGCCCGAGGGGCCCGGGGCCGCGGCCGGCCTCGCGCGTGGCGATCGCATCGTGGCGCTCGACGGGCAGCCGGTCTCGGATTGGCAGGCGGTCAGCATGACCTTTCTGACCTCGCCTGGCCGCCCGGTCGAAGTGGAGTTCGAGCGGGGCAGCGAGCGCCAGACGACGGTGCTCACGCCGGCGACGATTCCGCGGTACGAGCTGGGCGACCCAGGGATCTACTCGGCGGCCCCGCCGCGCGTGCGCGAGGTCATGCCGGACACCCCGGCGGCACGCGCCGGCCTCCGCTACGGCGACGCCCTGCTAACCGTCAACGGCAGGCCGCTCGGCACCATCGAAGAGTTTCAGCAGGCGATCCGTCCGCTCGCCGGCCAGGAGGCGCGCATCGACGTGGAGCGTGATGGCAGCCGGTTCACGCTCACGGCCGTGCCCGAGCTGCGGGACGGCAACGGTGTTCTCGGCATCTCCATCGCCACGTTCCATTTCCAGCGCTTCCCGCCGGTCGAAGCGCTCCGCCGCAGCGCTCGCTACAACTGGGACACCACGCTCGAGATCTTCGCGTTCCTGGGCAAGATCTTCGAGCGCAAGATCTCGGCCCAGAGCGCGCTCGGCGGACCGATCGAGATCGCCCGCATCAGCGGCGCGGCCGCGCGCACCGGGTTCAAGGAGCTGATCTTCTTCATGGCTCTGATCAGCCTGAACCTGTTCATCCTCAACATGATGCCAGTGCCGATCCTGGACGGCGGCCAGATCTTGATCCTGCTCGTCGAGAGCACTCTGCGCCGCGATCTGTCGCTGCGAGTCAAGGAACGGATGACGCAGCTCGGCCTCGTGCTGATCGTGCTGCTGATGGCCATGGCGCTCTACTTCGACCTCCTCAAGAGTCTGCCGGGAGCCTCGCAGTAGACGCGACGCGTCCGGTCGCGCCTTCTCCTGCAACGCTCGATACACTCGACCGGATGGGCAGGCGTCTCCTTCGCTGGCTGCTCTACCTCTGTTACGCCGGCCTGCTGTTCGCGGTCCTGGGCCTCGCCTCGTATCTGTCCTTCAGCGCCTTCGTGCGCGGGGGCGCGATGCCGGTGCCGGACATCGTCGGGCTGCCGCTCGAGGAAGCCAGCGCGATGCTGGACCGCGCCGGTTTGCGCATGCGCCGCGTCGAGACGGAGGATCGCTTCGACGAGAAGGTGCCGGCGGAGCACGTGGTCCAGCAGGATCCGTCGGCTGGCTCGGCGGTCAAGCAGGGTGGTCGCGTGCGCGTGATCCTCTCGAGGGGGCACGAGCTGGTGCAGGTGCCGGACCTGGCCGGCCAGACCGTGCGAGCCGCGCAGGCGCAGCTCGCGGTGTCGGGACTCTCCCTGGGCCGCGTGGCGCGAGTGTTCTGGACCGGCGGCGAACCCGGGACCGTGGCTCTCCAGGCGCCGCTGGCCGGTGCAAGCGTCAGCCCGACAGCGAGCGTCGACGTGGTGGTGTCGATCGAGGATCGCGGTTCGACCTACGTCATGCCCGATCTGGTGGCGCGACACGCCGAGGCGGTACGCCGGCACCTGGAGAGCCGGGGCTTCCGTTTCGGCAGCATCAAGTACGAGCCGTACGACGGCGTCGAAGAGGGCGTGATCTTGAGACATACTCCGCTCGCCGGCTACCCGCTGCGCCGCAGCGACTCCATCACGCTGGTGGTGGCGACCCACGAGGACGGTTAGCGGCTTCGGACCGAAACCTCGTTCCCCCTCGAATGAAGATTGCGCCTTCGATCCTCGCCGCCGATCTCGGCGACCTTCGCTCCGCCCTGCGCCTGTGCGCCGAGGGTGGAGCGGATTCCGTGCACGTCGACGTGATGGACGGTCACTTCGTGCCGAATCTCACCTTCGGCCCGCCGGTGGTGGCGGCCATGGCCACCGCCACCAGTGTGCCGCTGGACCTACACCTGATGGTCGAAGACCCTGGGCGCCTGCTCGACAGCTACCTCGAGCTGCGGCCGCAGTGGCTCTCGTTCCACTGGGAGGCGGCAGACCATCACGACCGCCTGGTTCGGCGCGTGCGTGACGCGGGCGCTGGCGCCGGGCTGGCGCTCAACCCCGGGACGCCGGTCTCGGTGCTGGAGGACCTCTTGCCGGAGATCGACTTCGTCTTGCTGATGTCGGTGAACCCCGGGTTTGCCGGGCAGCCTTTTCTGCCCTACGTGCTCTCGAAGGCGCGCCGGTTGCGTGCCGAGATCGCGGCCCGAGGGTTGCGCACCCAGATCGAGATGGATGGCGGCATTGCCGAGCCCAACGTCGCCCAGGTGCGGGATGCCGGTGTCGACGTAGCGGTGGTCGGGTCGGGGATCTTCGGCACCGCCGAGCCGGTGGCGACCACGCGGCGGCTTCGTGCCCTGGCGGCACGGGAGGCGGCGTGACCGCGCAGGTGTGCCGGTCCCGGGGCGCCGCGCGGCGGTGCGCTGCGGCACGCTGGGTCGCGCCATTGGCTTGCCTCCTTTGGCTCTTCGGCTGTTCGGGCGCCAAGGACGATCCCATCCTGCGCCTGTCGGCGACCGAGGCGCTGGAGGCCGGCAAGGAGCTGCTCGCGCAGGGAAAGTTCCGCGAGGCGCGCAAGTATCTGATCCATGCCTTCGAGGTCGAGCCCAACTCGACCGCGGGCCGCGACGGGCTGCTGTTCGCCGCCGACGCGCTCTTCCAGCAAGGCGGCTTCGACAGCTATGTGGAAGCCGAGACCCGGTACCGGGACTTCCTCAACCGCTTCCCGACCAGCCCTCGCGCCGACTATGCGCAGTTCCGTATCGCGGTGAGTCTCGCCGAGCGGATGGAGTCCCCCTCGCGTGATCAGCAGACCGCGCGCAAGGCGATGCAGGCGATCGAGGACCTCCAGCGCTCGTTCCCGCTCAGCCCGCACATCGAGGAGGCGCTGCAGTACCTGCGCAGGGTTCGCGATAGTCTGGCCGAGCATGAGTACTACGTTGCCAATTTCTACTTTCGTTACGGTCGGCCCCGAGCGACCATCGCCCGTCTCGAGTACCTGATGGAGAACTACGCTGACTTCGGAGCGATGGACAAGGCGTTGGCGCTCCAGTGCCGCGCCTACGATCTGGCCGAGCTGGACGAGAAGGCGACCGAGACCTGCGACCGCCTTCGCCGGGAGTATCCGGACAGCAAGTTCGTCGCCAAGGTTCGCGGTCGGCCGAAACCCGGTCGTGCGCAGCGGGAGCCGGAGACTGCCGAGGCGCCGGTCGAGGAGGCTCCGGAAGGATGAAACAAGCCCGCTCTCGCTCCCTTGCCCCGTTCCTGGTTCTCGCCCTGTGCGCGATCGGCTCGAGCCAGACACAGTCGCCCGCTCGCGCCTCCAACGATCGCCAGAGCGAGAAGATCGCCGAGCTCGAGCGCCGAGTCCTCGAGCTCCAGAAGCTGGCCACCGTGAGCGTGGTCGAGATCGCGCGATTGCGTGATCGAGTCATCGATCTCGAGAACGAGCTTCGGCTCGAGCGGAAAGCGCGCGCCGCAGCCCCGTCGCGACCGGGACCCGTGGTCGACGAGGTGCCGATTCGGGTCGGCAGGTCGGGCTCGATCGTCGAGGAGGATCTCGACGAGCCCGAGCCCGTCATGCGGACGGTCGACACTGTGGCAGCTCCCGCCCCCCTTCCGGCTTCCGAGCCGCCGTCCGCAGGCCCGGTGCCGCCGGCCGCAGGCCCGGTGGACGTGAAGCCGAGCACGGTCGCGGAAGCATCGGCCGGTGAGGGGCTCCTCCCGGTGTCGCCGGCTGGCCAGGAAGTCTACGACCAAGGCTATACGCTGTATCACCAGGGGCAGCACGTCGAGGCCGAGGCGACCTTCCAGAGGTTTCTTGCCGCCTACGGCGATACCGAGCTCGCGGACAATGCCCTGTACTGGATCGGCGAGAGCCGGTACTCCCGTGGCGACTATCGCGGATCGCTGGCGGCGTTCCGCGAGGCGGTGGAGCGGTATCCAAGGGGCAACAAGGTGCCCGATGCCCTGCTCAAGGCTGGCGCCGCGCTGGAGAAGCTGGGCGACCATGCCGGAGCACGACAGAGCTATCGTGACATCCAGCGTCGCTTTCCCGACTCCGCCACCGCCCTCGTCGCCGCCGAGCGCATTGCTCGGCTCCCTTGACTGCGCCGGCTCCCTCGGCACCGAGCGCGCGGCGTGCTCGAGCCAGAGGGCGGCCAGGGATCCCGCCGCCCCAGGGCCGTAAGTCTTGACCCGAACGCGGTTTACGCGCTAGGGTCGAGCTGTACTCTTGTGTTTCCATAAGGCTATGGGGAATTCGCCGCGTGCAGGATGTAACGCGCGGTCGGGCGCCGCGGAGGAGGTCTGGCAGATGAGGCGCGTTACCGTCACCGGATGCGTTGGCTTGGTGGTCTTGATGGTCGCCATGGCCAGTGCGGCTCAGCGCCCGCAACCCCCCCGCGATCTCAAGCTCGTCGGGGATCACTGGACCGCGTGGGACCCGCCGGCCACGATCGCCGAGGGAGCCCAGGTCCACATCATTCAGCGTGGCGACACTCTTTGGGATCTCGCGGCGCGCTTCCTGAACGACCCGTATCTCTGGCCGCAGATCTGGGAGCGCAACCAGTACATCCTCGATGCCCATTGGATCTACCCGGGGGACCCGCTCGTGCTCGGCTTCCAGGTCGAGTCGCAGGCTGCCGACGTGCTGGCCGAGCCTGGTCAGGATCTCGACGACACCGCCGACGGCCGCGGCCTCCAGCGCGGTCGACGCGTCAACCCGTTCGTCCAGTTGGGCACCCCGGACGACATCTACTGCTCGGGCTACATCGGCCAAGTCGAGGAGCAGTTCCCGTTCGCGATCATCGGGTCGGAGTACGAGATGCTCGGCCCCACGCTCGACATCTCGGAACGCGGCAAGGTTTCCGCTACCTTCGGCTCGGTCGACGCGATCAAGGTCGGCCTCGACGACGGCGACATCGTGTACCTGGACGGCGGGCGTTCGGGAGGCCTGGGCGCCGGCGACGAATTCACGATCGTCGAGCCCGCGGTGGTGGTGCGGCACCCGATCCACGACGGAGTCGTGGGCCGGCTCTACCGCTACCTCGGTCGGGTGCGGGTGTTGTCGGTGCAGGACGAGACCGCCATCGGCGAGGTATCGGAGGCGTGCGAACCGATCCGCGTCGGCTCGAGGCTCAAGCCGTTCGTGCTGGAGCCCGTTCCATCGGAGCGCCGCACGCCGCTGCGACCGATCAACGAACCGGTCGCGGCGGAATCCCTGAGGCAGGCTCCGACGATCGTGCACGCCAAGGACGGCGTGCTGTCGCTGGGCGAGGACCACGTCGTGTTTCTCGAGCTCGGCGAGGGCGACGGCGTGGAGCCTGGAGACATCTTCACGGTCTATCGGCACGGGGGTGAGGCTAGGCCGCCGGTGGTGATCGGGGAAGTCGCAGTGCTCTCGGTGCATCCGCTGTCCTCGGTCGCCAAGATCGTGGCGTCTCGCTACCCGATATACGTCGGCGATCGGCTCGACCCCAAGTAGAGCGCCCAAATAGAGCCCACGGCTAGAGCCGTTCGGTTTCGTAGCAGCGGGCAGCGTCCCTGGCACCATGGGGATCGAGTCCCTACACCACCGCCTTTCCGAGATCGTCGCGGAGCTGGTGGGCCGAGGGCTGCCGCTACGGCAGGCCAGGCGACAGTTCGAGCGCCAGTACCTGCTGGCGGCCCTGCGGCTTCACGAAGGCAGCCTGACGCGGGCGGCCGAGCATCTCGGCGTCCATCGGAACACGCTCCGCAACCGTCTCGACGAGCTGGGCGTGCGTTCTAAGGAGTATCGACGGGCGCCTGGCCGCAACACCCCAGCCTGAGGCGAGCGCCAGGGAGTGAGCCGAGTGGCTGCCCGGCTGTCCCCTGGGGAGTACAGCGCGAGAGCCTCGTGCATGTCTTGCACGGTTCTTGCAGTATGATCCGCTGTTACCAACACCCAGGTCCTGCCGCGGTCGCGGCGATCTTGGGCCTTCGAGTCCCATCTCAGACGCCTTCTGCGTAATCGAGACAGGCAGAGTTCCACCCCCGGGGGCGCTTCTTGCGGTCCGGGTGCGCCTCGAGGCACGCCACGATGAACCAGTCCGGACCCTGGTTGCGCGTCATCTTGACCGCCGCCCTCTTTCTCGCCGTGAGCGCCGCCGAGCTCACCCCTGGCCGCTCCGAGGCCATGGTGGACGCTCCGCACCCGGAGGAGATTCGGCTTCTCGACGAGCTTTCCGCCTGGACCGGTGATCCGTCCATGTCGGGCAGCTCGCACTCCGAGCCAACGCTGCCCTTTCCCGAGGACGAGTCGCTGACTTCCTCGGTGCGTGAGCGTTCGGAGAGCTTCGAGCTGTTCTCGGGCCTGACGCTGCCGCGGGAGGCGCGGCGCAGGCTCCTGGCCGGTATGCCTTACGGCGATGTGATCGATCGCGCTGCCCGCGCGAACCAGCTCGACTCGTTCCTGGTGGCCGCGATGGTCGAGGCGGAGTCCTCGTTTCGCCCGCTCGCCGAGTCGCCGAAAGGCGCCATCGGGCTGATGCAGTTGATGCCTGGGACCGCGCTCGAGATGGGCGTCGACGACCCGGGACACCCGACCGAGAACATCGAGGCTGGAAGCCGCTACCTGAGCCGATTGCTGCGCCAGTTCGACGGCGATCTGGTGTTGGCGCTCGCGGCCTACAACGCCGGACCCGGCTGGGTGGCTCGATTCGACGACGTGCCCCCGTTCCCGGAGACGACGCGCTACGTCGAGAAGGTGCTGCGCCGCTACGTCGTTCACCGGCGGAACGCGTTGCGCGCAGAAGCGGCGACTCGCTCGAACGGGCCGTCTCCCTCGTCCCCCGCCGCGCGCTGAGCGCGTGCCGTCCCCAGGGTCCGCTTCGCGGACGGCAACGCGTCGCGGACAGCAACTACTTGGACGTGGAGCCGGGCTTCCCCTCTTCCAGCTCGGCTGGGTCGTCACCCTTGAGGCCCCGCTTGAAGTTGCGGATGCCCTCGCCCAGTCCACGGCCGAGCTGCGGGATCTTCGAAGCGCCGAAGATCACGACGATGATCAGGAATATGACCAGGAGCTCCTGGAAGCCGAATGGACCCATCTTGGTCTCCTGAGCGGTACCGTAGCCGCCCGATATTAGCCGCCGTCGCCGACTAGCTCGGCAACGAGAAATCGTAGCAGATCTCCGGCCGCGCCGCGCGATTCGGACAACGCAGCTCGACGCAGCACGGAGGCTGCCCGGACGAGCGTTCAGCGCGCGCGCCAGCGCTCCTCCAGCGCCGGCGCCACGTCGACACCCTCTGGCACATCGCGCAGCTCGAGGGCTGCATCGGCCAGGGCCGCGGGCACCCGGTGCAGGTGGCGGGAGTCACCACGAGCCGCGAACGAGTGGAAGGTGCCGACGATCTTGAACAGACGCTGCACGCACACCCGCGCGTAGTCCGCGCGCTCGCTCGGCGCGAGCAGCTCACTCTCGAAGCGCTCGACCTGTTCCGCTCCCAGGCGGCTGCTGTCGTGGAGCAGCGAGGCCACGTCGTAGTGGGGCGGACCCAGCCGCAGGTCCTGGTGATCGAGGAGCCACAAGCCCTCCCGCTGCTCCAGACCGGGCGCCGCGCTGTCCACCAGGAGATTCCGGGCCACCAGGAGATTCCGGGCCATCAAGTCGCGATGGCAGGGCACGGGGCGGCGCCGCCCCAGGGCGGAGCAGAGCGCCTCCAGCGCCTTCTGGAGGTCCCGGCGCAGGCAGGCGTCGGCGGCGAGCTCGCGCTCCAGGAACACTCTCCAGGTCAGATCGAGCTCTCGGCGTAGGACCGCCTCGTCGAGCGGCGCATTCGACTCCGGAATGCAGTCTGCCGGGAGTGCCGCGATGCGGGTCGCGTAGTCGAGGCTTTGCCGGTAGTGCCGCTCGACACGGAGCGAACCCGCCGGCAGA
This sequence comes from Thermoanaerobaculia bacterium, assembly GCA_035524895.1. GTDB lineage: Bacteria > Acidobacteriota > Thermoanaerobaculia > Multivoradales > Multivoraceae > DATLFI01. The sequence continues at coordinate 564 of DATLFI010000112.1, read as the reverse complement.
TCGGCCAGCGCGAGATCGCCGCCGTCCTCGAGAAGCATGAAGCGGGCGTCGTCGCTGCGCTCCAGGATGGTCGGCACGCGGACACCGATGCCCTCGAGTAGCGCCGTGGTCTCGATGAACGCCGCGAAGCGGTCGGCGAGCTCCGGCGGGTACCAGGCGAGCACCGCAGTGCCGTGCCGCAGCCCGACGCGAAAGTAGCGACGAAAGGAGACGTCTCCCGCGAGCGGTGCGACCTCGACCACCGTACGCCCGAGCTGTTCGACCCATCGGGCGAGCTCGGCTGTCGAGGGCGGAGCGCTCGAGGTCACCAGCGGATCCTACTGGCCAGCTAGCAGCCCGTGGTGGAACCCGCGTGAGGCTGCGCGCGGGGATCTGCGGTCGCTGGCAAGGCGGAGGCGCACGCGGACGCGTGCGCGGGGCCGACGAACGCGATGCGGTGCCATCGTGCAGGAGGCCCAACGCAGTCGGGGTCACGAAACCCCCGCGCCCCACGGGTGGGTGCAAGCAAGCTGCCCCGGGCAGCTTGCCTGCACCGACGTCGCCGCTGCGCGGCTCTGGTAGGGG
>DATLFI010000111.1:0-2386 GCA_035524895.1 Thermoanaerobaculia bacterium | reverse complement strand
CGCCGCCGCGGCCCAGCAGGCGCTCGGTCGCCATGAGTGGCCCGCCGACGCGGAGATCGCCGTGCGCATCGGCGTCCATGTCGGCGACGCTGAGCGCCACGACGGCGGTTGGGTAGGGCTCGATGTCCACCGCGCCGCGCGTGTGGCCTCGGCAGGCCACGGCGGGCAGATTCTGCTGTCTGAGGCCGTCAAAGTATTGGTCACCGACGGACTGCCCGAGGAGCTCGAGCTGCGCGACCTCGGAGAGCACCGGCTCAAAGACCTGGATCGCGCCGAGCGTCTCCACCAACTCGTTGCCCCTGGCATGCGCCGCGAGTTTCCCTCGCTACGGACCCTCGAGCGGACACCGCACAACCTCCCGATCCAGGCAACGAGCTTCGTCGGCAGGCACGACGAGTTGTCTGCACTGACCGAGCTGCTGCACTCCAGTCGCCTCATCACCGTCACAGGGGTAGGCGGCTCCGGCAAGACACGGCTCGCCCTCCAAGCCGTCGCGGCGCTTGTTCCCGAAGTCGACGCCGCTTGGTTCATTCAGCTTGGCGCCATCACCGATCCCGATCTCGTGGACGGAGCACTGCTTGATGCCCTCGGACTTGCGCAGCGGTCGGGTGCCACACCGCGCGAGGCGACGCTCAACCATCTCTCCGGATCCAGGGCGCTCATCCTCCTCGACAACTGCGAGCACCTCATCGACGCCACGGCGGACCTCGCCGCCGCCATCCTCGCCCGGGCCCCCGACGTCACCGTCGTTGCCACCAGCCGTGAGTTGCTGGGCGTGTCCGGCGAGGTCGTCTTTGGGCTTCGTTCGCTGACGCTTCCGAAGGGCGACCGGGAGATCGATGTGGAGACGCTCGCGCAATACGATGCGATCCGACTCTTCACCGAAAGAGCGGCGGCTGTGCAACCCGGTTTCCGCCTCAGCTCCCAGAACGCCAAGGCGGTCGCGGAGATCTGCCAACGACTCGACGGCATGCCCCTCGCCCTCGAACTCGCCGCCCCGCGGCTGCGCGCCTTCAGCCCTGAAAAGATCGCTACGCTGCTTGACCAGCGCTTCCGGCTCCTCACCGGAGGCAGTCGCACCGCGGTTCCGCGCCACCAGACCCTGACTGCGACGATCGACTGGTCCTATCGCCTGCTCACCGAGACCGAGCAGGCATTCTTCAACTCTCTGTCTGTGTTCCACGGCGGATTCACGTTCGACGGGGCGGTTGCGGTCTGCACCGACGAGCAGGTCGGTGAGCTGGAGGTCTTGGACCTTCTGCAGGCGCTCGTCGACAAGTCTCTCGTGGCTGCCGAGAGCGACGGTGGCGAGGTCCGCTATCGGTTGCTCGAGACGGTGCGACAGTTCGCCCGCCAGCGACTTGATGTGGCTGGCCGAGCCGAGGACACCCAGCGCCGCCATGCTCGCTACTACCGCGATCTCGCCGGGGAGGCCAGCCGTCACGCCGTCGGCCCTGAAGAGCTGGGGTGGCACCGCCAAGTGCGGGCAGAATCCGACAACCTTCGCCAGGCCATGACCTGGTGGCTTGAGGCGGCCGAGCCGGTGACGACGCTCCAGATGGCGATCGCTTTCGCGAGGTTCTCCCGCTGGTCCGAGGCGCTCTCATGGATCGAACGGGCGCTTGACGCTGCTCGCGATGACGTCGACAGATTGCTTCGCGCCCGAGCGCTCGTGGCACACGCGAAGCTTCTCGATGACGCAGGCGAGCTGGACCAAGCGCTGGAGGACATCGACCGCGCGATTGAACTCTTCCGTGATCTCGACGCCGAAGGCGCCGGCCACACGCTTCGGGGCCGCTTCGGATTCGCCGACGCGTTCATCGTCCGGGCCGTCCTGCTCTTCCACCACGGCCGCGCGGGGCCAAATAACGAGATCTTCACCGAGCTCGTGCAGGAAGGGCTCGAAGTCGCCCGCCGCCTCGGCGATGGGCTGATTATCGCCTCGGCGCTTGGCAACCTCGCCCACCATATGGATCCGAAAGGGGATCCCGACCATGGGCGCCAGCTGTTCGATGAAGCTGTCGCAGCAACACGTGCGCTCGGTTCGGACCTGATGATGGCTGGCCTCCAGCAGCAGCGGGCCTACTTCGAGTTCCAGAGCGGCGATCTCAAAGCCAGCCGCGACGCGTGGCGCGCAGCGATTCGACATGCCGAACATGCGGAGCAGGGAGGCATGACGCTCCTGTACCGGGCGTATCTTGCCGCGGTCGAAGTCGAGCTCGGCATGGACGCCTACGACGAGTTTGTGGCAAACGCTCGAGCGGTGTTCAGTGACCCCGACGTTCGTGAAACGGCGTGGGTTTCGCAGTCACTGCTCGCCTTCTGCGCCGGCATCGACGCCTCCCGCGGCGACTGGGAGCGAGTCGCGGTGGCCGCAGGTGCTTCA
>DATLFI010000110.1:0-2455 GCA_035524895.1 Thermoanaerobaculia bacterium | reverse complement strand
CCCCTGTGAGTCATGCATCTTGTTCCCCTTCCGTAGGCCAGCCTGTCGCCAACGAAGCGGTTGCGCCGCCGACGACTGACCGACTCGGTGCCGATGATTCCGAGGTGCCTCAGATCGGCCACCGCGGCGCCCGATCCACCGCGACGATTGCAGACTCCCTCGCGCGATCTTTGCGTTCGGATTCGGAACGCAAGAACTACTCGCTCCGTCGCCTGCGGAAGGCGGCGTCGCAACGGGCGCGATGTGGTCAGCTGCTGCGCCAGCTTGTGATCGGGTACCCGGTGACCGCTCGGATGCGGCTCCGGAACGGCCGGAAGTCCATGTTCCAACCCGCTCGACTCGCGATCCGTGACCGAAACCACTCGGTATTCGCTGCTCGAGCCCGGTTTGCGTCGTCACCGCTTCCCAGGGCGCTCACGCCGCCAACAACGTGGCGCCAGAGTGCTCCACCGTGGCGCCAGCGAGTCGCTCCCTCGGTCATGGTGTCCCACACTACGTTCACGAGCCTCGACGCTTCGTCGCCATGGAACGCCTCCTCGGCCAGTCCGAGCGTCAGGTAGTCCTGCACCGTCGGCTCTGGCTGTGCGTCGGGCAGGTCATAGCCGTTGAGCACCTCGTTGGCCACGGTGAGGTCGAGAAGGTCAACGAAGCGATAACACGCGAGGAGATCGGCCTCCATCCAGGCCACACGGATGAGCGGATCCTCAGCGCTCGTCGAGTAGCCGACTATTGCGATCGTGCGATCGTCGTCCTCGGTCGCTCGCCTCCACGGTCCGTCCTCCCGCTTCATGCGGAGCGTCACCTCCAAGCCTGCGAAGGGCATGTCGAAGCCCTCCGGATCGACGCCCTGGTCACGAGCGTCGAGGACCAACAGGTCAATGTCGTTCCAGCAGACCTCGCCGTTGGCGGTCTCGAGGTGGTCGGCCTCGCCTCGGACGCGTCGCCGAAGGAGTTCGAGCGGGATGTAGGTCGCCTCCGCGCCGCAGCTCTGAAGCGTCTCACAGAGCTTGTTTGCAGATCGGACGTCATTGTCCGCGACCAGCACGCGCTGTCCCATCAGGCGGGTTCTCGCTGCCCGGAGTCCATGGCGACTTGCGCCTCATTGATCCAGGCGTCGAGCTCGTTGCATGCCTCATCCACCCACGCCGTCGTGTCTTCGTCGAACTGCAGGTCACGTCGCCGAAGCTCATATCGCACTAGACGCAACTGGTTGCGGTAGTACGTGAGCTGGTCGGCAGTCGCGGCTCGATGCGCGTCGCTGACGGCGCGCTGGTAGTCCTGCTGGAATTGCCGCGTGACCCAGTCGCGCTCACTGTCGGTTCGCTCTTGGAGGCCCTTCGCCCCGAAGAACGCCATGGCAGCGAAGCAGAGCTCGTAGATCGCCGTGTCGATCGATCGTCGTTCCGGAGGCGGAGCGAACAGAACGATGCCGGCGAGGACCGTGAGCGCTGCGTAGCGTTCGCGGCCGAGCTGGTTCCAGTAGTTGCCGAGCACGATGAGTGGTCCCAGCGTGCCCGAGGTCGCTGGGAAGGCAGGCGTTCCGTCCGCCATGGTCGGCGGGTGCGGTGTTCGGCGTATCATCTCGGCGAAGAGCAGCGCATTGCACGTTGCGATCGCGGGGACGACTCGCGAGCGGAGCTGAGTCCTCCTGACGACAAGGTGTACAGCGATGCCACCCACGTCGATGGCGGCGGGCACGAGCAGCGCTCGCGCCGGGAGTACGCCACTTGCCAGTCGCTCCCAGTTGAGCAGCTTCCACACAGCCGCACCCGCCAATCCGGCGGGCGCTCCATCAATGATCCATTGCACGACTGGGCGGTCGGGCGTCACCTCGATGTTGTCACCGAGGTACCGGCTACAGAAGTGCTGACCGGTGGCCGGAAGTCCGAACGCGTCGAGGCCGCCGATCAGCGTGAACACTTCGTCGTCGGCGTCGAGGGGCGCCTCCTCCATTTGCGCAGCGAAGCGCGCCAGTCGCCTGGCCTGGTGGTCGGTGAGCCACAGGGATCTCGCCGCTTCAGGCTCGATCGGCACGGGGCCAGCGACTTCGAAGAGGGTTGACCCCTTCTCCTTGCTCGTCTCGCTTGCCGGCCTAGCGGCCTGCTCGGCCGCAGCAGCACGCGCCGGCGCCGACTTCATACCAACGGCAGCGAGCGCTCGCTTGAAGTGGTGCCCCGTATTCTCGCCCAGCACGGCCCGCACCTGGGCGACGCGCGCCTCGACGCGCACTTGCTCCTGTGTGCGGGCGGCCCAACTCTCACGCGCAGAACGCTGGACGAAGGCACGGATCGCTCCCATACCGGCTCCGGCTGCATATGCGAAGCCGATCCACCCCGCCTGCAGCGGCATCGGTCGTTGCCCTCGAGCAGCTCTGACCGTGGCTGCAGCAACGAGCGGCGGAACCAGGGAGAGGAGGCCGTGCGCCGCCTCGTTGCGCTGGCTCCCGCTCGCTGAG
>DATLFI010000109.1:0-2887 GCA_035524895.1 Thermoanaerobaculia bacterium | reverse complement strand
GGCCTTACCCTACGGGAGATGAAAGCAAGGCCCTTTCGGGACAGCCGCGCGCTGGCGGCCCTCTGCGCCGCGCTCTCGATCGGAGCATGGCTGACCGCCTGCACGCGCTGTGCTGAACCAAGCCGACCGAAGCTGGTCGTGATCGGCATCGACGGCGGCGATCTCGAGGTGCTCGAACGGCGTTGGGGCGTCGGCGGGCTGCCGCACCTGCGCGAGCTCGCAGAGCGCGGCGTGTCGACGCCGCTCGGCACGCAGTGGAGCAAGTCGCCGGTCATCTGGACAACCATCGCGACCGGCGTGTCGCCGGAGCGACACGGCATCACCGACTTCGTGGTGCCGACCCCGCGCGGCGACGTGCCGGTCAGCTCCGCGGTGCGCCGGGTTCCCGCCCTCTGGAACATCGCGACAGCCGCCGGGCTGCGGGTCGCGGTGCTCGGCTGGTGGGCGACCTGGCCGGCCGAGCAAGTCGATGGAATCGTGGTCAGCGATCGCGCCGTGCTCGAGGACGACGACCCGCACGGTCTCGATCGGCGGGCCCACCCGGCGGACCTGGAGCGCGGCCTCGATCGCGTGATCGAGGCTGCCCGCCAGGATCCGTCGCTCGACCTGCCGCGCGAGGGCGTCGGGTTGCGCGACCGCGTGATGGCCCACTTGGCGAAGCAGTTGGTGCGGGAGGACTACGACCTCGTGCTGATCTACTTCCGCAGCCCCGACGTCGTCTCGCACCACCACTGGAGGCAATTCGAACCCACAGCCTGCCGGTGGCCGACGACTTCATCGGCCGCGCCTGGGTCGAGCTGTACCGTGCCGGCCATCGCGCCGCCCGGCCGCTGCGCACCGTGTCGAGCTACGGTGAGCGGGACCGGGAGGGGGCGAAGGAGTACGCGGTCGACGACCAGATGCTCGAGGAGCTCGAGGCGCTCGGCTACCTCCAGTAGGCCGAACGCGCCCGAGCGCCGGCGCCTGGCTACGGATTCCCTACTGCACGGCCTGCCGGAACGGCCGCATCTCGGCCTTGGCGATGCTCGCCAGGTGTACCTCGTCGGGTCCGTCGGCCAGGCGCAACGTGCGCGCGCTGGCCCAGGCACTGGCGAGGAAGGTGTCCTGGCAGACGCCCATGCCGCCGTGGGCCTGGATGGCGCGGTCGAGCACGTCGAGGAGGACCTTCGGCGCGACGACCTTGATCATCGCGATCTCCTTGCGCGCTTCTTTGTTGCCGACGGTGTCCATGAGGTGCGCGGCGTTCATGGTCAGCAGCCGAGCCTGATCTATCTCTATGCGGCTCTTTGCGATGTCGACCTGGATCGACTCGAACTCGGCGAGGCGGCGCCCGAACGCGACGCGCTGGTGCACGCGCTCGCACATCAGCTCGAGCGCGCGCTCGGCGAGGCCGATCGAGCGCATGCAGTGGTGGATGCGACCCGGTCCGAGCCGGCCCTGCGCGATCTCGAAACCGCGGCCCTCGCCGAGCAGCAGGTTCTCCCGGGGCACGCGCACGTTGGTGTAGACGACCTCGGCGTGGCCGTGGGGCGCGTGGTCGTAGCCAAAGACGGTGAGCATGCGAAGCACCTTGACGCCGGGGGTGTCGAACGGCACCAGGATCATCGACTGCTGGGCGTGGCGCGGGCCCTGCGGGTCGGTCTTGCCCATGAAGATCGCGATCTTGCAGCGCGGGTCGCCGGCGCCCGACGACCACCACTTGCGGCCGTTGATCACGTATTGGTCGCCGTCGCGCACGATCGAAGACTGGATGTTGGTGGCGTCGGACGACGCGACCTCGGGCTCGGTCATGGCGAAGCAAGAGCGAATCTCGCCGGCGAGCAGCGGCTTCAGCCACTTCTCTTGTTGCTCTTCCGAGCCGTAGCGCGCGAGCACCTCCATGTTGCCGGTGTCGGGAGCCGAGCAGTTGAACACCTCCGGAGCGAACGACACCCTCCCCATGATCTCGCAGAGCGGCGCGTACTCGAGGTTCGAGAGTCCGGCGCCGTGCCCGTCGTCGGGCAGGAACATGTTCCACAGCCCCTGCGCCTTGGCTTTCTTCTTGAGCTCCTCGATGAGCGGGATCGGCTGCCAGCGGTCCGCCGCCGTGCGGTGCCAGTCGGACACCGCCTTCTCGTTCGGATAGACGTTCTCGTCCATGAAGCGGAGCACGCGCTCCCGGTAGTCCTTGGCCTTGGCCGACAGCTCGAGCATCTGTGTTCCTCGTGGATTCCGTCGACGCTGGACGGCGGCGCCGCAGCGTGGTCCGGCGTGGGTGGCGTAACCCGGAGATGCTACCAGTCGGCGGCAGGCATCGCCGCGCGCCCACAGGCCGCGTCGTAGCAGCGCTCCAACTGCTCGGCGATCGCCGAAGGCGCGTGCCGGAGCTCGAGCAGCTCGCGCCCGTGACGCACCAGCTCGGCCGCGTGGTTGGTGTCCTCAGCCAGGCGGCGCACGGCGCGCGCGAAGTCCTCGGCGGATGCTGCGATCAGCAGCTCGCGCCCGGCGCGCGCCTCTAGGCCAGCAGCCGCTGCGGGGGTGGCCACCACCGGCAAACCCCTCGCCCAGGCCTCGAGGATCTTCATGCGCACGCCCGAGGCCACCTGCAGCGGCACCACCAGGATCGCGCCGGGGGCGAACGCGTCGCGGCTGTCGCGCGGCGGTGCGTGGACCAAGATGCCCTCGGCGGCGCGCGACGAGGCCTCGCCGAAGCGATGCACGATGGCTCCCGGCGCCGCGGTGCGCACTTCCGGCCAGATCTCCCGCTCGAACCAGGTAGCGCCCAGAGCGTTCGGTGGCCAGCCACGACCCGCCAGCAGCACGAGGGCAGGATCGCCCGGCAGCGCAGTGTCGCCAGAAGGCAGCCTGGAAGGAAACGGGGCGCGCACCACCGCCACCCTGCTGGCCG
>DATLFI010000108.1:0-27508 GCA_035524895.1 Thermoanaerobaculia bacterium | reverse complement strand
CGGCACGAAGGCGACGAAGCTGGCAATCCGCCCGGTGGCCGAGTAGCCGCGATGGTCGGACTTCTCGGCCGTGCCGGTCTTGCCGGCCACGCGGTACCCGGGGACCGCTCCGCCCCTGCCGGTCCCCCCCGTCTCCACGACGCCCTCGAGCAACCGCACCAGGGTCTGCTGCGTCCCCGGCCCGAACGGCAGCCGTTCGGGCGCCGGTCGCCGCACTGGTTCGTAACGGCCATCGCGGGAAGTGCCCCGCACCACGTAGGGCCGATGCCAAGAGCCGCCGTTGGCGAGCGCGGCGTACGCGTTGGCGAGCTGGATCGGGGTCGCCGAGAGCCCGTGGCCGAAGGCCGCATAGGCGGTCGTCAGGCCTACCCACCGCTCTCGCGGACGCAAGATCCCCGCACTCTCGCCGGGGAGGTCGATGCCGGTAGGCCGCCCGAAGCCGAAGGCCGCGGTCATCCCGTACACCCGGTCGGTGCCGGTGCGCAGCGCCGCCTTGATCACTCCGACGTTGCTCGATCGCGCGATGACTTCGCGGAACGTGAGCGTGCCGAAAGGCTTGTGATCCCCGATGAACGTTCCCGCCAGCGTGATGCCGCCCATCTCGCAATCGAGGCGATCGTCGGGGTGGATGGCGAGCGATTCGAGCGCTGCTGCCGCGGTCACCATCTTGAACGTAGAGCCCGGCTCGTAGGCATCCATCACCGCACGGTTGCGCCAGGACTCTTGCGAGAAGGCGCCGAACCGGTTCGGATCGAAGCTCGGGTACGAGGCCATGGCCAACACCGCGGAGTCGCGCGCGTCGAGCAGCACGATCACGCCTCCGGGAGCGTCGAACCGCTCGACGGCTGCCCGGAGCTCCTTCTCGGCCAGGTACTGCAGCGTGGCGTCGAGAGTCAGATGGAGGTCGGCACCGGCGCGCGCCGCGGCATCGAGCGCCGCCGGCGCCACCACCAGGGTGCGGCGCGCGTCGCGCAACACCTGTCGCCGCACCGTCTCGCCGGCGATCTCGCGATCCCACGTCGATTCGAGCCCCGCGAGACCGTGGTTGTCCGTGCCGACGAAGCCGAGCACGTGCGCCGCCACCTCACCGCGCGGATAGATGCGCCGGCTCTCCTCGAGCAGGCCCACCCCGCGCAAACCGAGCGCCCGCACTCGCTCCGCGGCCTCCGGCTCCACTTTGCGCGCCACGAACACGAACTCGCTGTCGCGCTGGAGCCGCCGCTCGAGGTCGCGACGTTCGAGTCGATCGAGTCGCAGCGCCGTGGCCAGGTCGGCCGCGGCGCGAGCCCGGTCCTCGAGCCGCGACGGGTCGGCGAAGACCGTTTGCGCCGGCACCGAAACCGCCAGCTCGCGGCCCCGGAGGTCGTAGATGGTGCCCCGCGGCGCGTCGAGCTCGAGCACCCGGCGCTGCTGGCGCTGCGCGCGTTCGCTGAACTCTCCGTGACGCTCCACCTGAAGCTCGAAGAGCCGCCACGCGAGAATCCCTATCCACACCAGCCCCATGGCCAGAACCGCCCACAGACGCCGGCGCGTCCGCCGCTCCCGGCCGACAGCGCGTGCCGACTCCGCCGGCTGGGGCAGCGCCGGAACCTGAGGCGTGGCCGGCCTCACCGCCGGCCTCCTTCCACGAAGATCACCTGCTCGAGCGTCGGCGGGCGAAGCCCCAGCTCCTCGACTGCCAGGCGCTCGAGCCGTGCCGGGCTGGCCAGTTGCGCGGCCTCGGAGCGCAGTACCCGCTCGCTCTCGGTCACTTCGACCAGGCGCCGCTCCAGCGCACCGATGCGATAGCCGATCTCGAGCGTTCGCAGGTGCACGTGGGTGTACCCGAAGAGCGCGAGCGCGATCGGCACCGCCACAGCGAGCACGACGCCGAGGTCGCGGAATCGCCGACGCTCACGCACTCGCACCAGGTAGGCGTTGTCGACCGGGCGGCGGAAGGCATAGGCAGTCTTCATGCGGAGCCAGCAGCATTCGGGTTCCAGGTGATCCACATGGCTCAGCGACAGGGAATGGCAGCACGTCAGATCCGGCGGGCCGCACGCAGCCGCGCGGAGCGCGACCGTGGATTGGCCACCACTTCGGCCTCCGTCGCGCGCACCGGCTTGCGGGTCATGAGCTCGATCAACCGCGTCTCCGCCCGCTTGCGTCCGGTCACCGGGTCGACCTCGCCCAGAGCCGCCTGGCGCAGGGCGCACTTGACCAGACGATCCTCGAGACTCTGATAGGAGATGACCACCAGCCGACCGTCGCGCTCGAGCAGCGAGATCGCCTGCTCGAGGAAGGTCTCGAGGCCTTCGAGCTCCTGGTTGACCTCGATCCGGAGCGCCTGGAAGGTGCGCGTGGCCGAGTCGATGCCTCCCAAGCGGTGCCGCGTATGCGGCGGCGGCACCCCGACCGTGCGGTGGATCAGGTCGCGCAGCTCGACGGTCGTCTCGAGCGGTGCCCGCTCGCGCTCCCTGACGATCGCGCGCGCGATCCGCCGCGCCTGCCGTTCCTCGCCGTAGTCTTTGAGCAACCTCACCAGCTCACCCTCCGAGTACTGGTTGACCACATCGCGGGCCGTGCGCGCGGCGTCCGGCCCCATGCGCATGTCGAGCGGACCCTCTCGCCGAAAGCTGAAGCCGCGGCTCGCCCGCTCGAGCTGCAACGAAGAAACGCCCAGGTCCCCGAGGATCCCGGCCACCGTGGCGTGGCCGACCTCGGCCAGCGCCTCCCGCAGTCGGCGATAGTCGGAGCGGACCAGGCGCACGCGGTCACCGAAGGGATGCAGCCGTCGTGCAGCCAGCTCGAGCGCCTCCGGATCGCGGTCCAGCCCGACCAGCGAAGCGGACGGGGCCCGCTCGAGCAATCGCGACGCATGACCGCCGAGCCCCACGGTGACGTCGACGTAGACGCCGCCGCGCTCTGGCTGCAGGAAATCGAGGGACTCCTCCACCAGGACCGGGACGTGCTCGTTGACGCTGACCACCTGACTCCTCGTTCGAGACCTCGTCGCATCAGACCCCCTGCGCGTTCAGCGCCTGGAAGTCGTCGTCCGTGAACGGCCGGTCCATGATTCGGCGCTCGAAGCGCTCTCGGTTCCAGATCGCGATGCGGTCGCCGAGCCCCAGCAGCACGATGTCGCCGTCGATCGCCGCGCTCTCGCGCAGCCGCGCCGGGACCACCATCCGTCCCTGTGCGTCGAGCTGCGCCTGCTGTCCGAAGTAGCCGACCCGTTCCAGGTAGCGCTGGCGCTGCACGTTGGTCGACGGCAGGCTCATCAGCCGCCCCTCGAACGCCTCCCAGACCGGCAGCGGGTAGAGCACTCCATGGTCGCCGTCCACGGACGTGATGAACACGTCCCGGCCCCAGGTTTCCTCGACGTAGCGACGAAAATTGCTGGGGACCTTGAGACGACCCTTATCGTCGATCTTGGCTTCTGCGCTGCCGCGGAGCATGGCGCGCCTTCCGGTGGACCGAATTGAACTGTCCGACCAAGACGCAGTTTCGGCCGCATCCTGATGCCGATAGCTCGGCAACGTACCACCTCACTCCACTTTTGTCTATTTCACTCCACCACGGTCCACCACTCGTCCACGCGCTTCGGCCCACGTCGAAGTCACTGCCTCGACGCGACTTGCTGTCGCGTAGCCGCCGTCCGGAAGACCTCGGCCAGGGGCTGCGCAGACCCGACCGTCCCCGAAACCGGTCAGACGAAGGACCGATGCGGCGGCCAGGACCAGGAGCGGAGATCAGCCGGTGGAGTGCCGGTGGACCAGGCGCGTCCGAGCTGATGTCACGGCGGGGGCCGTGGGTCGGCGGCGCTTCTACCGCGGCGGCGCGACCGGCTCCGCGACCTGGCGCCCAGGAGCCAGTAGCTCCCGCTGGCCCTCGCGCACCCGGCGCCCCGAGGCGGTCTCGAAGTCTTCGAGACCTTGGGGAGGCCGGAAGTCGTAGTACGCCTTCTCCTCGAGCTCCTCGAGGTACTTCTCGAGCTCTTGCTCGAAGCGCCGTGACCGCTCGCGCGCGAGCAGGGCGTTGCGCACGTCCTCGAAGGGACGTTGGCTCTGCTCCTTCAGCTCGAGCACCTGCGCCAGGTGGAGCCCGCCACGAGCCGCTATGGGCTCGCTGACATCGCCGGGCGCCAGCTGCCACACCGCGCGCTCGAGCTCCGGGGCGAGGTCACCGGGGCCCACCCAACCGACGTCGAGCAGCGCCACGGCCAGCTCGCCATGGTCGGCGCGCGCTCCCGCCACCAGCTCTTCGGGGTCGCCGCCCGCGACCCAAGCGGCACGCAGCTCTCCGGCGACACGCGCGCGCCCGTCCGCATCGAGGCCGCCGTCCTCGAGCACCACCACCTCGCGCAGCCGCCGCTGTTCCGGCACCGCGAACTCGGACGCTCGCTCGCGGTAGAGGGCGCGCAGCTCCTGCTCATCCACCGCGATGCGCGGGTAGAGCTCCTCCTGTGTGACCTCCCTCCACAGAAGCTGATTGCGCAGGTTGGTGCGGAACTGCTCGAGCGTGATTCCGTTCTGGGCGAGAGCGGCGCGCATCTCCTCCTCGGTGCTCAGCCCGAAACGAGTCATTTGCTCCCGGATCTCCTGGTCGACCTCCAGATCGCGCACGGCGAGCCCGAGCTGGTCGGCACGCGTCAGGATCAGCAGCTCGTCGAAGAGCGAGCGCATGACCTCGCGAGGGGCGTTGTCGAGAAGGGTGCGCTGCTGCTCCGAGTCGCGCGCCTGCTCGAGGATGTCGGCGCGAGCACGCGCGAGCTGCCGATCGAAGTCGTAGAGCGTCACGATGCGGTCGTTGACGCGCAGCACGACACGATTCGCGACCTCCGCCGCCACGGGGAACGCCGCCGCCAGCCCGAGGGAGGCGAGCAGCGCACTGCGGGCGATCAGGCTGCAGGTGGAGCGACGCTGGAGCGATGTCATCGTGAACCTTCCTCTGCCGGAGACGCGGCACGGCCGCTGGTGGCCGGCGAGAGCGCGAACGGGAGCCGCGCTTCGGCGATCTGGACATTGTATCGGCGCCGCGCTTCGTCGAGGAGCTCGGCCCGGCGCGCGCGGGCGCGCTCGGCGGAGAGGCGCCGCCGGAGCAGGGGCGCCGCCTCCTCGAACGCTGGCCGCCCCGCCGGTCGCCGCGCCAGAACCGCGAAGACGTGGTGCTGGAAGCCGTCGCCCACGGCGACCACCGCCCCGGGGTCGAGCCCGAAGAGCATGCCGGCATAGTTGGTCGGCAGGTCCTCGAGCGCGGCCTCGATCTCCTCGAATCCCAAGGCATCGAGCTCCGCCGCGATCCGGTCGATCGCCTCCCCGGCCCGCAACCGCGCCTCGGCCTGCTCGGCCGCTGCGCGGTCGTCGAAGAGGAGGTGCTGTAGCCGCAGACGCTCGGGCACCTCGAGCTCCGCCGCCTGGCCCTCGTAGTAGCGCCTCAGCTCCTCGTCGCTCACCTCGAGCGTGGATCCGAGCAGCGCCGCCGCTGCCGCGCGCCGATCCGACTGCGGGCCGACCAGGTCCCGGTCTCGCGCCAGCGATAGCAGCAGCTCCTCTTCCACGAACTGCTCGAACAGCCCCCCCAGAACCGCGCTCTCGAGCGCGTCGCCAGGCTCGCCGGTGACCTCCTCGACGTAGTCCGAGAACACCATAAAGTCGAGCTCTCGATCGCCGATGCGCACGACCGCACCCGGTGCGAGCTCGCCACCGCCACACGACAGGGCCGCAACGAGCAGGAACCACGCAGCCAGGGGCAGCGTCGCGGAGCGACCACGAGAGCGACCCGGCGAGCGTTGGGCGATCATCCGCCGGCCTCGGCGCGCGGAGGGGCCCCCGACACGGGCGCCGCGGGCTGTGCCCCTGGTCCCACGGCGGCCGGAAGCGCAATGCGCTCGAGGGCGCCGCGCGCGACCGCGAGGCATTCCTCGGCCGGCACGCGCTCGAAGCGCAGCACACCGTTCGGGCTGAAGCTGGAGCCCTCGCGCTCGGACACCAGCTCGATCAGCAGCTCCACGTCGACCCGCGCGTCGCGGCGCAGGCGAATGTCGAGGCGCCCTCCCTTGGCGGCGACCGATTGCACGCGCAAGCGCTCCGCCAGGCGCTTGAGCTCCGCCACCTCGGCCAGAGTCTCCACCGCCCGCGGGGGAGGCCCGAACCGATCGCGCAGCTCGGCCAGCAGCTCGCGCGGGTCCTCTCGGGCGAGCCGCTGGTACACCTCCATGCGCAGGTTGGGCTCGCTGAGGTACGAAGACGGAATGGTCATAGAGACCGGCAGGTCGATGTGCGCCGACGGCGTGTCCTCGAGAGTCTCGCCGCGTAGCTCGCGGACCGTGTCCTCGAGCATCTTCAGGTACGTCTCGATGCCGAGCTCCGCGATGTTGCCGCTCTGCTCGGCGCCCAAGAGGTTGCCGGCGCCGCGAATCTCGAGGTCGCGCGCGGCGACGCGGAACCCCGCACCGAGCTCGCTGAACTCGCGCAGCGACTGCAATCGCTTGCGGGCGACCTCCGAGAGCACGTGGTCGCTGGGCAGCAACAGGTAGCAGAACGCGAGCTGGTTGCTGCGTCCGACCCGGCCGCGGAGCTGATAGAGCTGCGCCAAGCCGAAACGGTCGGCGCCGTGCACCAGCATGGTGTTCACCCGGGGGATGTCGATACCATTCTCGATGATAGTGGTAGCGAGCAGCAGGTCGACCTCGCCGCCCTTGAACGCGTGCATGCGACGCAACAGCTCGCGCTCCTCGAGCTGGCCATGGCCGACGGTCAGGCGCAGCCCTGGCAGCAGCTCGCGCAGCCAGGCGCTCACCCGCTCGATGTCCTCGACGCGGTTGTAGACGTAGTAGACCTGCCCGCCCCGCTCGAGCTCGAACTCGATCGCCTCGCGCACCAGCTCCTCGGAGAACGCGACGATCCGCGTCTCGACCGCCATGCGATCCTTGGGCGGCGACTCGATGGTCGAGAGCTCGCGCACTCCGGCGAGCGAGAGCTGCAGGGTGCGCGGCACGGGTGTCGCGGACATCGCGAGCACGTGGATGTTCCGCCGCAAGTCTTTGAGCCGCTCCTTGTGCGCGACGCCGAAGCGCTGCTCTTCGTCGACGACGAGGAGGCCGAGCCGGGGGATCTCGATATCGCGGCCCAGGAGCTTGTGGGTGCCGACGATGACGTCGATCTTGCCCTCCGCGAGCCGCTTGCGGATCTCCCGCATCTCAGCCGGGGATCGAAAGCGCGAGACCATCTCGACCTCGACCGGGAAGCCGGCGAAGCGGTCGCGGAAGGTCTGTAGGTGCTGGTCGGCGAGGATGGTGGTAGGGGCGAGCACGGCGACCTGATAGCCGCTGTCGACCATCTTGAAGGCGGCGCGCATCGCGACCTCGGTCTTGCCGAAGCCGACGTCGCCCACCAACAGGCGGTCCATCGGCAGCTCGCGCTCGAGATCCGCCTTGACCGCCTGTGCAGCCGCGAGCTGATCGGGCGTCTCGTCGAACGCGAACGCGGCCTCGAACTGCGACTGGGCGTCGCTATCCTCGCGCGCGGCGGGTGCGCGAGCGAGCTGGCGCTCGGCATAGAGGCGCAGCAGGTCCACCGCGAGCTTCTGCAGCCCCTTCTTGACCCGCGTCTTCTTGCGCGTCCAGCTCGTGCCTCCGAGCTGGTCGAGACGCGGCGCCACTCCCTCGAGACCGCTGTAGCGCTGGATCTGGTCGAGCCGGTCGATCGGCAGCAACAGCGTGCGTCCGGAGGCGTAGACGATCTCCATCACCTCGCTGGTGACGGCGGTCTCCCGCATCCCCCTGAGCGCCGGCGGGAGCTCGGCGCTGTCACCGCCCACGCTGAGCGCGCGCATGCCGACGAACTGGCCGATGCCGTGATCCTCGTGCACCACATACTCGCCGATGCGCAAGTCGCCGAGGCCGCGCACGAAGCTCCGGCGAGGCCGCGCACCGCGGTCGGGGGCGTCGCCGCGCGCGAAGAGCTGCGCCTCGGAAAAGACCACCACGCGTGCCGGTGCGAGACGAAACCCGCGACGCAGCTCGCCGTCGCACAGCTCGACGGCACCGGGGCCGGTCGGCATCCCGCGCCCTTCGAGCAGGTCGGCGAGCCGCGCGTGGTGCGCGGCCGGAGCCACCAGCAGCAAGCGCTCGCCGCGATCGCGTGCGGTCTCGAGCTCGCGCGGGAAGCGCGGAAGCTGGCCGACCAGGCGATCGGTGAGCCCGCCAGCGAAGTCGATCCGCTCCTCGACCGCACCGTCGGGCGGCGCCGTGACCGGCTCGGCCTGGACACGCACGCCGACGCGGCGCAGCCGACTCTCTATCTCGTCGGCGGCGCCCGCGAGACGAGCCGGCGGCACCGCAAGCCGGTCGTCGCCCTGGCGCACCGCGAAGTCGTGCCACAGAGTCTCCCCGTGATGGCGAGCCTCGTCGAGCAGCACGCTTGGCTCGACCGCGACCCAAAGCGCGTCACCCAGCAGGTCGGCCACGCTGATCGCGTCGGGGTCGACCAACGGCAGGTAGCTCTCCCAGCCTGGAAACCCCTCGCCCGCGAGCAGCGCATCGATGCGCTGGGCGGCCTCGCTGTCCGCCGGCGGGGAGAGCTCCTCGCGCAGCCGCGCAGCGAGCCGGACCTGGTCCTCGGCGGCGGCCGGGAAGGGCGAGAGCGGCAACAGGCGCACCTCGCGGATCCGGCCGAGGGACCGCTGGGTCACCGAGTCGAACGTGCGGATCGATTCGATCTCGTCGCCGTACAGGTCGAGCCGCACCGGCTCGTCCCCGCCCGGCGGGAAGACGTCGAAGACGCCACCGCGGATGGCGAAGGCACCGACCTCGGCGACCAGGTCGGTGCGCCGATAGCCATGGCGCACCAGGTGCAACGCCAGCTCCTGCAGAGAGATCTCGTCACCCTCGCGCAGGGTGCGCACGGCGGCGGCGAACCCCTCGAGCTTGGGAACCCGGCGAAACAACGCCCGCGGCGTCAGCACGACCGTCGGGCGGTCCGCCGAGGCCAGAGTGTCGAGCGCCAGCGCGACCTGCGTGCGGCCGAGCAGCGACGCCTCGGTTTCCTGGTACGGCGAGAGGGAGGGCGCAGGCAGGTAGACCAGCGTGCCGCCGGGCTCGGCGCCCGCGGTGCCCGCGAGCAAGCGTGCCGACTCGAGCCAGGCGAGGGCATCGGACTCCCGCGGCACTACCGCGACCACCCCCCGCTGTAGCTCGACGCCCAACACCTCGAACACCCATGCCGCGGCCGGGCTCGGCAAGCGGTCGATCTCGATCGTTCGCTGCGCCCTGCACGCCTCGCGCAGGCGGGCGAAGGGCTCGCTGGAACGCAGGTGCCCTGCGAGGTCACTCGGCAACGTGTTCGTCATGAAACGGAGCGGCGCGCCGGAGTCCGGGCGCGCCAAGACCGTCAATTCTCGCTCGCCTCGGGCAGCAGCACCACGATGTCTTCGGCGCCGACCAGACCCAGCTCCTCGCGTGCCAGCCGATCCCAGGTCGCGGGGTCGTCCCGGGTTCGTTCGATGCGGCGCTCGAGCGCCTCGATTCGCTCCTCCGCCGCGGTGATCTGGGCGTCCAGCGCGGCAGCGCGCAGCCGTGCCGCCGCCAAGTCTCGATGGCTGCGGGCGGCGCCGAGAGCGATGGCGGCCACGATCAAGATGGTGAGCGCGATCAGGATGAGCCTGCCCGGCGGACTCGGCCGGGCGTCGGTCCGGAAGCGTGACGCCTGCGGCGCCGTCGTGGGGCTCATCGATGGGCAGTAGCGAGGACGGTGCAACGACAGGCCGGGCAAAGCGACATCGACCGCACGGGCGGAACGTTAGCAGTGTCCCGCGGGCCTCTCGGTCCCTTGGGGCTCCTGCGGGTTGGCGGCCGGGCTCCGGTGTTCCGGCTTCGCGCTCGTTGACACCCTACGGGCGGGTTTCTATACTGATCGTTCGGGCGGTGATTTGCTTGCCGCTCCCGACAACGGTGACGCGGGGTGGAGCAGTCTGGTAGCTCGTTGGGCTCATAACCCAAAGGTCGCAGGTTCAAATCCTGCCCCCGCTACCATCGCAACGAGCACGGGATCCTCTCGAGGATCCCGTTTTCGTTTCCGCCGATAGCCCTCAGCCGACTACGGCTCGTCGCGGCCCCGCCCCGAGGCCGAAGACCGCGAGCGCGGTCACTGCGGCCATCAACACCGCCGCCGCCAGGAAGGGCGCCTCCGGCGCGACTCGCTCGAACAGCCCCCCGGCGAGTATCGGTCCGGCGATCCGCGCGCATCCGCCGAAAGCCTGCTGCACGCCCAGCGCCTGGCCGGTCTCCCGGGCGTCGGGGACGGCTCGCGTGACCAGCGCAGTGAGGCACGGGTACAGGAAGGACGTGCCGGCCGCGATCAGGGAGATCGGCACCAGGATCCAGAGGGCGCGATCGGGAATCGGCAACAGCAGGAGCCCGCACGCCAGGAAGAAGGCGCCGACGCGCAGCACGGGCAACTCGCCGGCGCGGCGCACGAACGGCCCGAGGACAACCACGCGCACCAGCAGCGACACCAGTGCCAGGCAGGTGAAGAAGGGCCATATCGTCTCCTCGGTCGCCCCGAAGCGCCGTTCGAGATAGAGGCCGGCGATGCCGAGGGTCCCCTGCGTGGCGGCCATCGCCAAGGTGTAGATCCACACCAGACGGTGCGCTGCGGCAGCTGGTCGGGTCAGGACATGGAGCAGTGCGACGAACAGCGAGGGCCGCTCGGTGGCAGACGTCTGCGGTGGGCGGATCGGCTCGGGCAGCAACCACCAAGCGAGCGCCACCGCGATCACCCCCAGGCCGGCGACCACCAGACCGGGCAGCGAGGGGTCGTAGCGCGTCGCAAAGGAACCCAGCAGCGGACCGACCATGGCTGCCGCGCTGGTGGCTGCTGTGAGCCAGCCCAGTCGTTCCGCGCGGTGCTGGGCCGGCACCACGTCGGCGACGTAGGCGAACACCGCCGCCACCGTACCGCCGCCCAAGCCCTGAGCGAGCCGGCTCAGCAGCAGCGCCTCCAGCGAGCTGGCGAAAGCGAACGCCAGGTAGCCTCCGCTCGCGATGACGAGACCGAGCAGGATCACCGGGCGGCGACCGAAGCGGTCGGAGGCTCGGCCCCAGAACGGCACCGACGCGGTCTGCGCTACCGCGAACGCCGCCACCAGCGCGCCGACCTCGAGCGCGCTCGCGCCGAGCTCCTGGGCGTAGAAGGGCAACAACGCCAACACCAGGAACGCGCCCAGCGTGTCGACGAACGCGGCGATCATCAGCGCCGCGAGCCTTGCGGCCTCGGTGTGCGGGGCTTGCGTGGTCATCGGGCTGACGCCGGGCGGACCGTCACAGCGACGAGCGGCCGCCCCAAACCAGGAACGCCCCCGCGCTCACCACCATCAGCAGCACGCCGTACACCGCGGCGACTCCGGTCTCCTGCATCCGCAGGCTGGCGAGCACTTCGATCGCGATCGGGCGTGTCTCGAAGGTGTAGAGCACGATCGAGGTGACGAAGTCGCCCAACGCCGTGATGAAGGTCAGCGCCGCCGCGGCCACGAGCGCGGGCCGCATCAGCGGCACCACCACGCGACGCAGGGTGCGCGCCGGACCCGCGCCCAACGAGGCCGCTGCCTCCTCGAGCGCGGGGTCGATCTGGCGCAGTGCGGCGAGCGCGCTGCGCCCGGTAACCGGCAGACTCCGGACGAGGTACGCCAGCGGCAGGATCAGCGGCGTGCCAACGAGCACGAAGCGCAGCATCGCCGGCTGGTCGACGCTCCAGGTGGTCGCAAGGGCGACAGCGAACACGGTGCCAGGAATGGCCCAGGGCAGCACCAGCTCCCACTCCAGGATCCGGCCGACGAGGCCGCGCAGGCGCAGCGAGAGACGCGCCGCGACCAGACCGAGGGCCACCGCACCGAGCGACGCAGCCGTCGCCATCCACAGCGAGTTGAGCACCGGGCGCAGGCGCTCCGGGCTCGCCAGCAGCGTGCGGTAGTTGTCGAGGGCAAGCACCGGCGGCAGCGCCTCGACGGTCCAGGTGTTCGGCGGAGCCAACGAGAGCAGCACCAGCGTGGCGTGGGGCAGCAGGAGCAGAGCCGCGGCCGCGCAGGTGGCTGCTCCGAGGAGCGCCCGGAGCCACCAACGCTTCGAACGCGCGCGCGCGGGGGCCACGCCTCGCCCCCCGGCGGTTGCGCTCTCTCCGGGGTCGACGCGCCGCAACAGCGCCAGGCCGCTGAGCGCGACCAGGCCCAGCATCACGGTCTCGACCATGGCCATCGCGATGTCGCCGTTGAGCTTCGAGGCAACGATCTGGGTGGTCATCACACGAAAGCTGCCGCCGAAGATATAGGGCGCCGAGAACGACGCCAGCGCGGTCATGAACACCAGCAGCGATGCGCCCGCGAGCGCCGGTCGAAGCAGCGGCAGGGTCACCCGCCACCAGGTGCGCGCGCCACTCGCACCCAGCGAAGCTGCCGCCTCGTACAGCGACGCGTCCAGCCTTTGCAGAGCGGTGCGCACGAAGACGTAGAAGAACACGTACATCGAGTAGGCGTGCACCAGCAGGATCGCCGCCGGTCCACCGAGCTGCCATCTCGCATCGACCCCCGCGTTGCGCAGCAGCCTTGCGACCACACCGCTCTCGCCATAGAGGAACAGGAACGCGATGACGCCGATCAGCGGCGGCAGCGCGACCGGCAGCGCCAGGAGTGCGCCGAGCGTCCGGCGGCCTGGGAAGTCGCTGCGCTCGACCAGGAACGCGAGCGGCACGCCGACCAGCGCGGCCAGCGCCACGGACACGGCGGAGATCCAAAGGCTGCGCCACAGCGCCTGCCACTCGTCGGGCCGGCGCGCGAACTCGGCGAAGTGTTCCCCGGTGAAAGCCCTCGGCAGCCCGAGCGACTCGGCCAGGGTCACCAGCAGCGGGTAGCCCACCAGCCAGGCCAGCACGCACGCCACCGCGAGCCCGGCGAGGCGCAAGACCAGGCGCGCCGAGCGCGGCGCTGTTCCGCTCACCGTCGCGGCATCCCCTGGCCGGGAGCGACGAACGCGCGCGGTGCCGGCGCGTCGAGATCGAGCGAGACCGCGACCCGGCGCCCGACCGGCAGCGGCGCGCGCGCCAGCGCTTCCAGACGCTCTCCGCCCGCGGTCTCGATCGTCACCTGGGAGGTCGCGCCGCCGTAGCGCACTGACACCACGCGGCCTTCCAGTGCCTGATCGAGCCCGCTCGGATCGCCCAGCTTCAGAGCCTCCGGTCGCACCATCAGCTCCACCCGCTGGCCTTCCTGGAGACCATCGCCGTGCGCGCTCCAGACCACCGGCCGGTCGCCCGCATCGGGCGCGGCGAGCAGCAGCCGCACCCGCGCGCCGTCCCGTAGTACCTGCTCCACGGTGCCGGGCAGCCAGTTCGAGCGACCGACGAAGCCGGCCACGAAGCGTGTCGCCGGCGACTCGTAGAGCTCTCGCGGCGGCGCTACCTGCTCGAGCACGCCGCCGTGCAGCACCGCGACGCGATCCCCCAGCTCGAAGGCTTCTTCCTGCTCGTGGGTCACCAGCACAGTCGTGATGCCGACGCGGCGAAGCGTCGCGCGGAGCTGCGCGCGGGTGCGCTCCCTCAGGGCGGGATCGAGGTTGGAGAGCGGCTCGTCGAGCAGCAGCAGCCGCGGATACGGAGCAAGCGCCCGGGCCAGCGCCACGCGCTGCTGCTGCCCGCCGGAGATCTCCGACACACGCCGCCGCTCGAAACCGTCGAGGTCGACCAGGCTCAGCATCTCGCGCACGCGCTCGCGCACCCTGCCTCGCTCCCAGCGCATCGCCTCGAGGCCGAAGGCGACGTTATCGCCCACCGACAGGTGCGGGAACAACGCGTAGCTCTGGAAGACCAGCCCGAACCCGCGCTTGGCAGGAGCTGTCCTGGTCAGGTCCTCGCCGTCCAGCAGGAGCCGGCCGGAGTCCGCGTTCTCGAACCCCGCGAGCACGCGCAGCAGCGTCGTCTTGCCGCTGCCGGAAGGGCCGAGCAGAGCGAAGACCTCGCCGCGCGCTACCCGCAGGGTCACCTGCTCGAGCACGCGATGCGAGCCGAAGCTCTTCGACACCGCCTCGACCTCGAGGCAGACCAGCGGCGGCGCCGTCTCGGGCCGGCGTTCCGCGCCCACGGCCGTGCTCCTG
This sequence comes from Thermoanaerobaculia bacterium, assembly GCA_035524895.1. Taxonomy (GTDB): domain Bacteria; phylum Acidobacteriota; class Thermoanaerobaculia; order Multivoradales; family Multivoraceae; genus DATLFI01. The sequence continues at coordinate 13,389 of DATLFI010000108.1, read as the reverse complement.
CCCGCGCCGCCAGGACCGGCGGCGGGAGGCCTACCTTCCGCCGCGCCCACGGACAGTGCGGTCCCAGGTCGCCATCCAACCCGCTCCTTCCCGCTCGAGGCGGTCCCAGTCGACACTCTCGGGACGCAGCTCGGCCATCACCTCACCGACCCAGGACGGCATCGCCGCGGGCGGCAAGTCCTCGCGCGCCGGAATCCGAAAAGCCTCCTCGGCCGCGAGCAGCAAGGCTTCCGGCAGGCCGATCCACTCCACGAAGGACTCCGCGGCCTCTCGATGGCGCGCGCCGGCGACGACCGCGATCGAGTCCTCGATCACCGGAGCCCCGCTGGTGGGGAAGCGATACGCGAGCGGAGCACCGCGCGCGATCATCCCGAGGATGTCGGTGGCCTCCCACACCGTGACCAGACCTTCCTGACGGATCATCTTCTCGTGCAGCAGCGCCGGGCTGTGCACGTACTCCTTGGTCTGTGCGTCGAGCCGCCGGAGCCAGTCGAACCCCGCCTCGGGTCCGCCATCGGCGTCGACCGCTCGCGAGATCAACGCTCCGAAGATCGTGCGCATGGTCCCGGAAGCGAGAGGATCGCGGATCAGCACCTGGCCCTCGAACCGAGGGTCGAGGAGATCCTCCCAGTCGGTCGGAGCCTGCTCGGCGGTGAGCGCGTCGCGGTTGTAGACCAGGAGAGTCGGAGTCCGGTAGAGCGCGCTCCAGCGCCGCTGCGGGTCGCGCGCCGCCGCGGGCACGGCCGCGGTCCAGGTGGGCTCGAAGGCCGCGAGCAACCCCTCGCTCGAGGCGCGAACGAACAGCGTCGAGGGTCCGCCGTACCACACGTCCGCCTGTGGGTTGGCGCGCTCGGAGCGCACCCGGTCGAGAACCTCCTGAGAGCCCATGTCGAGAAAGCGGAGATCGAGGTCGGGGTGCTCCGCTTCGAACGCGCGCTCGATCGTCACCAACAGGTCGCGTCCGTGAGGCGAGTACACGACGAGCGGCGTGCGTCCGTCGCCGCAGCCAACCGCGAGCGCGGCCCAGCTCAGTCCGAGGAGGCGCAGGAAGCGGGGAAGCTGTCTCAAGCGCTGGTTCCTCTACGCACGCCGAGAGCCTAGCCTGTCCGATCGACCTCGGTCGGCCCGCGCGCACTCTCTGGGAGCCTCCGCTCGAGTCTCGGCCTCCTGGAGATGAAGGCTCAGCGCGTGATCCTCACCAGGCCGTTCTCGAAGAAGCGGTAGATCGCGGCGGCTAGCTGGTCGGTGCCTCCGAGCTGACGCGCGGCGCTGTCGAGGTCGTCGAACCGGTCGGCCCCGCGCAGCCAATCGGCGAGTTGGTAATCCACGCGGGTGACGGGCTGCAGGGTTCGGAAACGCTCGGTGGGCCGCAGTCGCGCACCCCGCTTCAGCCGGTCGGTGAAGTCCTCGACCGTGCGCACCGTGTCGGGGCCGAGCGTGACCTCCCGGGCCTCGGCATCGCCGGATATCCGAGATCGATCCCGCACCTCCAGCTCGCTCCGAACCTCCTCGAGCTCCCGTTCGAGGGTCCGCACGCGCGCTGCGAGCCCTTCCGCCCGCGCCGCCGCGACACGGGCCTCGGCGAGCGCCTCGCACAACCGCGCAAGCTCGCCGGTGCCGCCGGCCGCATGCTGAGGGACGACGAGCGTGGCGGGCGCTATCGCGGGGTGAGATGGTCGGGTTTCGACAGAGAGACCCTGCGCGCTACCTGACGCGTCCACATCGGCACTCACAGGCGCGTCCTCGGGACCGGCCCGCCCCTGCTGCCGATCCACGAAGCCGAGCAGGCGGAGCGTGTCTCCGGGAGCGAGCTCCACGAACTCGACGGCCATGCCGGATTGCGGCGGATCGAAGACCCGCACGATCCGAGCGTGGACCGCCAGCGGCTCCTCTTCTACGTCACGGGGATCCAGCAGCTCGAGATCGATCAGCGCGCCGACGGGCAGCGTCGCGTCGGTCAGGATCGACGTTCCCGAAGCCGAGAGATCGCGCAGCCTCACCTCGGCGCGATCGCGACCGTGCGGCAGAACGGCCACCACCGCGGGCTCTTCGATGCGCGGGTGGTTTCGACGAAATCGCATCATAGCGAGCCAGCGCGGCCCGCCATCTTGTCATAGCGGCGGCGGCTCCTGGCGCACTGCGATGACGCGATCGACACCCTCAACCGGAACCGTCTGGCGTGACCCGTCGGGCCAGGTCACCACGAGCTCCAGCTCCTCCACTCGAGCCGCCGGCCCCAGCCCGAACGTTACGGCCAGCTCCGACTGCGACTGGTAGCTGCGAGTCGGGGTCACGTAGCGCTGCTGTGCTCGTCCGCCGGCACGCAGCTCGACGCGCGCCCCGTGAGCCCCGCGATTGGAGCCGGCGCCGCCGCGACCCTCTAGCGTCACGCGCAGCCAGTGGTGTCCGAGCTCCTGGTCGTTGCGCAGCAGGATCGGCCGGCCTCCGGTCTGCAGCAACAGGACGTCGAGGTCGCCGTCGCCGTCGATGTCGGCGAAGGCGGACCCGCGGCCCACGACCTTCGCCCCGAGGTCGCCGGCAGTCTCGAGGTCGACCTCGACGAAGGTGCGCGGCCTCCCGCCGGCGTTCCAGAAGAGCTGCGGCGCCTGCCGGTACTCCTGGCTCGGGTCGACCTTGGAAATCTCGCTCTCGAGGTGGCCGTTGTTCTGCAGCAGGTCGAGGCGACCGTCGAGGTCGTAGTCGAAGAAGAAGATCCCGAAGGTGAGCGCCCGCCGGCTGGGCGCCCCGACGCCTTCGGGGATCGCCTCGTCGGCATAGAGCGTGGGGTCGCCCTGGGTCACGTACAGCGACGACATTTCGTTCGAGAAGTTGCCGATCACCAGACCCAGCTCGCCGTCGTCGCGGTAGCGCGCCGCGTCGATGCCCATGGCGCCGGTGGCCGCCCCCTCGCGGGAGTAGGCGACGCCGTACAGCTCGCCGACCTCCTCGAAAGTGCCGTCGCCCCGATTGCGGAAGTAGAAGTTGCGCACCGTGTCGTTGGCCACCACCAGGTCGGTGAATCCGTCGCCGTCGCCGTCGATCGGAATCACGCCGAGAGTCTTGGCCACCGGTTGATCCGTCGCGGGGTTGCGCACCTGGACCCCGGCTTCCGCCGAGACGTCCGTGAACGTGCCGTCGCCGTTGTTGCGATAGAGGTAGGGGAACGTGCCCTCGTACTGGAACGGCGGGCCATAGGCGCGGCCCACGCCGACCAGCGTGTGGTTGACCTCGAGGTCGATCTCGCGCGACCAACGCACGTAGTTGCCGACGAAGAGATCGAGGTAGCCGTCGTTGTCGAAGTCGAGGAACGTGGAGCTGCTGCTCCACTCCTGCTCCTCGCCACCCACGCCGGCGCGCGCGGTCACGTCCACGAAATGACGACCACCCCCTGGCCGAGCCTCGTTGCGCAGCAGCCGATTGCGCCCGAGCGCGGCGATGAACACGTCGACCCAACCGTCGTTGTCGAAGTCACCGACGGCGACCGCTGTGCCGTAGAGCCGCAGGTCGAGCCCGGTCTCGCGGCTGACGTCGCGGAAGCTCCCGCGGCCGTCGTTCTCGTAGAGCGCGCTGCGCGGGCCGCCGGTGCCGGCGCCGCCGTAGAAGTGCTCCCAGGTATCCGAGTTCACGAGCAGCAGGTCGGGGTCGCCGTCACCGTCGTAGTCGAAGAAGGCAGCACCGCCGCCCATGGTCTCCGGCAGGAAGCGCTCGCCGGTGGCGCCGCTGACGTGCGTCCAGTCGATGCCTGCGGCGCGCGTGACATCGGTGAAGCGCACCACGGGCGGGGTCGCCTCGCCCCTCGAAACGACCGACATGGGTGCTGCGGCGTCGATCTCTAGCGCCGGCGGATCCTCGCGGCCGAGGCGCACGACCACGAGCACGAGGGCAACCGCGACGGCAAGCCCCAGGAGAATCCACAACGAGCGTCGGAACGCGACGCCGATGACCGCGTCGTCCTGCTCCTCCTCGAGCTCCGCCTCTTCGTTCCGATCGTCTCGTTCGTGCACCAGGGGCCCCCTCGCTCGAATCAGCCCCCGCCGGCCGCGACCACCTCGCCGCCGCCAACGGCTTCGTCCAGGCCGAAGGCATCCGGCCGGCGCAGGTCGTAGATGACAATCGCCTCGGCGGCGTGGTTGGCTGCCGGATCGCGGCGGCGCGCGACGTTGACGGCGCGGTCCTGGGCGTTGTCGTCGGGCTTGTAGGTGAGGTAGCGCTCGCGGTGACGCGTGGCGTCCTCGTCGCGACCGAGCTGCCGATAGATCGAGTCGAGGTTGAAGTGCGAGGCCACGTTCTCAGGATCGAGCTCCAAAGCGCGCTCGAACAGAGACGCCGCCTCGACGAGCAGCGCCTGCCTCGCCTCGGCGCGCGCCTCCCCACGCTCGAGCTTGGCCCGCTCGTGCACGGTCTGACCGAGCTCGGCCAGCAGCCGGTAGTCGCGGCTGAAGTCGAAGCCGCGCTCGCGCATCTCCGGGCTGGACGCCTCGAGGATGCTGCGGAAGTTGGCGATCGCCTCGTCCAGGAAGCCATTCTGCTTGTTGACCAGGCCGGTGAACCATGCCACCGACCAGCTCGGCGCCGGCGGGTCGAAGGACGCCGCGCGCTCCAGGGCGGCGATCGCCTGATCTTCGACCGTGCCCTGGGCGATGTAGACCCGCGCCAGGTTGAGCGGGCCATCGGGACGGCCGAGCTCCTCGACCTTGCGGAACGCCATCTCCGCGCCCAGCAGCTCTCCCTTGCTCTTGCCGCCTTTGCGCAGGAGACCGATGCCGAAGTCGTTCCAGCGCTGCCACTCCGGGATCGACGACTCGGCGTTCTCCGCGGGCACCACCGACCCGCCGCGCACGATGGGGAAGGTCAGGGCGTCCTCCGCCATGGTCATGATGGGCAGGTCGTTGACGTAGCCGTCGTCGTCGTTGACGAGCTGCATGTAGCGCGTGTCGAACTTGCGGTAGCGCAGCGCGAGACGAACCTCGAGCGGCTCGTTGATGCCGCGCGGCACGTCGAGACGGTAGTGCACCACGTCGGCCGCGCCGGGCGGGATCTGGTGGTTGTAGAGCGGCGTGAAGATGTCCTGCGCGTTCCGCCGGTCGATGCGGTTGCCGTGGCGGTCGAGCATGTAGACGTTGACGAAGTGCGACCACGGGTCGACCTCGCGGTGCGGCCCCAGCCCGCCGCTGCGTCCGACCACCCGCCCGCCGCTCCTCACCTCGACGTCCACCCACAGCTCGTTCGAGTCGGCGGTGCCCTGGGTGAGATCGTGACCCATCTTCACCGTGCGCACGACCGCCTCGATCAGGTACGACTTTCCGGGCTCGAGCGCGGGCACCTCGGGCCGCAGCGGGGCGTGGAGCTCGCCGTCGATGGCGCCGCCCTCGCGCACGCCGAACAAGTCGACACGCGTGACGCCCTCGTTGAACTTCAGGTGCTCGTCGATCACCCAGTCGGGGAGGCCGACCAGCTTCGGGATCGCGGTGTTGGCCGAGGGGAACATGTGCCCGCGCACCTTGAGCACGCCCGAGTCGTCGTGGCGTTTGGCGCCGAAATCCTCCGACTCGAGCAGCGGCATGTGGCAGCCGTTGCAGTTGGACTCGGCCTTCGGCGGGTAGTAGAAGCTCTGCACGCCGTGACCCGAGACGCCGGAGAGCAGGAACGAGTCGTAGTGGTTCTGCCCACGAAGCCACTTGTAGGCGTTGAGCTCGGGAGGCAAGTGCACCTTGTGGCAGGTGGAGCAGAACTCGGCGGTCTGATGGAACGGCTTGAGGAAGGTCTTCTTGTGCAGCTCGGGCTTGGACTTGACGAGCTGCTCGTTGACCCAGCGCAGGGACGGTCGGTCGCTGAATGCGAACGGGTAGTGCAGCGGCTCGTCGATGGTGTAGTCGGCGTTGCCGAGCTGGCTGTTGACGTGCGTGATCGAGTGGCAGACCGAGCAGGTGATCCCGGCCTGACCGGTAGGGTCGTTCACGTCGTCGAAGTCGGGATCGTCGAACCGCCCGCTGAAGAAGACCACCGGATCGTGGCAGCCGGCGCACCAGCGCGACGCCTGCAGCGTGCCGTCGCGCTCCTGCGACACCTGGCGCGTCTCGCGCACCGAGAACAGGTACGGCGGGTTGTTGAACGAGCTGAAGCGATGGACGCTGTTGGACCAGTCGCGGTGGATGTCGGGATGGCAGCGCTGGCAGTAGGCTTCGTCCTGCAGCGTCTCCGCCGGAATGAAGTTGCCGGTGGCGGTGCGCGCGAGCGAGGGGAAGAAGTACTGCTCGCCCGAGGCGGGACCCTCCTCGTTCCACCGGCGAGGGTCCTGCGCCTGCAGCACCAGCATCACCGCGCCGACCCCGACCGCGACGTACGCCCAACGCCGGCCGATCTGCCAGCGGATCTTCGGACCAGCGAGCCGGTGCAGCACGAACAGCCAGGCAGCGACTACTGGAGTCAGCACGTGCAGCCACCACGCGACCGAGCGCACCACCGGGTCGCGGACCACGATCACGTTCTCGATGCGGGTCAGCACGATACCCGTGGCAAGCAGCACCAGCGCGGTCGCGAACAACGCGTAGCCCACCCGCACCGCCCGGCGGTTGCGCCGCTGGTAGGTGTTGCGCATGTGGGAGATGCCGAACACGATCACCGGCACCACGATGAGCACTCCCAGGACCAGGTGCCCCAGGAACATCACCAGATAGAACCAGTTCTGGTAAGTGCGCTCGGTGACCCACTCCAGCGCGCGCACCCCCAGCAGGTAGACCGAGTTCACCGCCAGCAAGGCGAACAGGCCCAGCACCACGAACAGCAGCTTGCGCAGGCGGTCGCTGACCGCCGGGCGGTAGCGTGGTCGGGGTGCCGTTCCAGCCGCGGCCGCTTTGGGAGACTCGCTCATAGCGTTTCCGAGCTGCTGTTCATGGCAGATCCGAACATCGGGCACGCCCCGAGACCGGGGAGCGTGCCACCCTCTCTCAGCCTACGGAAGGGTTTGCAGCGGTTCCGGGCGGCTCCGACCCCGCCCGGTCCCGGCACCCACCTTCTGGATGTCTCCCCATTTCGCAAGAACCAGGCCAGTCTACGACCCCAATTCGGCCCTCCCCGGCGGCGAGAGCGATGAGCCTCGGGCCGACTCCCTCGCGCGCGGTACGCGGGCCACGCGCCGCCGAACGTACGCCCGACGGGGTCGCGGTGGCGACCCCGCAAACGCGAGTCGATCCCACCACCAAAACCCCCCGGCGTTTTCGAGTCCTGCTCCACGACGACGACTACACGACCATGGACTTCGTGGTGTGGGTGCTCGAGAGCTTCTTCCAGCACCCTCGCGACCACGCCATCCGCCTGATGCTGGAGGTGCACTTCCAGGGCGTGACGGTCGCCGGAATCTTCCCGCGCGAGGTGGCCGAGACCAAGGTCGCCGAGGTCACCGCCGCGTCCGAGCAGCACGGCATGCCGTTGCGCGCGACCGCCGAACCGGAAGAGGACTCCGACTAGGAGTCGGCGATGGGCTTGCTCGTGACCGCTCAGTGCCTCACACCAGCCCACGCTCGGTCATCCACCGCGTGTTGAGCTTCGACAGGTAGCGCTCGCCGGAGTCGGGGACGAGCGTCACCACGAGCGCGCCAGAGTCGGGACCGAGTCGCTCGGCGATCCGCTTCGCGCCGGCGAGTGCCGCACCCCCGGAGGAGCCGCAGAAGATGCCTTCCGAGCGGGTCACCTCGAACACCGTCCGGTAGGCGGTCTGGTCGTCCACCTGGATCACCTCGTCGATGTAGTCCCACCACACGGTCTCGGGGAGGAAGTCCTCGCCGATGCCGTCGATCAGGTACTGGTGGATCTGCTCGGGCGGCGGCAGCGCGCCATGCTCGAAGTAGTAGGCGTAGATGCTCCCGATCGGGTCGACCGCGATCACCCGCACGTCCGAGTTCTGCTCCTTGAGGAAGCGAGCCGTGCCGCTGAGGGTGCCGCCGGTGCCGATCCCGGCGACCCAGTGCGTCACCTTGCCGTCGGTTTGACGCCAGATCTCGGGACCGGTGGTGCGGTAGTGAGCCTCGGGGTTGGCCTGGTTGTAGTACTGGTACGGCAGGAAGGCGCCGCGCTCGTCGCGGATCCGCTCGGCGACCTTGTAGTACGACCGGGGATCGTCGGCCGCGACGTGGGTCGGGCAGGTGATGACCTCGACCCCGAAGGCCTCGAGCAGCGCCACCTTCTCGGCGGGAATCTTGTCCGCGGCAGTGCAGATCAACCGATAGCCGCGCAACGCCGCTACCAGCGCCAGCCCGATTCCCGTGTTTCCCGATGTCGGCTCGACGATCAGGCCGCCGGGTCGGAGCAGGCCGCGGCGCTCGGCGTCCTCGATCATGAAGATGCCGATGCGATCCTTGACGCTCGAGCCGGGGTTGAAGAACTCGAGCTTGGCAGCGAGCGTCGGCTGCGGGCAGAAGCGGCCGAGCTTGACGAGCGGCGTATTGCCGAGCGTGGCGAGAATGTCTTCTTGGATATCCATGCGGGTCGGCAGCATAGCGCGGCCCTTGCAGTCGTTCATGGACCGCCCATGGACGACTGCCGTAGCGGCCGGGCCCTGTCCCGGAAGCGCGCGCCGAGCGCGCGCGTGCCGCGCGGTGCACGTCGTGCGCGACCGACGAGCGGCTCGGATACGATCGACTGTCTGCGCGGTCGATTTGCGCCGTGCAGCGTCCCGCCCCGCACTCTCCCTCCCCCTCCGCCCTCCCGCTCTTGAGCGAAGCCCCGACTGCACCAGCACTGCCAAAGACTGCGCACCGCGTGCCGCTGGCGAGCGGGCGCACGCTGTTCCTAGTTGGCACCGCGCACGTCTCGAAGCGAAGCATCGAGGATGTCGCGACGGTGGTCGCGGCGGTCGAGCCCGACGGCGTGTGCGTGGAGCTGGACGCGGCGCGGCACCGCAACCTCGTCGACCCGGACTCCTGGCGCCGGCTCGACATCTTCAAGGTGCTCCGCGATGGCAAGGCTGCCCTGCTGCTGAGCTCGCTGGTGATGGCTTCCTTCCAGCGCCGTATCGCCAAGGAGCTCGGCGTGGAGCCCGGGGCAGAGATGCTGGAGGCCGTGCGGCAGGCGGAGCGACGAGAGATCCCGGTACACCTGATCGACCGCGACATCCAGGTCACGCTGCGGCGTACCTGGGCGCGTCTCGGCTTCTCCGCCAAGCTGAAGATGGCCTGGGAGCTCTTCGGCAGCCTGTTCGCAACCGCCGACATCGACGAGGAGACCGTCGAGAGGCTCAAGGAGGAGGATCTCGGGGGCATGCTCGAGACCCTCGCGGAGGCCTTCCCCCAGGTGAAGTCGACCCTGATCGACGAGCGCGACATCTACCTCGCGGAGCAGATCCACCGCGCCCCCGGAGAGCGGCTGGTCGCCGTGGTGGGTGCCGGACACGTGCCCGGCATGCTCCGTCGGCTCGAGGAGCTCGAGCGTGGCGACCAGCCACGCGACCTGACCGAGCTCGAGACCTCGCCGGGGCCCTCGCTGTTGCCGCGGATCCTGCAGTGGGCGATCCCGGGCGCGATCGTCGTGCTGCTCGCCATCGGCTTCCTGCGCGGCGGGCTCGAGAGCTCCGCGACCTCGGTCGCGCTCTGGATCGGCATCACCGGCGCCTCCGCGGCGTTGGGCGCGGCCGTCGCGCTGGGTCACCCCATCTCGGTGCTCACGGCGTTCGCCGCGGCGCCCTTCACGAGCCTGCATCCGCTGCTGGCCTCGGGCTGGTTCGCCGGGCTGGTTCAGGCCTGGGTCAAACGACCGCGCGTGGGCGACCTGGAGTCGCTTCCGGACGACATCACCACCCTGCGCGGCTTCTGGCGCAACCCGTTGTGCCGCATCCTCCTCGTCGTTGCGCTCACCAACCTCGCCGGCTCGATCGGGACGTTCGTGGCGGGCGGCTTCATCGCGGCGAGGGCCTTGTGAGCGGGTCAGCCTCCCCATTGACTCTCCTCCCATGCTGCCGTAGCATTCTCCGACCATCATCGGACGCCTCGACAGGCATGGGGCTGTCTCGTACCGCGCACCCTTCGGGTGGTGCGTGCGAAACCGGCGGAGCTGGGTAACGTGGCTTCAGGCAACGGCAGACAATCGACTACTTCGGGCCGCATCCGCCAGGTGCAGCTCGTCGGCGGCAAGATCCGTAAGCTCCGCAAGGAGCACAAGCTGACGCAGAACGAGCTGGCGCAACGTATCGGCGTACAGCAGTCGGACCTTTCGCGCATGGAGAAGGGGGAGTACCGGGTCAGCCTGGACACCCTGTTCAAGATTCTCGCGGAGTTCGACATGGGTATCGGCGAGTTCTTCGACGACCTCGCGCGCACGGCCTTCAACCCGCAGGACGTACAGCTGATCCGCGACCTGCGCGCCCTGCCGAACGAGGACCAGCGCGAGATCATCGAGTTCATCGGCTTCAAGCGCAGCCGAGCCCAAGCGCCCCAGACTCCCGATCATCAGCCCGCAGACAAGCGCGGCTGAGCTTCTCGCTAGCGAGGAGGTTCCTTTTGCTATCCGATGCGTTACGGGGGAAGTCGACCTACGGACACCTCGAGCTCGAGAGCGGCATTGTCGCCTGGAACGAGCAGGGACAACTAGACCAAGCGATTACACACTTCGAGTCGGCGATGACCTGGGCGCTCGAACAGGGCGACTCGGATCTCTGGGATCGTGCCTTTTGCAATCGCTGCGCGGCCGAGATGGAGCTTGGCCGAGCGCCCGAATGGCTCCCGGAGCTGCGCCAGATCGTCCTGCGCAGCAGCGACCCCGAGAATGCCTTCCTCGCGGCCTACAACGTAGCCCACGCCTACGAGCTCGAGAAGGACTTCACCAAGGCTCTGTTCTACGCGCGCATTGCCCACGATCGCTGCGCCAAGCTGCGCCGGCGTGACTGGCTCGCTTGGAGCAAGAACCAGACTGCGAACCTGCTCCTCGGACAGAGCCACTTCGAGGAGGCCTGCACCCACTACGAGCACGCGCTCGAGCTGATGCCGGCGCCGCCCAGCGTGCAGCGAGCCTTGATCCTCGACAACCTCGGCTACTGCCGCATCGTGCAGGGTCGCCACGACGAGGGTTTCACCCTGCTCTTTCCAGCGCTGCGCACGGTGCGACGCTTCGGTGCAGAACGCTACGAGGCGCGCGTACGCCTGTCGCTGTGCTGGGGGTACCTCGAGCTCGGCCGGCTGCGCCGCGCGCTGGCCCACGGCCTGCGTGCGCTCGAGCTCGCCGATCGCCACAACGACGTGGAGTCGATCAAGAACGCGCACTACCTGCTCGGCGAGGCCTACAACGAGCTCGGTTGCCACGACACGGCGCGCGACTTCTTCACGCGGCTCCAGAAGCGCTTCTACCCCGACGCCGTGCACGTTCCCGAGTTGCTGATGGCTGTAGACGTGCGCAACCTGATCAACCTGAAGGCCTGAGTCGATGCCTCGGCACTCCAGGACCAGGATTCCCACGGCGCTCGCCGGGCTCGTCCTGTCGAGCCTGCTCGCCGCGCCGCTCTCGGCCATCGAGCCGTCGGCCCAGGTGTTCGACGACTCGGGTCAGCTCTACGAGGTCTTCGCCGGGCGCTACGGAGAGCTGTTCCCGGACGGCGACGCGACGAGCCTCGAGCACCCGGTCCTCGCGCTGCGCGTGACCGCCGCCGACGGGGTGCAGGTGCTGCACCTGGTGCCAGGTACCGAAGGACCGCAGGAGGATCGCGACCCCACTGTGGTCCACGACGCGGGTCAGGTCTTCGTGCTGTGGGCACAGGTGGTGGACGAGCTGGCCTCGGAGCTCGACCTGGTGTCGTTCGGCCGGAGCGGGTTCGGCGAGGTCATCGAGGTATCGGGCGATCCTCGCCAGCTCAAGGGCGCGCCGCGCCTGGCGATCACGCGCGACCCGTACACCGACGACGCGGTGGCGGTGAACCGCACCATCGTCCACCTGCTGTGGTGGGAGAGCCAGCCCGCGGGCGTCCAGGTGTTCTACACCCCGATCGTCCTGCTCGACGGCGAGTACCTGGGTTGGAACCCGGTCGTGGCGCTCGACGCCTTCGATCTCAACGCCGCTTCCCAGCAGGTGATCCGCGACTCGGCGCTCTATCGCGCCGCCAACATCGAGCGGGGCACCGACGGCCGCAGCGTGGTGGTGGCTCTACCCCAACAGCGCACGGGCCGACTGATGACGTTGCGCATGCGCGTACTGCCGCGCACGCTGGTCACAGTCGCCGACGGCGCGCGCTCCCACATCGTCGGCATCGGCCGCACCGGCGGCGGCTCGATCCTCAAGCTGGCGGACGCCGCGCGCTCCCACATCGTCGGCATCGGACGGATGCACCAGGGCGTGCTCGACTACGTCGCTGATCGCGTCTACGCCACCGTGCTCTCGTACGGTGCGAGCTACACGCCGGGCGTCGCGGGCGAGATCGCGGACCTTGCCTGGCAGACCACTCTGGTCGCCGGCGCTTCGATCCTGGGTAACGGACTGCACTCCGACGAGCTGCCGTGCAGCTTCCTCTTCCTCGGTGATGCGCCGAGCCACATCGTCGGCGCACCGCACCAGGTCGAGGTCTGCCTCGCCTCCGACCGCACCGTGCCCGAGACCGACGAGCGCGCGCCGCACACCATCTACGTGTCGGAGAGCGGAGAGTCGGTGCTCGTGGCCTGGGACGACGATCCCGATCGTCCCGAGGGCGCGCCGGCCGAGGCTCTGAGCTACCGAGAGAGCTCTGGTGCCGGGTGGTCGGACGCCGTCACCGTCTCGACCACGGGCCCGGTGACCAAAGAGCAGGCCCTCGCGCTGCTCCGCCAGCAGATCCGCATCGAGTAGCGGAGCGGCTTCAGCCGGAGCCGCGTTCCGCGGGACTTCAGCCCGCCGGACCGTAGCTCGCCGGACCGATGGCCTCGCCGAGCAGGCTCCGCAGCGCGTCGAGCGCCGCCGGCAGGTCGCCGTGCAGGTGAGCGCGCACCACCGTCCGCCCGCGACCGGCAAGCGCCTCGGCGTCACCCAACGCCTGCGCGAGCTGGATCTCGCGGAAGCCGAACGGCTCGCCCGAAACGCGCGGCCCGGGGTCGCGCTCGGCCGTCAACAGCAGGAAACAGCCGCTCGGCGGGCCACCTTTGTGCAGTTGTCCGCTCGAGTGCAGGTAGCGCGGCCCGTAGCCGGCACAGGTGGCGACGCCGAGCCGATCGAGGAGCAGGCCTCGTAGCCGTCCCAACGCGCGATCGAGCTCGGGCGACTGCGGGAGATAGGCGAGCAGGGCGATGTAGGAGCTCGGGATCCTGGCCGCCGCGAGCAGACCCGCCACCGCACTTGCTGCACTCGACGGGGCCACCTTCCCGCCGCCTCCCTCGGCCTCGCCCGTTCCGCCGCCGTAGCCGCTGAGCTCCACGGCGCCGGCCGTCACCGAAGCGGCGCGCG
>DATLFI010000107.1:0-2338 GCA_035524895.1 Thermoanaerobaculia bacterium | reverse complement strand
CCGGCCCTGGATCGGGGACCAGCCCGATCCGCCCGAGGTCACTATCAAGGCGGTGGTCGCCGGGGTGCTCTTCGGCATCACGTTCGGCGCGGCCAACGCCTACCTGGGCCTGCGGGCCGGTCTGACCATCTCGACGTCGATTCCGGTGGCGGTGATGACCGTCGCGGCATTCCGCGCCATGCGCGCCGCGGGAGCGCGCAGCGGCATCCTCGAGGCCAACCTGTCGCAGACCATCGGCTCGGCCTCGTCCTCGGTGGCGAGCGGGGTGATATTCACACTGCCGGCCCTCTTCCTGTGGGAGGTAGCGCCGTCGCTCCTGCAGATGACGCTGCTCGCGATGTGCGGCGGCCTCCTGGGGGTGCTGTTCATGGTGCCGCTGCGGCGCTACCTGATCGAGCGCGAGCACGGCAGGCTGCCCTACCCGGAGGGCACCGCGTGCGCCCAGGTGCTGGTCGCCTCCGAGGTGGGCGGCGCCAAGGCGCACAACGTCTTTCTCGGGCTCGGGCTCGGCGCTGCCTTCAAGTTCCTGGTCGGCTGGGCCCGCGTCGTGCCCGACGAGGTCGACGTGCACGTCCCGCTGCTCAAGAAGGGGCAGCTCGGGGGCGAGATGTCGGCGGCGTTGTTCGGGGTCGGATACATCCTCGGTCCGCGTATCGCCGCGATCATGGTCGGCGGCGGTTTGCTGTCGTGGTTGGTGCTGATCCCGCTGATCGCATGGTGGGGTGAGGGTAGGGCCGCGCCGCTCTTCCCGGAGACCGCGCTCACCATCGCCGAGATGTCGCCGGGCCAGATTTGGTCACGCTACGTGCGCTACATCGGCGCCGGCGCGGTAGCGACTGGGGGTCTGATCACCCTGGTGCGCAGCGTGCCCACGATGGTCGAGAGCTTCCGCGTGGGTGCCAGGCAGATTCGCGAGCGGCTCGTTGGCAGCGCGGCGGCCGAGGAGCGCACGGAGCGCGAGCTGTCGCTGCAGGTCGTGGGCATCGGCGTCGCTCTGGTGGTGCTGGTGCTCGCTCTGGTGCCGCAGGTCCTGGGTGCGCTCGAGGGTCCGGTGCAGCGCGGGATCGCGGCGGTGCTGATCGCGGTCTTCGCCTTCTTCTTCGTCACGGTGTCGTCGCGCATCGTCGGTCTGGTGGGCGTCACCTCCAATCCGACCAGCGGCATGACCATCGCGACCTTGCTCGGCACCTCGACCGTGTTCCTCGCGCTCGGCTGGACCGATATCACCGGCAAGGCGGCCGCGCTCACCATCGGCGCGGTGGTGGCGATCGCGGCATCGATCGCGGGCGACACCTCGCAGGACCTCAAGACCGGCTTCCTGCTCGGCGCCACCCCGCGCCGCCAGCAACTGGGCGAGCTGCTGGGCGTCATCACCTCGGCGGCGTTCGTGTGCCTGACGGTGATCGCGCTCTCGCGCGTCTACGGCTTCGGCACCGAGGAGTTGCCGGCGCCCCAGGCGACGCTGATGAAGCTGGTGATCGACGGTGTTCTCTCGCAGTCGCTGCCATGGGTCCTGGTCGCGATCGGTGTCGGGATCGCCTTGGTGATCGAGGCCTTCCGAATCCCGAGTCTGCCCTTCGCGGTCGGCGTCTACTTGCCGGTCGCGACCATGGTCCCGGTGTTCTTCGGCGGTCTGTTGCGGTGGATCCTCGAACGCCGCGCCGCGAGCGACGACGACCGCGAGCAGCGTCGCGAGTCCGGCGTGCTCCTGGGCTCCGGGCTCGTGGGAGGAGAGGGCCTCATGGGCGTCGGCATCGCGCTCGCCGCCGGTTGGGCGGTGGCGCGCGACCGCGAGCCGTGGAGCATCGGTCCCGAGTGGCTCGGCGCCGCTGGCCCGTGGGCCGCGGCGGCGGTGTTCGCGGCGATGGTGTGGTGGTTCGCCCGCGTTTGCACTCGCCGGAACGCCTGATCCCGCCCCCACAGGGCCGCGTTCCTCTGCTTCCCCTCTCCCGCTTGCGGGAAAGGGGTTTAGGGGTGAGGGAGTGCGCGGCAGGTCCCGGGTCTCTCGGGAGCTCTACCGCGTCGCCAGCGGTCCCCGCTTGCGGGAGAGGGGTTTAGGGTGAGGGCATGGGGTGAGTCGCTGTTAGCATCTCGAACGAGATGCCCGTCGCAGCTCCCCCTCGCAAACTGACCTACGAGGACTTCCTCGATTTCCCCGAGGACGGCCGGCGTCACGAGCTCATCGATGGCGAGCACGTCGCGGAGCCGTCGCCCAACACGATCCACCAGCGGATCGTCTCGAACCTGCACTACCTCCTCAGCGCGTTCGTGCGGCGGCACGACCTGGGCTGGGTGCTGCCCGCGCCCTGCGACGTCGTGCTCTCCGACGTCGACGTCG
>DATLFI010000106.1:0-4414 GCA_035524895.1 Thermoanaerobaculia bacterium | reverse complement strand
GTCTCGGACTCGTTGCGCTATCCGGAGGTCCTCGAACTGGTGCAGGGCGCCGAGGCTACCCTCGCCCGTCCGGTCAGGCCCACGGTGCTGTCCTTGAACGAGTGGCGCACCCAGAGCAGCCGACCTGACTCCTTCGCCGCGAAAGTCGCATCGCAACCTCGGCTCTTCGTGATGGGTTCCGAGAGTGACATCGACTGAGCTCGACCGGTTGGTCGCGCGAGCGTGTGGAGGGTGCCTCCTGTTGACATACCACACATTTGAGTGGTATCCATCTCCCTCGTTGAGCATCGAGACAAGATCGTCAGTACCGCTCACCGACATCCAGGCACGTCTCCTGGCGGCGCTGCGCCAGCGCGCGGAGCAAGGGGAGCCGCCGCCGAGCTACCGGGAGCTGTGCGCGGACTTCGGCTGGTCGTCGACGGGAACGGTACGGGACCACCTCCGTGCGCTGGCACGAAAGGGCTACGTCGAGCTGCCGAGGAGCCCGGGCGGCAGGGTCCGCCTTCGAGACGTTCCTCGCTTTCGGAGCGTCCCAGTCGTCGGACGCATCGCCGCCGGCGCGCCCAGACTGGCGGAAGAGGACGTCGAGGGCCGTATCCCGATCCCCGCGGACTGGGCAGGACGCGGCGACTGCTTCGCACTTCGTGTCACCGGCGACAGCATGAAGGATGCCGGCATTCTCGAGGGAGATCAGGTCGTCGTGCGCCAGGGCACCGTCGCAGCGTCAGGCGACATCGTAGCCGCTACCATCGATGGCGAGACGACGCTCAAGCGGTTCATCAGGCGCGGCAAGCGTGCGTTCCTCGTCCCCGAGAACACGGCCTACGAGGCGATCGAAGTGAAGAGTGAGTCGGCCACTATCCACGGCACCGTGGTCGCGCTGCTGCGAAGCTATCGAAGCGAACGTGCCGCACGGAGCCCTTCTTAGCGGCCCGATCGGCGCTATCACGAGGAGGAAGCAGCTTGCTCACCGGCCGAAGAGCATCGAAGTTCATCCGCCGCTTTGGCGGGCCCGGGGAAGATTCGGGCATCGTCTGCTTCCGTTTCTGGCAGCTCGTACCCGCCGGCGGCTGTCCCTACCGCTGCGCGTACTGCTTCCTGCAGACGACACCGTGGTTTCGCTTCCACCCGGACCAGCTCTACGGCCTGATCTACACCAATGTCGACGACCTGTTGAAGGAGCTCGATGCCTGGCTCGAGGATCCGGTTCCGAAGATGATGATCCTCGGTGAGCTGCAGGACGGCCTCGTCTTCGAGGAGGCGTTCGAGAAGGTCACTGGAAGGCCGCTCACACACTGGATCATCCCGAAGTTTGCGGCGCAGTCGCGTCACCGGCTCATCTTCCTCACCAAATCGACTCAGGTACAGCACGCCCTCGAGCTTTCGCCGACGCGCCAGGTCATCTTCTCCTGGTCCGTCAACGCGCAGGAAGTGGCCGAGCGCTGGGAGCACGGCGCGCCGCTGCCGTCCGATCGTTTCGCCGCAGCGCGACGGATGAAGGCTGTGGGCTGGCCTGTCCGCTTTCGACTCGATCCGATGGTGCCGTATGCGCGATGGCGCTCGGGCTACAACGCTGCCATCCGGCAGATCAATGACATCGGACCGGAAATGGTCACCCTCGGTGCCCTGCGCGCCACGTCGGCCAAGTCCCTGCGAGGGGCCGCCAAGAAGAACGGGCGCGACGACAGCGTCTTCGACTACCTGACCGAAGAGCGGGACCCGTCGGGGTTCAAGTATCGGATCCCACCAGACGTCCAGCTCGAGCTCTTCCGGTATGCGATCGACCGGCTCGACGGCACCATCGTGCCCGCCCTTTGCAAGGAGGATCAGGCGCTCTGGCGCGAGCTCGGGCTCCCCTTCCGCGGGTGCCACTGTCTGCTCGGAGGGGCCGATCAGCTCGTGGCCGAGGCGCCTGAGAAGGTTCGGTCCCTCGCCGGCCAGGAGGACGAGGCAATGGGAGGACAGCCAAGGCCGCGCCGGGAGCGAAGAAGATCCGGCTCACTTCGTCTCCCGTCTGTACCACCGTGACCTCCTAGGCGCACGTCGAGGGAGCGTCGATGAAGGAGGTCGAGTACTACCGCGGGCGAGAGCAGACCTACCTCAAGCACTTCTTTCTCGACCAGTACCTCGGGCGCGTCGCCTATGTCATCGGCTGGAGCCATCCTCAGTTCGTGTACGTCGACGGGTTCTCCGGTCCGTGGAGGTCGGAAGACCAAGCCTTCGAGGATACTTCGTTCGTCATCGCCATCCAGAAGCTCCGGCAGGTTCGAGCCGGGTTGGCGAGAGCTGGCAAGCGACCTCGCATCCGATGCCTCTTCATAGAGAAGGACCGGACGGCCTTCGAAGGCCTGCAGCAAGCGATCAGCGACGTGTCCGACCTGGAAATCAAGGCTCTTCAGGGCGAGTTCGAGAATCTGATCCCCGACATCGTGCAGTTCGTCGGGGGCTCGTTCGCCTTGGTGTTCATCGATCCATCCGGGTGGACCGGCTTTGGACTCCGGCGGATCACACCGATCCTCGAGCATCGCCCCGGTGAGGTGTTGGTCAACTTCATGTTCGACCATGTGAACCGGTTTCTCGACGACCCACGGCCGAAGATCGCTGCGTCATTCGACGAGCTCTTGGGAGGGCCGGGCTGGGATGCCGCGGTGCAGCCCGGGCCACGACGCGAGGATGCGATCGTGGCGCTATACCGCGAGCGCATGCGCACTGCGGGTGGCTTCGAGCACGTGACATCCACACGGATCTTGAAGCCGCTCGCGGACCGTTCCTACTTCTACCTGATCTACGGTACTCGGCACGTGAAGGGACTCCGGGAGTTCCGAGCTGTCGAGAAGCGTGTGGTGAAGGAACAGGAGCGGATCCGCTTGGCGGCGAAGCAGGCGCATCGGATCGAGCGATCCGGCCAGACCGAGCTGTTCGCCCCCGGCGAATTCGTCGGCCCGCCCTCGTTCGAGCAAGAGCGAGCGGCTCAGCATACGGAAGCTCTCTCTCACCTTCGCCTCCTCCTGCGCAGCGAACAGCGAGTCAGGTTTGAGCGCGCGCTCGGCGTGCTCCTCGAGAAACCGCTGGTCTGGGAGACCGACGTGCAAAAGATGGTCGGAGACATGCGTCGAGCTGGAGAGATCGACGTTCAGGGACTCGGACCACGCCAGCGAAAGATTGAGCCCGGCCACGTGCTCGTCTCGCGCGCGCCACGATCTAGGTGAGACCTCGCCCCTGCCGTCGACTTCAGGCTCCCGACGGCACGATTGCGCCGCGCTGCGATTCGAGCGGTTCAGGGATCCGGAGCTCCCCCGGGGGCTCGATCGACGATCTCCCGCGCCCGCTCGCCCGGTTGCGCGCCGTCGGCCAGGTCGCTGCTCAGCCTCCGCGCGAGCACCCTCGAGACGAACCCGTGCTCCGACCCGGCCTGGACCAGCGCCCGGACGCGGGTCTCGACGCTCTCGACCTCGCCTTGCCGTCGGGCGGCCTCCATCGTCGCGTGGTACGCCTCCCACACGTCGGCGGCGGTGATCTCGTAGCCCTGTCCCGCAACCAGCCAATGGAGCGCGAGGAGCCCCGCCTCGATCGCGAATCGCGGCTCCTTCACCGCGAAGTCCCGCGCCGCGCGCGTCAGGGTCCTGGGGTCGCAGGGCGAGCGCCTGGCGAGATCCAACGCCTCTTCGAGGAGGCCCGCGCTCTTCGCCGCGGCGAACCACTTCCCTTCCTCTCCGGGCGTCGTCGAGGCGAGATCCTCGAGGATCGTCTTCGGCGCCTTCGACGGGTACCTCTTCGCGACGGCGCGGAAGGTCGCGAGGTGCGTCCCACCGCGATGGGCCGAGAGGCCATAGCGCGCGTAGGCCTCCTCCACCATCCCCGACGACAGCAGGATCTCCTCGCCCAGGCGATCGATCTCGAGATCGCTCGACCAGGGGCCGCGACTCGACTCCGCGAGACGCAGCGCCTCGGCCTTTCGTCCCTGAGCCGCCAGGGCCTTCACCGCCCACTCCCTGTAGGCCCAGAAGACGTGCTCGCCGCCGGCGATCGCGACCAGCTCGTCGTAGCGCTCCGCCTTGAAGAGGGCGCTCAGACACGCCGAGGTGCCGGGGAAGAACTCGCCCGGCCTGCGGTCCGGCTCGAGGACCCGGCGCGTGAGACCGATCAACCGGTCGGCCTCGCCGGACGCGATGGCCGCGGTCGCGCAGAGATCGCCCCAGTGGTCGCCGAGTTGCTCGATGTAGGGAGTGTCGTCGGCTTCGAGAGCTTCGAAGAGACGCTCCAACCAGCCGCGGCGGGTCTCGTCGTCGACCGATGCCTGCGCGACGATCGGAACGAGCTCGTCGATCGCCCGGTTGACGGCGGTGCCGATGGCTCCCGAGGAGCTGTCGACCTGCTCGAGCGCCGGCGAGAGGCGTTCCAGGAACGCCACCGC
>DATLFI010000105.1:0-41920 GCA_035524895.1 Thermoanaerobaculia bacterium | reverse complement strand
GCACCCGATAGCGAGCTGAGACGCTCGCACTGCCGGGTGGTTCATCCGTTCCACCCGTTGAGTGGAGAGCTCCTCGAGATCGTGCGCGTGTGTGCTCACGGTGGCGAGGAAGTGGTGTGGTACCGACGGGCTGACGGTGGTAGGCATTCGCGGATGCCAGTTGCGTGGACCGACCTGGTCGGTGTCGCGGAGGATGGAGCGGAGGCTGGCGGCGGTGCACGGCGGACGGCCTTTCCCTGGGAGGGGCTGGTTCGGCTGGCGGAGTTGGTCGCCCTCTTGTGTCAGGAGGATTTCGCCGTGGATGTCAGGACGATTACGCCGGCAGGGAGAAGCGCTAGGCGGCGGGGCCGGAGCCGTTCAGGGGGGAAGTCGTAATGCATTCCAGTGATCTGTCGCCGGCAGCCGAGAGGGGGTTGCGCGACGATCCGCTAGTGGGGCATAATCCGGATTACACAAATGCGCAAACGCCACCGATCCTTACTGCACCGCGGCAGCCGCAACCCCAAGCCGGAGCGGGTCCAGGACCCGCTGTTTTCCGAGGACCCGTTCTTCGACCCCGAAGACCTCGTGCAGGTCAAGTACGAGATGCTCCGTCGCGCCCGGGTCGACGGTGCATCGGTGTCGGCGGCGGCGGCGCTGTACGGTTTGTCGCGGCCGGCGTTCTACGAGGCTCACCGGCGCTTCGAAACCCACGGTCTGCCTGGGCTGCTCTCCAAGCGCCCGGGACCGAAGGAGGGGCACAAGCTCTCCGAAGAGGTCGTGGACTTCGTGGCGGCGATCGTCGAGCAGGAGCCTCAGACCAGCACTGCGGAGCTGGTGCAGCGCCTCGAGGAGCGCTTCGCTCTGCGTGTGCACCCGCGCAGCATCGAACGCGCTCTGGCGCGGCGCAGAAAAAAAAACCTCGCTCGCGCCGAACCCTGACGACCGGGCGCGCCGCGAGCTCGTGGAGGCCTACGAGGGCTTGCGCCAGCGCGCCCTGGCCGGCGACTGTGGTGCCTGCTCGGGCGGTCTCGGCATCCTCGTCGGGCAAGGCATGGGAGCCTGGATCGAGGTGTGCTCGCAGCTCCTGCCCGTTCCCTTGCCACCGCCGCGGGCGTCGAGCGCCCCGCCTCCCCCACTGGCGAGCACGGTCGAACGCGAGCTGGTCGTGATGGTGACTCAGATGATCCTGTCGACGGCGAAGGAGCTGGTCGCATGAACGACTCCACCAAAGTGACCTCACGCCATCTGGCGCGCCGAGCGTACTTGTACGTCCGTCAGTCCACGTTGCGCCAGGTCGTCGAGCACGAGGAGGGCCGGCTGCGCCAGTACCAGCTGCGCGAGCGGGCCAGGC
Organism: Thermoanaerobaculia bacterium; assembly: GCA_035524895.1. Taxonomy (GTDB): domain Bacteria; phylum Acidobacteriota; class Thermoanaerobaculia; order Multivoradales; family Multivoraceae; genus DATLFI01. Next base: position 40,587 of record DATLFI010000105.1, on the reverse strand, counting down.
AGCTCGGCTGGCCGGAGCATCACATCCAGGTCATCGACTGCGACCTCGGCCAGTCGGGGGCTTCGTCGAACCGTGAGGGATTCCAGCAGCTGGTGGCGGAGGTCGGGCTGGGCAAGGCGGGGCTGGTGATGGGGCTCGAGGTCTCTCGGCTGGCGCGCAACTCCACCGACTGGCACCGGTTGCTCGAGATCTGCGCCCTGAGCGACACCCTGATTCTCGACGAGGACGGTGTGTACGATCCGCAGCAGTTCAACGACCGCTTGCTGCTGGGGCTGAAGGGGACGATCTCGGAGGCCGAGCTGCACGTTATCCGGGCACGGCTGCAGGGTGGGATCCGCAACAAGGCGATGCGCGGTGAGCTGCGGACCCCGCTGCCGGTGGGTTTCGTCTACGACGAGCGCCATCAGGTCGTGCTCGATCCGGACCAGCAGGTCCAGGACGCGATCCGGCTCTTCTTCCGCTCGTTCGAGCGCATCGGCTCGGCGCTCGGCGTGGTCCGACACTTCGCGCGGGAGCGTATTGCCTTTCCTCACCGCAAGACCCACACGAAAAAGGTGAGCTGGGGCCCTCTAAACTTCTCCGCAGCGCACAACATGCTGCACAACCCGCGGTACGCCGGCATCTACTTCTTCGGTAAGAGTCGACAGCGTCGGCGCCCCGACGGACGCACTCAGATCCAGTGGATCAAGCGTCCCGAGTGGCTGGTGTATCAGCCGGGTGCGCACGCCGGGTACCTGACGGTGGAGCAGTACGAGCGCAATCTCGAGCAGCTGCGAGAGAACGGAAGTCGCTGTGGTGCCGATCGCCGCCGGCCGGCGCGCGAGGGCTCGGCCTTGCTCCAGGGGATCGCCATCTGTGGTCGCTGCGGAGGCCGGATGCGGACCCACTACTACCACCGCGGCGGCGAGCTCGTTCCCTCGTACGTCTGCGCCAGCAAGCTCGGGCCGCAGTGTCAGTACGTGCACGGGGGCACGGTCGATGTGGCGATCGAGGCCCTGATCCTCGCGTCGGTAACGCCGTTGACTCTCGAGCTCGCTCTGGAGGTCCATCGAGAGGTCGGTCGCCGCATCCACGAGGCGCACCGGGTGCGGCAGCAGCGCGTCGAACGCGCGCGCTACGAAGCCGAGCTGGCGCGCGAGCGCTTCCTCGCGGTCGATCCTCGCAACCGGCTGGTGGCTGCCAACCTCGAGCTGGATTGGAACGAGCGCTTACGCGAGGTCGCCGAGGCCGAGACCGAGCTCGCGCGGCAACAGCAAGCCCGACCTGACGACCCGGCGGAGAATGAGCGGGTGCTTGCTCTGGCCACGGACTTCCCCAGGCTGTGGAACGATCCACACACCGCGCCGCGCGAGAAGAAGCGGCTCCTCCGCTTGCTGATCGAGGACGTCACGCTCGTGGCTGGTCGGCCCGTGCGCGTCCACGTCCGCTTCCGCGGAGGAGCAACGCGATCCCTCGAGGTCGAGCCGCCGAAGAACGCTTTCGAGCAGCGCCGAACTCCGCCAGAGACCATACGCAAGATCGACGAGCTCCTCGAGGACCACAGCGAAGAGCGCGTCGCACAGCTGCTCAACGAGGCAGGTCTTCGCTCAGGAACCGGAACCACCTTCAGTGCCAGGATGGTCGCCAACATCCGGCTCACCTACGACCTGCCCAGTCGGACCGAGAGACTCAAACGGCGAGGCTGCGTGACGGTGCACCAAGCCGCCGCCACCCTCCGCGTCGGAGCGCTCAAGATCAAGAGTTGGGCCGCCCAGGGCCACATCGTGCGACACCATGTCGCCGGCCGTATCTACCTCTACGACATCAGCGGTCACCAAACGCCCAATCGTCTCGCCTCGAAAGGAGGTGCACTATGAACCACAGGCTTTGCGGAGGAGGTACACGAGCCTCTCGACCTGTGCGGCCTTCTCGTTGGTGACGACGACATGGCTGTAGCGGCGCTCCCAGAACGGACCTCGCCAGCCGATCAGCCGCCCGACTTTCCTCGCCACGTTCGAGTTGACGTACCTCATAAAGCTCGCCATCTGATCGCCATCCTTGAAGAAGCAGAGCAGGTGGAGGTGCGAGCTCATCTGCTTGACGTCGATGACCGAGACTCCGTAGCGCTCCTGCGCTCGCGCGATGACGCCGATGATCGTCTCGGCGACGATCTTGGTCAGCACGAGAAGGAACCGGCTCTGGATCGTCCGGACGGTGATCTCGACCAGACTCGGTTCTGGAAGGTAGCGTGGTCCTCGCATGACTCGACGAGCCAGATTCCCGCCTCAGGCCGCCGGCATGGCGGCCAGGATCGGCCAGGGTTCTAGCCTCGAGAGAGATAGACGCAGAACGGGTCCCTCTCCTGGCAGCTGAGTTGACCGGGTCCCTCCACCTCATCGTTTCCACATTCGCCTGGAACCTTTCCCGGGGCTTGGCGGAGCCCTGCTCGATCGCCGGGATGCCGGCGCTCCTGAGCGTGCACGCAGCGGATTCCCAGCCTCAAACGGCCGTGGAACCGCCGAGACCCGCCGGACGTCGCCGGCAATCGCCATGTGCCCCCCGGCGAGAACGCCTCCTCTCAACAGGCGCCTGGAACCTCTTGTCGGCCCAGAAAGCTTCCGACAAGGGGTGTCCTGGGCCTCCGCCAACGCCCAGCGGAGGAGCCCTCGGGGGCTGCAGGGCGGTGACGAACACGATCCCCGAGGAGAACTGGACTTCCGTATTGAGCAACCCGATTCCACTCGATATCCTCGCTGCTCCAATGATCCTTCTCTCGGTGACGGTGGTGTATGCCGTGGCGGTAGTCCTCTGGACGCTGCTCGCCAGCCTATTGCGGCGCACCCTGAGTGCGCGGCATCCCCTGCTCTTCCAGACCTTGTGTGCGACATCGGGCCCCGGCCGCGCTGGCCTCGGCAGCGACCTCGCCCTCCTGCGCTTCGTCTTCGCGGGACGGGATCGCTTCACCAGGGACCGCAAGCTCGTGCTGCTGTGCGGTGCCATGCGTTCCATTCTCTGCGTCTACGGCCTGTTCTTCCTGGTCGTGCCGACACTCCTGGCGCTCTGAGCGCTCTTCTCCGGAGGACGCGACGAACGTCGCGTCCCATCGGCCGACTGAGCTTCCGTCAGCGGAGCTTCCGTCAGCGCTCGGGCCCGCCGAGTTCTCGACAGATTCGCCGAGCGAGATGTCTATTGATCTCGCTTCCGAAAGCTCTCGGCTTAGAGGGCTAGGTAGAGCACCTTGGAGGTCACGTGCATAGAGGACCCGGCCCCGGATGGAGAGGACCAGATCCTCGATCACGTCCGCGATGGGGCTGCCCTCAGGAGGATCGCGCCGGCAACGGGCTGACCCGACCAAGAGGTTCCGGGCGCTTGTCGAGAGGGAGAGGTCGCGCGGTCGGTCCGTGGGCGGCGCGGGGCGATCGCGGCCGAGATCGGCCGGGTCCGACGCCTTCATCGGCTCCTGAACGCGACGGATTCCCGTGTTCGCGGCTTCGCGAGCCGCCACCTGGGAGTCTCCGAGCACAGCTCCGCCGAGCCCGATGCTCGGGGCTGGCTCGTAATGTCGTTCTGGAGGGTCGAAGGGAGAGGCGATCGCCTATCCGGACGGTCCCGCTGTCAAGCGGGACGAAGGGCAGGCGCGGCGGGAAGCAGCCTGGCGGGAACTTGGGATCCTGTGCGCCTGCGCTGAGACGCTTCGATGCCGCCATTCTCCTTTCATCGCCCCCTCCTCGGCGTCCAGCCGACGATCTCGTTACATCTCGGCAGGACACAGCTCGCACTCGGTCGCTTCGACGGCGGGATCTCGAACGGTTGTCGTACTCTCTTCGAGAGATTCGCACCTCGACGACTTGGGAGAAGCCATGGAACTCCTCGAGAGCTCGGTCCGCCTCGCGCTCCTCGCGCTCTGCCTCGCCGTCGCCTCTTCCGCGCAGTCGCCGCGCGCGCGAGACATCGGCATTCCGTTCGACGGCGCTCCCGGCCCGCTCAACGCGATCACCGACGTCTCGGGAGTCACCGTCGGCCACACCACGCTGGTCGTGGGCGATGCGGTGCGCACCGGCGTCACCGCGATCCTCCCACGAGGTCTGGCCAGCGCCAGCGACCCGGTCTACGCCGGCTGGTCCTCGCTCAACGGGAACGGCGAGATGACGGGCACGGCCTGGATCGAGGAGTCGGGGTTCCTCGAGGGGCCGGTCATGATCACCAACACCCACAGCGTCGGGGTCGTGCGCGACGCGGTGATCTCGTGGCGCATCGCGGTCGGCGCCGCCGACGCCTCCGGCTACTGGTGGTCGCTGCCCGTGGTCGCCGAGACCTGGGACGGCTACCTCAACGACATCAACGGCTTCCACGTGCGCGCCGAGCACGCGCACCGAGCGCTCGAGGAGGCTCGCGGCGGAGCGGTAGCCGAGGGCAACGTCGGCGGTGGTACCGGCATGATCTGCTACGAGTGGAAGGGCGGCATCGGCAGCGCCTCGCGTGTGGTGACCCACGCCGTGGGTCCGCTCACCGTGGGCGTGCTGGTGCAGGCCAACTTCGGGCTGCGCGACCAGCTCCTGATCGCCGGCGTGCCGGTGGGCCGCGAGATTCCCGAGGACCGCCTGTGGTCGCGCGAGACCGGCTCGATCATCGTCGTGGTCGCTACCGACGCTCCGCTCCTGCCGCACCAGCTCGAGCGGCTGGCGCGTCGCGTGCCGCTCGGGCTGGCGCGTACCGGTTCGGTATCGGGCAACGGTTCCGGGGACCTCTTCCTTGCTTTCTCCACCGCCAACGCCGGCGCCACGAGAGGACGCGGCAAGGTGACGGTGGACACGATCGTCAACGACGCGCTCGACGGCTTGTTCGCGGCTGTCGTGCAGGCCACCGAAGAGGCGATCGTCAACGCGCTGGTCGCGGCCGAGGACATGACCGGTCGCAGCGGCACGGTCCGCGCGTTGCCGCACGACCGGTTGCAGGAGGTGCTTCGCCGCTTCGGGCGTCTGTGACCGTCGATCACCTCCTATGGCACGTACCCGAGGGCGCGCAGGCTCTCGATCTCGTCCGCTGCGGGTCGTCGCGACGGCCGCCGTGCTCCAGGTTGGCCGCTACCTGCTCCGGGGTGTACCGGCGCGGACCGAGGCCAAGCCAGGATCGGCGAATCAGCTCGCGGAGCGCCGGGATGTCCGCGTGGGTCGCGCGGCGCATCTCCAGGTCTTCGACTGGGTCGGTGGGCTCGCTCATCCATGCCGCTGCGGGCTTCGCATTCGCTTTTTGGCCTTTCTCGCTACGCTCGACAGCCGGAGGCAGATTCCTCCCTGGCATCGTGGTGCCGTCCTGCCTCGTTCGGACACGGAGCTCCCGTCATGGAACACGCCTTCGACCTGTTCGAGCCGGCGGTTTCCGGCTATCCCCGCCGTGCCGAGATGCTCCCCGCGAGCCAGTTCGAGTCGGGTCGCTGGCGTGCGAGGTTCGCGCGCTCTCCTGGTGAGCTCGACGCCATCCAGCAACTGCGCTTCGACGTGTTCAACGTCGAGCTGGGCGAAGGGCTCGAGGCGTCGCACGAGACGCGTCGTGACGAAGACCGCTTCGACGCCCAGTGCCATCACCTGCTGGTAGAGGAGAAGACCACCGGCCAGGTCGTCGGCACCTACCGGATGCAGACCCAGGAGATGGCCCACGCCGGCTGTGGCTTCTACTCCGCCATCGAGTACGACCTGTCGCGGTTGCCCGCCGAGATGCTCGGGGACTCGGTCGAGGTCGGGCGGGCGTGCATCCACAGGGATCACCGGCACAAGCTGGTGCTGTTCCTGCTGTGGCAGGGGCTCGCCGCGTACGTCCTTGCCGCGCGCAAGCGGTACCTCTTCGGCTGTTCGTCGCTCACCAGCCAGGATCCCGCCCAGGGCTTGCGGCTGTACCGCCAGCTCCGGGAAGCCGGCGCGGTCCACCCGCACCTCGACGTGCCACCGTTGCCCGGTGCGCGATGCGATCTCCTCGAGCCCGAGATTGCGAGCTCTGGACAGGACCCCGGCGGCGACCAGTCTCCCGTCCACCTGCCGAGGCTGTTCCGGACCTACCTGCGCTACGGCGCGCAGGTCGTCAGTGCGCCGGCGCTCGACCGTGAGTTCAAGACCATCGACTACCTGATGCTGATCGATGTCGCCGGGTTGTCGCCCCGCACTCGGCAGGTCTTTTTCGGCGGCCGATAGCCGCATGTCAACTTCGGCGGTCAGGAGCCGCCTGGGCTCCAGCTCGGGCGCGCAGGGACCGGAGCACCGCCGCGGTCGCGGACGGCGGCGCCGTTCGCGCCGGCGCATCGCGGCGTGGTGGATCGTCCTCTACCTGGTGCTGTTGGCGGCTTCGCACGCGATCGCATCGCGCCGGCAGCCGACCAGGGGCCCGGACGACCGTGCGGCGATCTCGGTCCGCGTCGTTCGGGGCGAGCAGCAGTTGGCGTCGAGCGCGCGTCTGGCTTACCGCGAGTGGCCGACAGCGATGGCAGACAGCGCAGCGGATGCGCTGAGGCCAGTGCTCCTGCTCCATGGCTCGCCGGGCAGCGCCGACGACTTCCGCACGCTCGGGCCGGCGCTGGCTCGCGACCGTCGGGTGATCGCGCCCGACCTGCCCGGCTTCGGAGCGTCGGAGCGCGCCGTGCCTGACTACTCGGTGCTCGCGCACGCCGGCTACGCGCTCCAGCTCCTGGAGAAGCTCGACATCGAACGTTGCCACGTGCTCGGCTTCAGCATGGGTGGCGGCGTCGCGCTCGAGCTCTGGGGTCTCGCGCCCGAGCGGGTCGCGTCGCTGACGATGCTCTCGGCGATCGGGGTCGAGGAGCTCGAGCTGTTCGGCGACCAGCAGGTCAACCACTGGGTGCACGGGCTTCAGCTCGGATTGGTCCGTGCGCTGCTGGCGGGCTCCCCGCACTTCGGCGCCCTCGACGACTTCCCGCTCGGTCGCGAGTACGCGCGCAACTTCTACGACACCGACCAGAGCCGCCTCCGTGCACTGCTCGAGCGCTTCGAGCCGCCGCTGCTGCTGGTGCACGGCGAGCGCGACTTCCTGGTGCCCCAGGAGGCGGCGCTCGAGCACCACCGGATCGTGCCGCAGAGCGAGCTCGCGCTGCTGCAGGACGACCACTTCATGGTCTTCCGCGACGGTGCTGAGCTAGCCACGCGCGAGCTCGCTCCCTTCCTCGCGCGCGTGGAGGAAGGGCAGGCGGTACGGCGCGCGTCGGCGGCGCCCGAGCGTGTCGCTGGAGCCAGGCGGCCGTTCGACCGCGCCGTGCTGCCGCCGTTCGAAGGTCCCGCGCTCCTCGTGACGCTGGTGGGGCTGGTGCTCGCGATGTGGGTGAGCGAGGACCTGACGTGTCTCGCCGCGGGTCTCCTGGTCGCGCTCGGGCGTATCAGCTTTCTGGCCGCCTGTGGTGCCTGCTTCGTCGGCATCGTCGGTACCGACTTCATGCTCTACCTGTTCGGCCGCTGGGTGGGCCGGCCGGCGCTGGCCTACGCGCCGCTGCGCTGGTGGCTGCCACCGCAGCGTCTCGACGAGGCTTCGGCCTGGGTGCGCGAACGGGGCGCCGCGGTGATCTTCGCCAGCCGCTTCCTGCCGGGCACGCGGCTCGCGACCAGCGTCGCCTGCGGTGCACTCCAGACCAGCGCTAGCAGGTTCGTTCTCTACTTCGCGATCGCCGCCTCGGTGTGGGTGCCTTTGGTGGTGTGGCTCGCGGCGCGTCTCGGCGCCGCTGCCCTGCCGCTGATGGAGCGCACCCAAGGCTGGCTGCTGGCCTTGCTGCTGGGCATGGGTCTGTTGCTGGTGACACTCCGGCTGCTGGTGCCGGCGCTCTGGTCGCTGCGTACCTGGACTGGTCGCCGCAAGTTGCTGGGACGCTGGCGACGGATCGGGGGCTGGGAGCTCTGGCCGATGTGGGCGGTCTATCCCCCGGTGGTGCTCTACGTCCTGTGGCTCGGGCTACGCCATCGCTCGTTGACGCTCTTCGCCGCAGCCAATCCTGGGATTCCCGATGGCGGCTTCGTCGGCGAGTCGAAGGCCGAGATCCTGAGCAAGCTGCCGACCGAGGTCGTACCCGTCTGGCGGCTGGTCACAGTCGCAAACGGCGCCGAGCTGCGACGCGAGGTCGAGCGGTTCCTGTCCGGGGAGGGTGCGGCTTCGGGATTCGGGCTGCCGGTGGTGATCAAGCCCGACGTCGGGCAGCGCGGCCAAGGCGTGATGATCACGCGCCGACTGGAGGATGCCGAGCGCTACTTCGAGCGATGGCCGCAGGCGCTGCCGGCGAAGCTCATCCTCCAGCGCTATGCGCCTGGCCTCGAGATCGGCATCTTCTGGGCGAAGGGCACGGCAGAAGATCACGGCGAGATCCTCTCGCTCACCGAGAAGCGGCCCCCAACCGTCACCGGTGACGGCGAACATACGCTGGAGCACCTCGTACTCGCCGACGACCGCGCCGTCGCGCTCCACCGCGTCTACCTGAGGGAGCGTCCCGACGCCGCCCGGTTCGTGCCCGCCGCCGGTGAGAACGTGCCGCTCGTCGACGTCGGCACCCACGCCCGCGGCTGCATCTTCCTCGACGGATCCGAGCACCTCACCACCGAGCTCGAGGCCGCAATGGACCGCCTCGCCGACGCCTACCCCGGCTTCGACTTCGGCCGCCTCGATGTCAAGGTGGATTCGCTCGAAGCGCTACGCCGCGGCGGCCCCTTCCAGGTCGTCGAGCTCAACGGCGTCACCTCCGAGTGCGTCCACGTCTACGATCCGCGGGTGTCGTTCGTGGAGGCCTACCGCGTCCTGTTCCGGCAGTGGCGACGCGCGTTCGAGATCGGCGCGCAGCGGCGGGCGATGGGGCAGGCGCCGCCGGGGGTGAGGCGGCTCGTGGCTCTGGTGATCGCGCACCGTCGCCGCGGCCTGTTACGTCCCGACCAGCGCTAGACTCGGGGCGGTTAGGATGGCGTCTGTGGGTGGAGGATCAACGCCATGGCTTCGAACCGCGCCTCTGAGACCGCAGTCGCCGTCGTGCTCTGGGCCGTCGTTCTCGGGCCGGCTCTGGCGCCCGATGCGGCGGCCGGCGGCCGGGCCGTGAACGACGACGGCGATGGGGCGGTGAACCGCCTCACCGCAGAGGAGCAGGCCCAGGGCTGGGAGCTCCTCTTCGACGGCGGTGAGCTGGGCAAGTGGCGCGGCTACAAGATGGACCGCGTGCCCGACGGCTGGAGCGTGGTCGGCGGGGTGGTGCGCTTCGCGCGGCCGGATGCGCCCGAGGCGAAGCGCTCGGACCTGATCACCCGCGAGCAGTACGGCGACTTCGAGCTGCGCCTGGAGTGGAAGCTCACGCCCGGTGGCAACAGCGGCGTGATGTTCCGGGTGAGCGAGGACTCTGAGCGCAGCTATCACACGGGTCCCGAGATGCAGATCCTCGACAACGCCGGCCATCGAGACGGTGGCTCGCCGCTCACCTCGACCGGCGCCAACTACGGGCTCCACGCTCCGGTGCGCGACGTGACGCGACCGGTCGGTGAGTGGAACGAGGTGCGCATCGTGGCGCACGGCCCCCACGTCGAGCACTGGCTCAACGGCGTCGAGGTCGTCGCGTACGAGCTGTGGACGGAGGACTGGAGGGCGAAGGTGAAAGCCACCAAGTTCGCGCAGTGGCCGCGCTACGGCCTGAACGAGCGCGGCCACATCGCGCTGCAGGATCACGACGACGAGGTGTGGTTCCGCAACCTGAAGGTACGCCGTCTCGACGCGGGTGCCGCCGCGCAGTGAGCGGGTCGAGCATGTCGAGCAAGTCGAGCAAGTCGCGCAGGACGAGCAGGCAGAGATGACGCGCATCCTCGGCATCGCCGGTAGCCTGCGCAAGGGCTCCTACAACAAGGCGCTGCTGCGCGCCGCGGCAGTGCTCGCGCCCGACGGGGTGGTGATCGAGGTTGCCGGGATCGAGGGCATTCCGGTCTACGACGGCGACCTCGAGGCCGAGTCGGGCATCCCGGAACCTGTGCGCGCGCTCAAGGAGCGGGTGGCCGCAGCCGAGGGGCTGCTGCTCGTGACGCCGGAGTACAACAACTCGATGCCGGGCGCGTTCAAGAACGCGATCGACTGGATGACGCGGCCGTCGTCCGACATCCCGAAGGTGTTCGGCAACAAGCCGACGGCGCTCCTCGGCGCCACCCCGGGCGGTTTCGGCACGCTGCTGTCACAGACGTCCTGGCTGCCCGTGCTGCGGGCGCTGCGCGTCAGGCTGTGGCTGGGCGGCGGCAGCTTCCTGGTTTCCCGCGCGCACGACGTCTTCGACGCCGACGGCAAGCTGCAGGACGCAGAGCTCGAGGACAAGCTCCGGAAGTTCGTCGCGGGATTCGCCACCTTCGTCGCGACCTCGCCAGACGCCTGACGCGGCGCGGGCCGCGTACCGGCCCTGGGCGTTGGAGCCTGAAGGCGCCTGGAGCAGGCTCATTCGTGCCTCGTACGTATCGACCGCAATTTCGTTCGGGAAACCTCTGATACCCGCTCGGGCGGGGTGTCCCTACCATGTACCTGCGACCGAGGGATAGGGCCGAGCCCACCGGAGCCGTCGGAAGCGGTCCGGCTCGAGGAGCAGACGAAGGGGAACACCCATGTTTGCGAAGTTGATATCGGGGCGATTCCACCCCGTCCTGGGGATCCTTGCCGGTACCGCCGATCGAGATCGCGTGGGACGACGACACCAAGCTGCCCGGTCATCCCGGCAACTGACCCTGACTGACGCTGTATCTCGAGGACCGATTCCAGCCACCTGGCGGTGCCATCCTGTTCAGATGGCTGCTACAATCCAGGACCCAACCATCGGAGGATCGGTCCATGCGCCACATCCAACATTGCTCTCGACGTCGGAGCAGACTCGATCGACTGCTGACAGGCCTGGATGACCGCTGCGGTCTCCAGGCTGGCGTGACGATGATCGAGATCGTCGTCGCGGTGGGCGTCGTCGGCGTTCTGGCCTTGATGGCGGTGCCCTGGCTCAATTGCAGCTTCCAGAAGAGCCACTTCGTGCAGGTGATGGAGGACATGCGCCAGGCCCGTGCGCTGATCGAGGCCTACGAGGCCGAGCTCGGCGCCTGGCCGCCCGATATACATGCGGCTTTCGGCAGCCGCCAGCCACCCGACAGCCTGATCTACTGCACCGAGAGCAACGACGGCAACGCGGGTCACGGCAACGAGTACTGCAACTTCTTCGACAGCGGCAACCCGTCCGGTCAGAACCAGCACGACGGGTCTCCCGAGGTCGGCTACATCCTCCGCACCTACGACAATCTGGCGCGGTGTGCGAATGTGCGGATGGCCTGGCTCAAGTGCTGCGGCGAGGAGCCGCTGATCGTGTCCTGGGGTGACGAGCCCGGTCTTCCGGGTCACCCCGGAGTGAAGCAGGGTCAAGGCGAAGGGGGTCCGGGGCCCTAGGCGGCGACTCGGTCGACGGCTTAGGAGCCGAGGGGTCGTTCCAGGTCCAGAGCCCGCGGGCAGGGCCCCGGCCCGCGCGGCTCGTCGGAGGTGGCGACTACTCCGGCGCGGGCCCTGGGAAGCGCTCGCGTAGCAGCCGCTTGAGGATCTTTCCCGACGGGTTGCGCGGCACCTCGTCGACGAAGTAGATGTTGCGCGGCTGCTTGAAGCGCGCCAGCTTGTCCTGGCAGAACGCGACCAGCTCGTCCTGGGTGAGCGCGGGGTCCTTGCGCACGACCACCGCCGCGCCGAGCTCGCCCCACTTCGTGCTCGACTGGCCGATCACGGCTGCCTCGAGCACCTTGGGGTGGCGCATCAGCACACCCTCCACCTCTGCCGGGTACACGTTCTCGCCGCCCGCGATGTACATGTCCTTGATGCGGTCCTGGATGTAGACGAAGCCGTCGGCGTCGACCGTCGCGACATCGCCCGAGTAGAGCCAGCCGTCGCGCAGCGTGCGCGCGGTGTCGTCCGGACGGTTCCAGTAACCCTTCATGATGTGCCGGCCGCGGATCAGGACCTCGCCGGGCTCGCCGGGTGCCACGTCTTCGCCGCCCTCGTCCACCACCCGCACGTCGGTGTGGAAGAACGCCTTGCCGGTCGAGCCGGCACGCGCGAGGGCGTCGTCGGGGCTGATCAGGCACGCCGGTCCGCAGCTCTCGGTCAATCCGTAGACCTGGTGGATCTCGATCCCGAGGCGCGCGTACTCCTCGATCAGGGACACCGGCACCGGCGCAGCACCGCTCATCAGCCAGCGCAGGTGCTCGTGGCGACAGCGCTCCGGGTCGTACACCTGGAGCATGAAGTTGAGCATCGCCGGCACCTTGAGACCAGTGGTGATGCGCTCCTGGTCGATCAGCTCCCACGCCCGCTTGGGGTCGAAAGCTCGCATCACGACCGCCGTGACCCCCCGGTGGACGGCGGCAGTCACCGGCGTCAGCGCGCCGACGTGGAACAGCGGCAGCGCGACCAGGTAGCGGTCTTTGTACCGCAGGTCGGACGTGGAGTTGACCGTCAGCACGCCCCAGGTCGCGGTGTCGTGCGTGTGCACCGCGCCCTTCGGCAAGCCCGTGGTGCCCGAGGTGTACATGATGTACAGCTCGTCTTCCTCCGCACCGCCGATCGGAGGCTCGGCCTCGCTGGCGGCACCTTGCAGCTCGTCGTAGTCGAGCGCCCAAGCCGGCCGCGCCTCGGGCTTGCCACAGTAGACGAAGCGCTCGATCACGGTGCCGCCCTCGTCGCGACCGCGGGCGTGGAGCTGTGCCACGGCCTCCACGAACTCGCCGCCGAACACCAGCGTGGTGCTGCCCGAGTCGCGCAGGATGAACGCCAGCTCCTCGGGCGTCAGACGCCAGTTGAGCGGCACGCAGACCGCGCCGAGCTTGGCGAGAGCGAAGAAGCTCTCCATGTACTCGACGCTGTTCATCTGCAGCAGTGCCACCCGGTCGCCACGACCTAGACTCAGGCCGCTCAGGAAGTTGGCCGTTCGGTTTGCGCGGCGATTCCACTCGGCGAAGGTGAAGCGCCTCCCGGTGTCCGCGTCGACGAAGCCCTCGACGTTCGGCGAGAGCAGGGCACGTTTCGCCAGGAAGAGACCAACGTTGTTTTGCATGGCGGCAGCATTGTCGCACAGCGGGGATGGCCAGGGGTCCGTGATCGGTGGCCAGGGGCGCTCGCCTTTGCGGGAGACGTACGGGGTGAGGGTCCGATCCGATAGCCTGTGCCCGTTACCGAAAGGAGGCCCGTATGGGCACCCGACTTCGCTTTCGCCTCGTGCCAGCGGCCGTGGCCGCTGCTCTCCCGTTCGTCCTCGCTGCTTGCGGCGCTCGTACCGCCGACACCGCGACCGCGCTGCCCGGCCAGGGTGACGATGCCGGCAAGACCGTCGTCTACCGCGACACCTGGGGCGTGCCGCACATCTACGCGCCCACGGTCGAGGCCGGGCTCTATGCGATGGGCTGGACGCAGGCGCAGGACCGACCCGAACAGCTCCTGGTGAACTTCGCGCTCGCGCTCGGCGAGTACTCGAAGGTCGTGGGCGAGGGCGGGCTGCAGTCGGACCTCCGCTCGCGCATGTGGGACCACTACGGCGCCGGCCAGCGCGGCGTCGACAAGCTGCGGCCCGAGCTGCGCGCCCACGCGGAGGCCTTCGTCGCCGGCATGAACGACTTCTATCGCGAGCACCCTCAGGACCTACCGGCATGGTGGGGGGAGCGCGAGATCGATGTCGCGATGGTGCTCGCGTTCGGCAGGCTCTTCCTCTACAACTGGTCGATCGACGAGGCCTACGAGGACCTGCAGCGCGGCGGTGTCGAGCCCGGCTTCGACCGGCCGCAGCGCGGGTCAAACCAGTTCGCGATCGCGCCCGCGCGCTCGGCGACCGGCGAGGCCATCCTCGCGATCGACCCGCACCTGTCGTGGTCCGGACCGTCGCGTTTCTGGGAGATGCGCGTCCACGCCGGAGAGTGGCACGGCAGTGGCGTGACGCTGGCCGGTTCTCCCTACATCGGCCTCGGCCACAACCAGCACCTGGCGTGGGCGATGACCACTGGAGGTCCGGACACCGCAGACGTGTACGAGCTGACGCTCCACGCCGCCGACGACTCCAAGTACCTCTACGACGGCGAGTGGCGCGCGCTCGAGCGTCGCGATGTCGTGGTCGAGGTGAAGCAGGACGACGACGAGCTGCAACCGGGCAGCCACACGCTGTGGTTCTCGCACCACGGTCCGATCGTCGCCAAGCGCGGCAACAAGGCGTGGGCGGCAAAGATCGCGTACGGCGACCTGGTGGCCCTCGATCCCTGGTACGAGCTCAACTTCGCGAGGGACTATCAGGGCGCGGTGCGCGCTATGGAGTCGCTCACCATGTTCCCGCAGAACGTGATGGTCGCCGACACCTCCGGCAACATCTACTTCCAGCGCACCGGCCGGGTTCCCGTGCGCCCCGACGGCTTCGACTGGTCGGTGCCGGTCGACGGCTCCAGTGCGAAGTCCGAGTGGCAGGGCGTGCACCCGGCGAGCGACCACCTGCAGGTTCTCAACCCGCCGCAGGGTTACATGCAGAACTGCAACATCCCGCCCGACGCGATGATGATCGACTCTCCCTTCCAGCTCGCGACCGCGAAGAAGGACTACCTGTTCTCGGGGCCCGGCTACGGCGTCGAGCGCGCCGGCTGGACCAATCAGCGCGGCGCCCGCGCGCTCGAGCTGCTGGCCGCCGATGACTCGGTGACCGCCCAGGAGGCGATCGCCTACATCAACGACATCGCGCCGTACGGTGTGGGGCGTTGGATCGCAGCGCTGCGCGCCGCGCACGAGCGTCATGGCGCAACCCAGTCGTCGCACCCGCACTACGCAACCGCGATCGAGAACCTGCTCTCATGGGACGGTCGCCTCTCGGCCGACTCGACGGCGGCGCTGCAGTACGACTACTTCCGCCAGCGCCTGCGCGCCGACCTGGGGCCGCAGATGCACGAAGCCCTCGCTGCCGGCATCGACGACTGGTACGCCGTGGTCGAGGGGCGCGAGCCGAAGCCGATCGAGGTTACCGACGAGCAGCAGCGCGCGATGGCGCAGGCCGTCGCCGCGGCGATGGACGAGCTGGTGGGCGCCCACGGCTCGCTCGAAGCGAGCTACGGCGATCGTCACCGGGTCGGTCGGGAGGGCGAATCCGATTCCTGGCCGCTCGAGGGCGGCGGCGGCGGCCAGGTTGGGATGACCACCTTGCGCAGCATCTCCTACGGCCGCGCGGACGAGGCCGACCACACGCGTCGCGGGCGCGGCGGCCAGACCTCGACGCAGGTCGTCGTGCTCTCCGACCCGCCGCAGAGCTGGATCTACATCCCGCTCGGCCAGAGCGATCGCGCCGACTCGCCGCACTACGACGACCAGGCCGAGAAGGCCTTCTCACCGCGCCAGCTCAAGCCGAGCTGGTGGCTTCCGGAGGATCTCGCCCAGCACATCGCGTCGCGCACCGAGCTGGTCCATGCGCCTGGAGAGGCCGTCGAGCTCGAGGCGGCCGCCGCGCAGTGATCCCCCCTCGCTACCCAAAGATGGACCCGCGAATGGTAGGTTTGCGGTGTTCCACGGCATCATCGGTCCCGTTCGGTCAGTCAGGGGAGCGCTCGTCATGCTGCGAGTCGCGGTCCGCTGCGGCAACCACGTTCGGCACTTTCCACTCCCGGAGCGACCCTTAGTCCTCGGGTCGTCAGCCGACAGTCCGAACGGCGGCCACACAGTGCGCGTGGTGGACCTCGACTCCAAGAACGGTCTCAAGGTCGATGGCAGACTGCGCTCGCAGGTAGAGCTCCACCCCGGAGTCCTCGTTCACCTCGGACACGCCGTCCTCGAGCTCGAGGAAGTCTCCACGGACGAGGGCATCGCCGCTCTGGTGCTCCAGGACGACGCCAGCTCCTCCGGCCACCTGGACGAACGACACGTCTCCCGGCCTGGAGGCGGACCGGCTCGACTCGCCGCTCGCCCGGGGCGCGGTCCTGGCCTCCTGTGCGGCTTCGACGATGTCTTGATACCGGCCGGGAAGAAGGACTTCGCGGACTACCTGCTGCGCCGACTCCGGCGCGCGACACGGCCGAGGCGTTGTCGAAGACCAGCGGCAACAAGTCGAAGGCCGCTGCGCTCCTCGGGATCACCCGACAGGGTCTCAACCTGAAGCTGCGGCGCTGGCGCGGAGAGCTCGGCAGTCGACGATCCGAGGGCCCCGACGGCGACTCGTCGTGAGAGCTCTGGTTAGCCGCCGCTCTTGCTGTCGACAGCAAGCGTGGCTCTAGGCCCAGCTCAGCGAATCTCTTCCTCCTCTTCGACCTCGTCACCGACCGCGATCGCGCCCCGAAGGAGCGAAGTCCGCTGTGCGATCTCGTCCCGCGCCCCGACGGCCACCGTCCAGCTCCCCGGCTTGAGAGGCATCGTGACGGTGACCTCGTAGGTGCCGTCATGGGGCTGTAGACCACCTTCGCCCAGCGTGAAGAGCTCCTGACGCAGTTCGGTGGGGGTACCGTCGTCACGGAGCGCACCGAGCCATATCCGGATCCGACCGTGCGGCTGAGAGCCGTCCTTCGATGCGTCGAACATCTCCAGACGACTTGCAGGCAGGATCACCCTCACCGGCACTCGATACAGGCCGGCCCACTCGGGATCTCGTGTGACGTCACCGAAGGCGAGCCTCGCATTCAAGTCGTCGCGCTCCAGGTCCAGGCGCAGCGCGGTTTGCAGCTCGTCGACGAGTCGCTGCTCGATGGTTCGGTCCAGGAAAGAGCGCCGGTGTCGGATCTCCAACCCGCGCGCCGAGGCGAGCTGGACCCGCAGCTCGTGTCGGCGCCCGGTGGGCGGTCGGGCTGGCACATAGCCCAGCGAGTAGCGCCCTGCAACCTCGCGTTCCAGGTCGAGGTCGGCGAGGGGCGTGTTGCTGTTGAAGACGGCACGGCCCCCGGTCTCGTCCGCGAGCTGGTGCAGGCCACCCTCCGCGTTGCTCTTTGCCACATTGTCGAGGCGCGTTGAAGGGCGGACATCGACGCGACCGAACTCCACCGAGTTGCTCATGCCCCCTCGGAGGCCTACCGCGTCCAAGGGAAAGAGACGGACACCCCGCGCGTTCGCCCACGCACCCAGAGTCCTCAGCCGGCGCGATTCGTCGTACTGCACGATCTCCGAGGAGATCTCGCGCTCGACGCCGTCGCGGAGCGGAGCGCAGAGGTCGATGATGAAGGTGTGCGCCTCGAGGCCCGGTTGCTGCGGCAGCCCTTCGCTGGGGTAGATCAGGAGCTTCTCGCCATCGATCCCCGCTAGCCAGGAGATGAGCTCGGCGAGGACGTCCAGCGCGAGCCCGAGACGCTCCTGCTCGGCGCTGACATGGTTGCGGGCGAGCTGCAGCAGCTCGTGCCAGTTCCCCTCCTGTTCACTACAAGGTACGCAGCGAGGTGCGTTCTCGCAGGCCTCGTGGCTCGCGATCAAGGAGCGGACCACACGCGAGAGCTCCCCACCGCGAATCACCGCTGCCCCTGGCGCTGCTTCGGCGCTGACCGTTTCCAGAATTCTGTCCGTGGTCGCCGGCTCGATCAGCTCGAGCTGTTCGCGATGGCGGGCGAAGACCAGACGCCCGGCGTGGCGTTGGATCTCTTGCAGTTGGGCCGCAAGCCCGTCCACGATCCGTCGCCGGCTCGACGGTGGGAGCAGACGTTCGTCCAGCAGGAAGACGAGAGTGGATCGGCCGGCCATCGAGCCGGCGCGCCGCACTGGTGCTCCCATCGTGGCCGCGCCGCTTGGCGCCAGCTCTCGGCGGGGCTCTCCCTCGCGAGCGAGATCCTCCGGAGGAGCGAAGTGCTCGATCTCGACAGGTCTACCGTCCTCGTACAGCTCGAAGTCGGAAGCCTTCAAGCCGCGAACCGGACGGCCGCGTCGATCGAGCACCACCACGTCGACGCTGACGACCCTGACGTCGACCGTCAGCTCGAGACTCTCGTCAGGCGCCCGAGCCTGCTGTGCTCGCAGCTCGGCGCAAACTACGAGGAACAGCGCCCCGCTGAGCGCGAGACCGCACTTGCACCGCCTGCTGGCAGGGTGTCTGGACACGAGAAGGCTCCTCGATCAAGGTAGCAAATAGCTCTTGCGATGCCGCACCTGTATCATGCCGTCTCCCCGGACCTGGACCGTGATCCGATGCTCTCCCGCCTCCGAGTGCGCCGGCGAGAAGGTCAGTGCGTACTGGGCGCGCACGTCGGCCAGGATCTCGGCGAAGACGCCACCCAGATCGCGGAGCCTTCCGAGTCGGTACGAACGGCCTCCGCTGTCTTCGGCGAGGCGGCGCAGGTCCTCGCGGGCCTTCTCGTGAGCGCCCTCCTCTCCGCTGCCCACGGTGTAGAGGATCACCTCCCCGCGGCGGGCATGCTCCGCCGCCCGGTCGAGCGAGGTCAGGGAGCGCTCGTCTCGGCCGTCCGAGAACAGCACCATGACCTTGCGCCCGCGCGCTCGCCCCAGCAGGTCTAGCGCTCCCACCACCGCGTCGAACAGGGCGGTCCCACCCACAGCCGTCAACGCCCGCACGCTCGACTTCGCGGTCTCCGGGTCGGACGCGGTCGAGGAGATCTCGGCCAGCGCGTGGTTGAAGGCCAGCACCAGCACCCGGTCGTCGGGCTCGAGTCGAGCCAGTAAGTCGATCACGGCCTCCTGCACCAACGGCAGCTTGGAGCGCATGCTCTCGCTGCGATCGATGAGGAAGGCGACGGTCAGCGACTGCGGTTCGACCGAGAACGTGCTGATGGCGACGGGCTGTCCGTCGTCGTAGACCAGGAAGTCGTCGCGCGTCAGGTCCCGGACGTAGGCGCCGCGGCGGTCGGTGACCACCGGATAGAGCTCGACTGCGACCACGTCGAGCACGTCGTCCACGACGGTCTGCGAGGCTTGCACCTCGAGCCGCTCGACGAGTCGGCCCTGTACGTACACCCCGGCGGCGATGCGGGCCCCGGCGGAGCCCGCTGGGACCATCCAATCGAAACGAAAGTCCGGTGGCCGGGCCGATCCGATCAGCCGCCCCTCGACGAACACGTCGATCCGCTCCACGTCGGCAGACTCATCGAGGATCTCGAAGCGCACTTCCACCGATCCGGCCAGGATCTCGCCCGCTGTCGGCGAGGTGAACCGTGCGGTCTGTCCCTGGCTGGAGGAGGCGACCAGGCTCAGAAGCCACGCGCCGTGTAGTAGCCCTCGGTGAAGAGCTCGCGAACCCTCGTGTCGAACCACTCGTCGCTCAGCGCGTTCACCCACCCGATATGGCCCTCCCAGTCCCTGAGGCTTTCGAGACGCATCGACTCGGATGCCTCGCGCAGCACGCTGCGGAACAGCTCCGCCGCGACCTCTCCGGGAAGCGCGCGCCGGCCGAGATAACGAAGCACCGCGAAGCGCAGGTCGATCATGCAACGTTCGATCAGGGCCGCCAGCAGCCGCTCGTTCTCGAGCAGCTCGTAGGGCGGCCAGTACCCGACCCACGGCGACGAGCGTCCGTTGAGGGCTGGGGTCCTGCCGCCCGCTCGGTCGAGCAGGGTGCGCCAGTCCGGGCCGAGCGCGGAGGTCGCCGCCAGCCAGGAGCTCTCGAGGTCCGCCGGCAGACGGAGGTCGCTCGGCCTGGAGAAGCCGTCGTCGGTGACCAGGCCGAGACCGAGCACGAGCAGCTCGCTCGGCGAGTAGAGGAGCTCGTCCCGACCAGCCGACCCCAGTCGCGCCTGATCCTCCATGCGCGCGAGCGGCAGCCTCTCGGCGTAGAAGGCGAGCGCCGCTGTTGGTCGAGCTGTGCCGACTTCGTCGATCGCCTGGTCGACGAGCCAGCCACCGATGTCGTCGAGCACCGAAAGGGCGCGCACGGTTTCGGCCGAGATGCCATGCCATCGCGTCTCGACGTAGTCGGCGAACCAGACGCGGTCACGATGCAGGAAAGCGCCCGCTCCGACCGCGGCGCTGAACTCCGCGAGGGCTGCCGCGGTGCTCGCCAGGCTGCCGTGCACGTGGGCCCCGAGCCCCGCGACCTCGCGGTTGACACTGGCATGGCGCCAGGGGTTGTCCGACGCGATCTGAGCACCCACCGAACGGAACAGGAGATGCTTCCGGATCAGATGAGGATCCTGGAAGAAGAGGCTGGGATCATTGCCCATCGCCGACAGGTAAGTCGGCGCGAGTAGGAACGGTCGCAGCTCGCGCGCTAGAAGACCCTCGGCGCGACGAACGTCGTCGACCCGGCGCCGGAGGGCTTCGGGTCGTCTGATCGAGCCGATCGACTCCAGGAGACGCAAGAGCTCGGGGCGGTCCGTCGCGAGCATTCGAGGTGCGACGTCCTTGTTCTCTGGTGCCAGCTCGAGATCGGCGCCCGCGAATGCCGATACGAGAGCCGCGGCCTGTGTGGCGACGCTTCGCGCCTGCTCGAGGTCGCCGGCCGCCGCCGCCCGCGCCAATGCAGCGAAGGCCTCGTCCAGGCCGACCAGCGCCCCCGCGGACGGGATGCCCCCGCGAGCCAGGTGGCCGGCCAGGGAGCTGGCGAGCAGCGACTCGCGCTGGCTCTCGTACTCGACCCCCTGGAACTCGAAAGCGGTACCCGCGGTCGGCGCCACGAGCCCGCCGACGAAGCGGCGCTCCCAGTCGTCGCGGCCGGGGGCCTCGGCTGGTCTCTCGGGCAGTGCTGCGAGAGTCGCGACGATCCAATCAAGCTGCGCGGGAGCGACGGCATGTGGATCGGTCGCTCCGTGGTGCAGTCGGGCCCAGGCCTGGAGTCGCTCCTCGAGGAGGCGGCGGTCCACCCGACCGGCACCGGCCATGGTACGCAACCACGCCGTGCCGCCCTGGTAGATCGAGATCAGCAGCTCGGACTGCACGTTCCGCGAGAGAGTCGCGAGATGTGCGACAGCGAGCAGGTGGTCCCGGACTGCCTCGGCCCTCGTAGGCTCGATCGCCTCCAACACCTCGAGCGCATCGGGGGCGGTGTCGCTGGCGCGCGCCAGCAGCACCACGTTGCCCGGCGTCAGGATGCGCTCGTCGCCGCCGAACATGTTCGCCGTTCGGATCAAGCGCGGCAGCACCGGTACGTCGACTCCGTCGACCGTGTTGCGCTCGGTCAGCGCCCGGAGCAGAAAGTCCGCCTCGCTCAGGTTGTTCGATTGCCCCCGCCGAACGATGCGGTCGAGGCTCGAGGGGTCGGTCGGCGCTTCGGCTGACCGCAGCGCTTGGTACCAGAGCCCGGGGCCGCCGGGCAGCAGGAAGCTGCGGCCGTCGGCGGCCAGCGGCAGGGAGCGTACGAGAGTACCGAATCCCCAATCGCCGCCGCGCGGCGAGGTGAGCTCTATCGCCGTGGTCTCGTCGATGCGGCGGAAGACCTGCCGGCCGAAGCGTTCCCCAGCCGTGGCCGCGTCACCCGCACCGATGTGGGCGTTGACCACCCCTGGCGGTACGTAGCTCAACGAATGGACCAGGAAGGCCCCCCGGGCGCCGCGCTTGTCCAACAGATCGCGCACGAGCTCGGCCGGGCGGTCAGGACTGGATCCCAAAAGGGAGGCCCAGGCACCACGCGCCGCGTCGTCGCCCGGCAACAGCAGGCGGCCCTCCTCGAAACGGAGAGCCGGCGCGTAGCGGAAGAAGGGATCGGCCTTCCGGTAGAGCCAGTTCCAACCAACGCTCCCAAGCGCCGCGCGCGTGTCGGTGGAGAGTCTGCGCCGCGCTTCGAGCACCAGACCCAGGCGCTGGTCGCGCACCAGCTCGCCGAGGGGGTCGGAGAGCTCCGCCCTACGATCGACGATCGCTTGCCACTCGCCGGCGGTGATCGGGAACGAGACGGTGGCGGACGCGATCTCGAGCGTACGGCTGCCGGACCGCAGCTCGCCCGCGATGCGAGGGAGATCCCAGCCCAACGCCTCGGCCAGGCGACGGCCGCGCACCGCCGCATCACCGCTCCGCGGCACGAGCTGGGGCTCGCCGCCCTTGAACCGAGCCCCGTAGCCCAGCGTCTCGCACAGGCCGACGAACCGCTTGCGGTCCTCGCCCTGCGTGCCGACTCGAAAGGCCCGGCCGAACCGTCGCTCTAGCTCGGCCAGATCCTGCATCAGCCGCAAAGCGTCCTGTCGCGCCACGACCTGTGTCCAGTCGTGCTTCGGGTCGATGCGCTCGAGGAGGACGCGGTTCAGACTGTGGACGAAGCGATCCGGGTCGGTGTCGACGGAGCCGAGGTGGCGGGAGTAGGCGGTGGGGGTGCCGGGGAGGGGAAGGGGAGTGTAGGCAACTGCAGTGCCCAGGAGCCCCCAGGAGACGACCGCGCAAGCACCGATCGTAGACGGAACCCTCATGGTCCGCCGAACCCCCTCTCGTATCGGATGGAGGAGGTCACGATATCAGCTCCGATGCCCAGCCCTCTTCCAGCTCAAGAGCAGGTCGCGAATGCCAGCGTGTCGGTAGTGGCGGGCGCAGCGGTACCGAGGAGGTTCACGTAGGTCTTGGATGCTCCGGACAGACCATCACGGATGGTGAACCGATACCCGACATCTGTGGAGGCCGAACCAAACACCCAGTAGTGACCATTTAGCGCGCAACCGGCCAGGATCTTCACGATCAGCTCGACGTTGCTCGGATCGAAGAACCAGAACCCGTCCGAGTCGCCGGTGACATAGCTGCCAGTACCCGGGTAGGGGTGCATACGCGATCGGCCGCGACCGAGAAGGCACCCAGAATGAGGCCCCGCGTGCTCCGTAGTAGAGGTCGCGACGTCACTACCGGTGAGGTGACACCGGCTTCCTCGCCCGGTCGAGTATCTCAGGCTCGGCTTGGAGGTCCCCGAGCATGATCCGCCCGAAGACGTCCCAGAGCCAGACCGTTTCCGCCTGGGCCGGGTTCGAGAGGACGGCAAGGCTGAACGCCAAGAGGGAGGCGGAAACGGTGGCCGATGGGGGCCGGCCGCTTCAGTCCGCGGGTGCGGGTGGGGGTTGGGTGAAGAGGTCGCCGTGGGCGGGCTCGAGCTTTGCGGAGAAGTGGCGTAGGGCGCTGGGCGCTTCGACGATGCGCACGCCGCGGATGCGGCGGCGCTCGGCGTGGACGTGGAGCAGGACCTCGGCGAGGTAGTCGACGTGACTCTGGGTGTAGACGCGGCGCGGGAAGGCCAGGCGGACGAGCTCCATCGGCGCGGGGACCTCGGTGCCGTCGGGCTTGCGGCCGAACATCACCGAGCCGATCTCGACCGAGCGCACGCCGCCTTCGAGGTACAGCACGAGCGACAGCGCCCACGCCGGGAACTCGGACTGCGGCACGTGGTCGAGCATGGCGCGGGCGTCGATGTAGATCGCGTGCCCGCCGGGCGGGCGCACGATCGGTACGCCGGCCTCGATCAGCCGGTCTCCGAGGTAGGCCACCGAGCGCACGCGATAGCGCAGGTAGTCCTCGTCGAGCGCCTCGTTGAGTCCTACCGCGATCGCCTCGAGGTCGTAGCCGGCCAAGCCCCCGTAGGTCGGGAAGCCCTCGGTGAGGATGAGCTGCTCTTTGCAGCGTTCGGCGAGCTGGTCGTCGTTGAGCGCCAGGAAGCCGCCGATGTTGGACATGCCGTCTTTTTTCGCCGACATGGTACAGCCGTCGGCGTAGGAGAACATCTCCTGGGCGATCTCGAGCGGCGTGCGGTGCGACTGGCCCGCCTCGCGCTCCTTGACGAACCAGGCGTTCTCGGCGAACCGACAGGCGTCGAGGAACAGCGGCACGCCGTGGCGCCAGCACAGCTCACTGGCCTTGCGGATGTTCTCGAGGCTGACCGGCTGCCCGCCTCCGGAGTTGTTGGTGACGGTGAGCATCACCAGCGGAACCCTCTCGCGCTCGGTCTCGAGGGTGTGCGCGAGCGCGTCGAGGTCGATGTTGCCCTTGAACGGCGCCTCGACCTCGGGGCGCAGGCCCGCGGGCACCAGGTCGCGCGCCTCGGCTCCGCGCGCCTCGAGGTTCGCACGGGTGGTGTCGAAGTGCGTGTTGTTGGGCACGATCTGGCCCGCTGCGACCGCGGTGCCGAACAGGATGCGCTCGGCTGCCCTGCCCTGATGGGTGGGAATGACGTGGCGGAAGCCGGTGATCCGTCGCACCGAGTCCTCGAAGCGGAAGAACGAACGTCCGCCGGCGTAGGACTCGTCGCCGCGCATCATGCCTGCCCACTGCTCGGACGACATCGCGCCGGTGCCCGAGTCCGTGAGCAGATCGATCAGCACGTCCTCCGCGCGCAACCGGAAGAGGTTGTAACCCGCCTCGCGCAGTGCCAGCTCGCGCTCGTCGCGGGTGGTCTGGCGAATCGGCTCGACGCTCTTGATCCGGAACGGCTCGATGATGGTCCGGAATCGCATGCGCGCCGTCGAGCCACCGAGGGTCACGTCGCGGATTGGCCCGCCGGCAGCGTGCGGTTGGCCAGCAGCCAGTACTGGCCCAGCTCGCCGATCTGCCGGCTGAATCTTTCGAAGTCCAGCGGCTTGACCAGGTAGCTGTTGACGTGGAGGTCGTAGCAGCGGCGTAGGTCGGTGTGCTCGTCGCTCGAGGTCAGCACGACCACCGGTATGTGTCGCGTCCGCCGGTCCGACTTCAGGCGCCCCAGCACCTCGAGCCCGCCCACCTTGGGCAGCTTGAGATCGAGCAGGATCAGCCGTGGATCGCCGGGCGGCCGTTCCAGGTAGCGCCCGGTTCGGAACAGGTACTCGAGCGCCTCCTCGCCATCTTTGACCCAGTGGACGGCCTGGCCCAGGCTGGCGCGGTCCAACGAGCGCAAGGTCAGCTCGGCGTCGCTCTCGCTGTCCTCTACCAAGAGGATTTCGATGTGACTGGAGACCACTACCTACTCCTCCGATCGGCCTTGACGGGTTGCGCCCGTCTGGCCCTCCCAACTGCCTGCGGAATACGTCTGGATTGTCGTCAACCGCTTGGCACGGCCACGATTGCGGCAACGATCACGATTGCGACGACGATAGGGAAGCGAGCTGACGCGAAGGATCTCCCCGCACCAAGACCCGGCGCCAGGCATCGAGGTACGGAGCTGCCGAGATCTCAAGCGGGTGACGCGACGTCTCTGCAGCGTAGCATCTCTACTGTAGTGCTGATTCGCCCCGAGCTGATTCGGCCAAGGTCCGGAACGCGATCCTCGATCGACAGCGGATTCTAGCCGACCGGCACGAGTGGGGCGGTTCGGGGCAGGGAGAAGTAGAAAGTCGCGCCGGCGTCTGGCCGGCCCTCTGCCCACATCCGCCCGCCGTGGCGCTGGACGATCCGATGCGCGATGGCCAGCCCCAGGCCACGGCCGGGGTACTGCTGTTCCTGGTGCAGTCGCTCGAACACGCCGAACAGCTTTGCGGAGTGCTGCATGTCGAAACCGATACCGTTGTCGCGCACGTGGTAGACGATGTCCTGCTCGTGCTCGGCGCCGCCGACTTCGATGGCTGGCTGGACGCGGTCCCGGGAGAACTTCATGGCGTTTCGCAGCAAGTGGCTCCACACCTCGCCCAGGAGCACAGGGTCTCCGGAACATTCCGGTAGCCGACCCACCTGGACGCGTGTCTCGGGTGTCGCGTCATCGGTCGCGAGCAGGCTCTCCACCACTCGCTGGACCAAATCGTTGTGGTCGATGATCCGTTTCTTCAACGGGACGCGGCCGAGTCTCGAGAACGCGAGCAGCCCATCGAGCAGGCCCGCCATCTTTCCGGCGTTCTTCTCCACCGCCCGCAGCAGGCGCTGGCCCTCGCTGTCGAGCTGCTCCCGGTGCTCTTCGTGGAGGATCCGACTGAAGCTCGCGATCGCGCGCAGCGGCGCGCGCAGGTCGTGCGATGCGGTATAGCTGACGCTCTCGAGCTCCCGGTTCGCCGCTTCGAGCTCGGTCGCCCGCTGCTCGAGCGAGTTGTTCAGGGCTGCGATGCTGCGTTCGGCCGTGACGCGTTGGCCGACCTCTTTCCGAATCCCGAGGAACAGCCAGCCGAGCAGTGCCATGGCGCTGGCCGGCAGGGCGACGAAGGCGACCGCGGTCCGGCGGCGTGCTGCCGCCTCGGCGAGCCGCCGCTCCCGCAGAAGGTTGCGCTCCTCGTGCTCGAACTCCTCCAGCGACGCATCGAGAGGCGCAGCCAGGCGGGCTACCGCGTCCGTTCGGCCCCGTTCGACGGCTGCTTCGAAGCCGTCGAGCTGGCGCACGAGCTGGTTGTCCATCAACGCGTCTCGCCACTCGCGGAGACGATTCTCGAGTGCGTCCAGGCGACGCTGCTGCTCGGGCTCCTCCAAGGTGAGAAAGCGGAGATTCAGGAGCGCGGTTTCCAGGTGGCTCAGCTCGGAGTCGAGGCGGAGGATCCAGAGCTCGTCCCCCGACAGCAGGTAGGCCCGCTGCACCGAAACTGCGGCGCCGATCGCCGCTTCGACTTTGCGCGCTGCCTCCATCACCTCGTAAGAGTGGCTGACACGGTGGGACTCGGAGGCGTAGCGCTCGGCCTGGCGCCACGAGTACCAGGCCATGATGCCGAACGCGGCGACCGCGAGCGCGAAGCTCGCGATGAGGAGCTTGTCGGCCCAGTCCGTGGGGCGATACCACGTGCTCAAGGCTGGTCTCGATTCTCTCTGGCAGGCGCAGGCACGATCCGACCGATCGGAGGCGTCAATCCGCGGCTGCGAAGCAAAGCGCGCGCCGGGTCGGCGTGGACCAGGCCTGCGGCATCGAGCTGGGCGGGCACCCCGACCAGCGCCAGGCTGCGGAGTCGATTCCAGATCTCGAGCGCGCGCGCCGGATCGAAGTCGAAGGTCATCTCGCTCCGCGCGGCACTCCCTGGGAGGCTGGCGTAGAGGGCATGGCGGACGTCCTCGGCGTCCAGCCCGATGGTCTGCGCCACCACCATCTCGATCACTTCCGAGGTGCGCTCGGGGTCGAGCAGGAAGAGCTGGGCGTCGAGCTCGGCCTCGAGCCAGCCGCGGAGCACGTCGGGCCGGCGACGGATGAGCTCGCCGCTCGCCACCAGGAAGCCGGTATCGACGAGCCCGAAGTCGCGGCCGGTGACCGCGCGGCGGGCTAGACCAAGTCGTTCGAGACGGGTGGCCAAGGGCTCCCAGACGTAGGCGGCATCGATCCGGCGCGACACCAGGCTGCGCTCGAGCGTGAGGATGCTGTGATCTACGATCCCCGTTGGGGTCACACTTCCCAACGCCAAGGTCTCGACCGCGAATCGTTCGGCGCAGGAACCGCGCGGCACCCCGAGACGTTTGCCGTCGAGCCACCGGAGCGCGCTGCGCGCGTCGGGTAGCGGAGGCGTGTCGCTGCGCACCAGCAGGATGCTGCAACTGTCGTAGCTAGAGCCCAACGCAGCCACGATCCGGGATCCTTGCGAGGGGTCCGCGCCTGTGCGGATCGCGGGCAGGTCGCCGACGTAGATCAGGTCGAGCGTGCCGTTCGCCAGACCCTCCTCCAGCACCGCCCCGCGCAGCCCGACGTGGAACTCGACGGTCGACCCAGCCGGCAGGTGGCGCCGGTAGCCGCCGCGGGCCCGTTGCACCACCCCGGACCAGGCCGGCGGCCAGTACGGCTGGTAGCCGACCGCCAGCTCGACCGGTCCGCCGGGCTCGCCCAGGCACTCATGGGCTGCCGTCGCTGCGCTGAACGTGCCGCACAGAGCCAGCACCAGCACGAGCCCAGGAATCCGGCAGATCTTGGGCAGGCGAACGGCGCGCGCGAGGGGAGGCGTCGAGACTGACGTAACGTGTCCTCCGTGGGATGGCCGCGACCTCGGATGCCGACACAGGGAAGTCGCAGTAGGCCGCGAGGGGGCGAGGGGCCGACTCGTGGGCAGGCTAACGATATCCCCTCGCCTGGAGGTCGAACAGTCGGGCATACCGGCCGCCGAGCGCCACCAGCTCGGCATGGCTTCCCTCCTCGACCACGTGTCCCTCGTGCAGCACCACGATGTCGTCGGCCATGCGCACTGTCGAGAAACGATGCGAGATGAGGATCACCATCTTGTCGCTGGTCAGCGCCCGCACGTGTTCGAACACCTGCGACTCGGCCTCGGCGTCCATCGCCGCCGTGGGCTCATCCAGCACGAAGATGTCCGCGCCGGAGCGCATGAACGCCCGCGACAGCGCGACCTTCTGCCATTGACCGCCCGACAGCTCCTGGCCGTTCTGGAACCAGCGTCCGAGCTGGGTGTGGTAGCCCGATGGCAGCGCCTCGAGGAAGCCTGCGGAGAGTCCCTTCTCGGCCGCGCGCCGCCACTGGTCTTCCTCGAGCAGGCTGTCGACCTGCCCGATGCCGATGTTTTCGCCGGCGAGGAGCTGATAGCGCGCGAAGTCCTGGAACGCCACCGCGATGCGCCGCCGCAGGGATGGCTCGTCCCACTCCTCGAGGTCGGTGCCGTCGAGCGTGACGCGCCCCGAGGTGGGCGAGTAGAGGCGCGCCAGTAGCTTGATCAGAGTGGTCTTACCCGACCCGTTCTCGCCGACCAGCGCGAGCGCGCGCCCGGGTCGCAGGTGGATCGAGACGTCCTCGAGCGCGGGACGGGGTGCGTCCGGGTAGCGGAACGTCACACGCTCGAAGCGCACGCCGTCGCCGGGTACGGCTCCCTGGGTGATCCCGGCCCGGAGCGGCTCGGTCGGCTGCTCGAGGTACTCGTAGAGGTTCGAGAGGTAGAGGTTGTCCTCGTACATGCCGCCGATCGCCGAGAGTGCCGTGGCCACGGCAGCCTGGCCCTGCCTGAACAGCAGCAGGTACATGGTCATCTCGCCGAGGCTGATGCGCGACGCCACCGCAGCGACCGCGATCCAGCCGTAGGCGCCGTAGAACGCGAGGGTCGAGAGCAGCCCGAGCGCGTAGCCCCAGGCCCCGCGTCGCAGCGTGAGGTTGCGGTCGTCGCGGTAGAGCGACTCGAAGATCCTGCGGTAGCGCTCGAGCAGCATCGGCCCGAGGCCGAAGATCTGCACCTCCTTGGCGTAGCTGTCGTTCGCGAGCACGGTCTCGACGTAGGTCTGGCGGCGCGTCTCGGGCGCGCGCCAGCGGAACAGGCGGAACGCGTCGCCCGAGAACTTCGCCTCCACCAGGAATGCGGGCAGCCCGGCCGCGACCAGCAGCGCTACCGCCCAGCCCGAGAACTGCAGCAGCAGCACCGCGTACGAGATCAGCGACACGAAGCTCTGCGCCAGACCGAAGGTCTTGAGCACGAGCTGCAGGGGCCGACTCGAGGCTTCTCGCCGCGCGCGCGTGAGCTTGTCGTAGAAGTCGGGGTCCTCGAAGTCTCGCAGCCGCAGGCGCAGCGCCTTGTCGAGGATCATCACGTTGACCCGGTGCCCTAGCTGGGCGTGTAGCAGCGACTGGCAAACCGAGAGGACGCGCTGCGTGCCGGCGAGCGCCATCATGATCACGGCCTCTAGACCGATGAAGCGCAGCGCAGGAGCGGCGACCTCCGCCATCGGCGCACCCGCGGCATGCTCGGCGATCGCTGCCACCACGGCGTCGACGATGAGCTGGCCGACCCACGCCGCCGCGGCCGGGAGCAGGCCGGCCGTCAGGGTTGCGACGCCGAACAGGATCGCCAGGCGACGGTTGGTCTGCCACACCAGCTCGACCGCGCGTCGGCCATAGCGGAAGACACCGGCGAAGCGCTGCAGCTCGAGGTCTGGCGGGGTGGTCGAGTGGGCGTTGCTGCCTGCGTGTCGGCGGGGTGGCAAAGGCTGAGGGGGTAAGGGAGTGGACAGGAGCCAGGTTGCAGCGGTCGCCGTTATGCTACGCGCAGTGTCTCGGGGGACCTTCGGCGCCCGACCTTACGGCGCCGTGGCGATCGAGTGACCCAGGAGGCAAGACGATGCGCTGGCAAAACCTTCCCCGCAGCAGGAACGTCGAGGACCGCCGTGGCCGCGGCATGGCGATCGGGGGCGGTCTCGGCTGTGGCGGGTTGGTGGTGGTGCTGCTGTTGTCCTGGCTCACCGGCGCCGATCCACTGGCCATGCTCGATGCCGTGGGTGGCGGTTCGGCGACGCTCGAAGGCGGCGCTCCCGGGGGCGACATTGCGGGCGGCGAGCCCAGCGACGAGCTGGGACAGTTCGCCGCGGTGGTGCTGCACGACACCGAGCGGGTGTGGAGTGAGCTCCTGCCGCGGAGCGGCACGAGCTACAGGGAGCCCGTCCTGGTGTTGTTCAGCGGCCAGGTGCAGTCGGCGTGCGGCTTCAGCTCGGCCGCGGTCGGACCGTTCTACTGTCCCGCCGACCAGAAGGTCTACCTCGATCTCACCTTCTTCGACGACCTGGCGCGGCGCTTCGGCGCCCCTGGTGACTTCGCGCAGGCCTACGTCATTGCCCACGAGGTCGGCCATCACATACAGAACCTGCTCGGCATCTCCAACCAGGTCCGGTCGATGCAGCAACGCACCGATCGCGCCAGCGCGAACCAGCTCTCGGTCGCTCTGGAGCTGCAGGCCGACTGTCTGGCCGGCGTCTGGGGTCACTACGCGAACCGCGAGGGCATCATCGAGCCCGGCGACTTCGAGGATGGCCTGCGCGCCGCTGCCGCGATCGGCGACGACACCATCCAGCGACGCGGCCAGGGCCGCGTGGTCCCCGAGTCGTTCACCCACGGCTCGGCCGAGCAGCGCATGACCTGGTTGCACCGCGGGCTGGACAGCGGTGACCCTGCTGCCTGCGACTCGTTCGGCGGGGGGTAGCCGCGGCGTAGCGCGGCTCTCCAGCGCTGCGCGGGGTCTAAGGGCCGCTACGCTTGGCCTTCTTGTTGGTTTTCTTTCGCGACGGCGCAGCGCCCTCACCCACCAGCAGGCTTCGCATCTCGGCGAAGCGCTCGCGCTCGGCCTCCAGGACCCTGGGGTAGCGCAGGTCGAGCGACTCGAGGGTCTTCACCACGATATCGGCGACCTGGAGCCGCATGTAGGCCTTGTCGTCCGCGGGCACCGCGTACCACGGCGCCCAAGGCCGCGATGTCTCGGCGAGAGCCTCGGCGTAGGCGCTTTGATAGGCGTTCCAGTGGCCGCGCTCGCGGACGTCGCCGGCTTCGAACTTCCAGTTCTTCTCGGGCTCGTCGAGGCGCGCGAGGAAGCGTCGCCGCTGTTCCTCCTTGGAGACGTTGAGCCAGAACTTGAGGATGATGGTGCCGTTACGCGTGAGGTGCAGCTCATGGTCGCGGATGGACCCGTAACGTTCCTGCCAGATGCGCTCGAATCCGGCGCCGTAGGGCGGCAGGTTTTGTGCGGCGAGCAGCTCCGGGTGCACCCGCACCACCAGGACCTCCTCGTAGTAGCTGCGGTTGAAGACGCCGATGCGTCCGCGTTCGGGCAGCCGGCAAGCGGTGCGCCATAGGAAGTCGTGGTCGAGCTCCTCGTGGCTCGGTCGCTTGAACGAGTAGATCTGGAAGCCGATCGGGTTGGTGCCGGTGAGAACCGCGCGGATGGTGCCGTCCTTGCCCGCGGCGTCCATCGCCTGGAAGATGAGCAGCACCGCGTGTCGGTTGTCGGCGTAGAGCTTTTCCTGCAGCGCGTCGATGCGCGCGACCTCACGCTCGAGTGCCTGCTCGGCTTTCTTCTTGCGGGGCGCACCCCGAGGGGGAGTGGTGCTCGCCCGGCCGATGACGAAGCTGCCGTCGAAGGGGACGAGGTAGGGGCTTGGAGCGGCGGTCACAGGCTCCACCCGGCCCGATACTCGTCCCCCAACAGCGCGTCCGCGGCGGCGGAGCCGGCGGTGCCCTTCTGCGCGTCCCAGCGGATGGTCTCGCCGGTGCGCACGGCGAGGTTGCCGAGGAGCGCCATCTCGGTGAGCGGGCCGGAGTGCTCGACGAAGCTCGAGCTCGGCGTGCCTTCGCCTTTGCAGGCTGCGATCCACTCATCGAAGATGCCCTTGGAGCGCGGGTACTTCTCGGCTGGCGGCGCCTGCTCGACCGCCTCCTGCAGGGCGCGCGGGTAGAGCCGTGGCTGCTCGCCGTAGATTCCCGCGACCAGGATTCCCCTGTCGCCCACGAAGAGCTGACCAGAGCTCATTCCTGGCCAGATCTCGCCGTCGAAGGCCTCGGACCTAGGCGGTCGGATCGAGCCGTCGCGCCATACCGCCGTGATCGGCCCTCGCCCGCCGCGTGCCGGGAACTCGTAGACGATTCGCGACGAGGCCGGCGCCGCCTCGGGATAGAGCGGCGTGGTCTCGGCCGTGACGCTCGCAGGCTCGCGCAGGTCGTAGGTCCAGAACGCCGCGTCCATCGAATGGCAGGCGATGTCGCCGAGGGCGCCCGTGCCGAAGTCCCACCAGCCGCGCCAGTTGAACGGGTGGTAGTAGCGCGGATGGTACGGGCGCTCTTTCACCGGCCCCAGCCAGAGATCCCAGTGCACGTGCTCCGGCACGTGGTGCAGCTCGGTGGGTCGCAGCAGGCCCTGCGGCCAGATCGGGCGGTTGGTCCAGAAGTCGACCTCGCGCACCGTGCCGATCAGACCCGCCTCCAGCATCTCGCGGATTTGCGGTGTGTGATCCATCGCGTGGCCCTGGTTGCCCATTTGCGTCGCGACCTTGGTCTCGCGCGCGACGGCCATCAGCTTCTGGCACTCCTGGATCGTGCGCGTCAGCGGTTTCTGGCAGAACACGTGCTTGCCGCGCCGCATCGCCTCGAGCGCGATCACCGCGTGGGTGTGATCGGGCGTCGAGACCGTCACCGCGTCGATCCCTGGCTGCTCGTCGAGCATCACGCGGAAGTCGGCGTAGCGCTTGGCGTCCGGGAACGCGGTGACGGAGGAAGAGGCGTGGCGGAAATCGACGTCGCACAGCGCGACGATGCGCTCGCTGGCGACACCCTGGAGGTCGCTCGTGCCCTTGCCGCCGCAGCCGATGCCGGCGATCGCGAGCGTGTCGCTCGGCGCCTGCATGCCGCGTCCGAGCACGTGACGCGGCACGATCATCAACCCGGCGCCGGCGACAGCGGCGGTGCCGAGGAACTTGCGGCGGGTGGCGGTACGACGCGATCTGGCCATCGGCGGCACCTCTCTCGAGTCTCGGGGACGTTCCCGCGGTCGTGGGGCCGCGGCGGTGGAGCAATCGGGTGTGCTTAGCGTAGCAGTGTCCCAAGGGCCGCTCGGCCCGCTGCCGGCCGCCGGGCGCTCCGCGTTGTTACACTCGCAGCCGCCGGCCCCGGGCCATCTTCGATCCACGATGCGGAGTCGTACCACCACCGACCGCCTCGCGACGCGCCTCGCGGTGTGTCTCGTGACGGGTCTTGC
The DNA here is from genome assembly GCA_035524895.1 of Thermoanaerobaculia bacterium. GTDB lineage: Bacteria > Acidobacteriota > Thermoanaerobaculia > Multivoradales > Multivoraceae > DATLFI01. The sequence goes on along the minus strand of DATLFI010000105.1, from coordinate 7,441 downwards.
CGCCGTCGCGCCAGCGGCGTGGGCCAATGGTCTCGACGGGATCTTCGCGGTGCGCGGTCTCGAGGGGCTCGAGGTCCTCGAGGCCGAGAACGCGGAACGGCTGTTCACGCCGGCCTCGGTGCAGAAGCTGATCGTGGGCGCCGCTGTGTTCCACTACCTCGGTCCCGACTACCGGGTGGCTACCCATGTCGCCACTGCCGGCGAGCTGCTGCCGATCGAGGAGGGCGGCTACCGGCTGACCGGCGACCTGGTGGTGGAAGGCGCCTGCGATCCCACCTGGGGTCGCCGGCACAATCCCCAGGACGCTCGAGCGCCGCTGCGTCAGATCGCGCGCGACCTCGCGGCGCTCGGTCTGCGGCGCGTGGAGGGCGACCTGGTGGTCGACGCCAGCCGCTTTCCGGGGCGTCGCTACCCGGATGGCTGGCCAGAAGGTGACGCGGCGTTCTCTTGGGGAGCCGCGCCTTCGGCGCTGGCCATCGACGAGAACGTGGTCGGTGTGAGCGTCGCGGCGGGCGGCGCCCTCGGCCAGCCGGCGCGTATCGACGGCGCTGCAGACGTCGAATGGATCAACCAGACCGTCACCGTCGGCCGGGAACGCCACGGGCGCGGCTCGCTCGAGTTCCAGCCGATCTGGGGACAGCCGCGCGTGGTGGTGCGGGGCGAGTACCCCATCAGCGAGCCGGCCTTCGGCGTACGGCTCGCGTCGCCCGACCCCGAGGGGCGCGCCGGCATCGCGCTGCGCCAGGCGCTCGAGCGCGCGGGCATCGAGGTGCTGGGCGAGGTGCGCGTCGCGCAGCGGCCGCCGCCCGGAAAGCTGGAGCGGCTCGCGACCTACACCTCGCCGCCGGTGCGCGACATGGTCGTGGTGATGCTCCGCAACAGCCACAACTTCTATGCGGAATCGCTGCTGCGCATTCTCGCCGCGGCGCGCGTGGGAGACGGACGTCTCGACCGCGGGCTCGACCTCGAGTCGGAATTCCTGCGCTACGTCGTCGGCATCGACCGCGTGGACTTCGAGCTCGATGACGCCTCGGGCCTGTCGCCCTTCAATCTGATCTCGCCGCGCGCAACGGTCGCGCTCCTTCGCTGGGTCTACCAGCAGCCGTGGCGTGACGCCTACTTGACCGCGCTAGCGAGTGGCTCCGGCGGTACGCTCGTCGGCTGGGGCCGCCTGCCCCCGATGGTCGGCAAGACCGGCACCATCCGCCACACGCAGGCGTTGGCGGGTGTGTTGACGCCAGCCGACGGCGTGCCCGTGTTCTTTGCGGTGTTCCTGAACCACCGAACCCAGAGCCGTCCGCAGTTGCGGGGCGAGATCGTGCGCGCGCTTTGGCGTTGGCATCGCGGCACTGCGGCCCCCGGCTTGTCGTCCGCGCTCGCCGCTCCCACCGGCGTGGAGCGTTGACGGGTCGTACCGGTCCCGCCGCGGAGCGCTCCGCGCAGACGGCACCGGCATCGGCCGCGTTCGCCGCCGCTACGCTGTCGGTGCTTGCTTTTCCCCGTCCCGCGTTGGCGGTCATCGCCGCCGCGCCGACGTTCCTGGTTGCGCATAGCACCGGCCCGCGCGAAGTTGCCCTGCTGTTGGTGCTCGGTTGTGTGCTGTTGCCCGCGGTCGTCGCGGCGCTCGCGTGGGTCGCTGCCTCGTACGGAGGGCGTGGGACACGCGCCGTGCTCTACGGGGCTTTGGGGCTGCTCACGACCCTGGCCGCCATGGCGATGGTCGGGCGGGCGCAGGTGCCCGGTGCGTGGGCCGCGGCGCTCGTGCTCGGAGTGCTCTTCGCCTGGCACTACCCGCGACGGCCGACCCTGCGCTGGGTGACGACGGCGCTCTCGCCGGCGCTGCTCGCGGTGCCGCTCGCCTTCGCGTTCCACCCAGACGTGCGGCGCGCCACGGCTGTCGCTGAGGGCATCGCGCTCGAACCGGTCGAGGCCAGCGCCCCGGTCGTGTTGGTGGTGTTGGACGAGTGGTCGTTCGGGTCGCTGCTGGATGCCGAGTGGGTGCTCGGCAACGCCATCGAGGGTGCCGGTGAGAGTGCCGATTGGGCGGGCGCCCTCGACCGAGACCGGTTGCCGCGTCTCGCTCGCTTCGCGGAGGGCGCCACCTGGTTTGCGAACGCCAGGGCGATCAGCGACGCCACCGAGCTCGCCGTACCCGCCGTCCTGACCGGGCGCTTCCCGCGTCCCGATGCCCTGCCGGTCCTCGCAGACCACCCCGACAACCTGTTCACGCGGCTAGGCGGCAGCTACCGGGTGGTAGCCCTCGAGCCGGTCGGCGCGCTGTGTCCTCCGGGGATCGACCGGCAGGCAGGGAGCGAGCCGGGGGCGGGCCCGCGGATCCGGTCTCTGCTCGGGGACGTGGTCGTGGTGTGGCTGCACGCGGTCACGCCGCCGGTGCTGGAGCGGAGGCTGCCGCCGATCTCACAGAAGTGGTCGGGTTTCCTCGAGCCGGACGCCGGCGAGGGCGTGATCGAGGAACGCGCCGCCGGCCGGCTCGACGAAGCGGCGTCGGCCGCACAGTCGTTCCGCGCGAGGCCCGATTCGCCCTCGTTCGATCGTGCCGAGTCGTTCCGGCAGTTCCTCGCCTCGATCGAGCCCGGTGACCGGCAGCTCTATTTCGCACACCTGCTGCTGCCCCACGTGCCGCTCGAGTACCTGCCGTCGGGGGATCGCTACCTCGCGCCGCAGTCGCGGCTGCTCGGCCTCGAGAACGACCGTTGGAGCGACGACCAGCGCCTGGCCGACCAGGCGCTGCAGCGCTACTTGCTGCAGGTCTCCTTCGTCGATCTCCTGCTCGGCGAGCTGTTCGATCGATTGGAGCAGGCTGACCTGTTCGACGACACGCTGATCGTGCTCACCTCCGACCACGGCGCCAGCTTCCGTGCCGGCACTTCACGCCGCATGTTCGAGCCCGCGAACGCACCCGACGTGGTGCCGCTGCCGCTGTTCGTGAAGCTGCCAGGTCAACGCAAGGGCGCCGTGCGGCTGGAGCCGGTCACGGTGTTGGACGTGTTGCCGACGGTGCTCGAAGCGATCGGTCTCGAACCGGGACCAGGGCTCGACGGTCGCTCCCTGGTCACGCCTCCCGGTGGCGGGACCGCACCCCACACACGTCGCTTCTACGCCAAGCATCGCGGGGACGTGTACTTCACTGCGGCGGACGACCCTGGCGAGCAGCGGCTTTTGGCAACGCGGCGTCAAGCCGAGCTGTTGCTCGACGCCGGAGGAGACCCGTTCCTCATCGGTCTGCCGCCGATCTTGGCCGAGCGCAGGGTGGTTGCGGCTGGCCCACTGGAGGCCGCGTCCGGTAGCCGCCCGCACGCAGTGCTCGAAGGGGGTGCGGTGGGCGCTTCGATGGCGTCGGTGGCCGAGCAGACCGGCGGCCTGATCGAGGGCGCTCTGCGCAGTGCTGTCCCGTCCGAGACTTGCTGTTCGGTGGCGGTGGCCCGCGGCGGAGAGCTGGTCGCCGCGGCTCCGATCTACGCCGAAGCAGGCCGGGGCATGCGTTTCTCCGTCCTGCTGCCGCGGACCGAGCGCGGCCCTGCTGGCGAGAGTGTCGTGCTGTATCGCGTCGATCGACTCGGCGCGCTCCACCCGATTTCGGTTGCTGGAGAGTCCGCCCGTCTGGAGTTCGCCCCCGATGGTGAGCTGGTAGCGGTCACGGTCGATGGCCGGAGGTACCCGGCAGATCCGGGCGTGCTCGGCTTCCTCGAGCACGTGGCCACGCGGGCCAAGTTCGGCCAGGCCTCCGGCTGGGCGACGGATCGCACGGCGGCCACTCCCCCGGAACGGGTGCTGTTCTTCGTCGATGGCGAGATGGTCGGATCGAGCCCGGTCGACAGGGCGCGGCAAGGCGTAGCACGCGGCGGGGACGACGCCATGGCTACCTTCGGGTTCGATGGCGTCTTCCCGTTGGCCGACCCTGCTCGGCTGCGGCGAAGTGGACTGGTCGCGGTGGCGATCTCGGGGGAGCACAGCGCCTCGCTGGGGTTCTTCTATCGCGAGCTGGCGCGTGGCCTCGACCGCAGCGTCACGGTCGTTGCGACCAACGGCCGCGAGATCCCAGTGGGATCGGAGTCGGTGCGGGGATGGCTCGATCAGGTGCATCGCCAGCCGCTCGCGGGGCTTGTGGGCACTGCGGAGAGCGAGACCGTTCGGCTGGTCGGGTGGGCGGCGGACATCGGTCAGGGTCGACGCGCCGAGCGCGTGGTGGCGTTCGAGCATGGCGCGTACCTAACCCAGGCCTGGCCGGGACTCTCCCGAGACGACCTCGTGGCGGCGTTCGGTCCGGAACTGCACGACGCCGGCTTCGTGCTCGGGCTCCCTCGTCCAGGGGCTTCCCTGCGCGACGGCACGATCGAGTTGGTGGCCATCGGTCGCGGTGGAGGCGCAGCCTTCATCGAGCTGCGGCCCGAGCTGTTCGCTGGGCCCGATGAGCCCGATGGACCCGATGGCGACGCCGGCCGTAGCGGCCCGGTTCCCGCGCCGCCTCGCAGCAACTAGACCGCGCGGACCGAAGCTCGAAGTGGGAGGCCCGCAGCGCTGGTCTTCGGGTAGGCTCTAGCGTTCTCCTGGCGGCGGCACCCCAGAGCGGTCGGCGTTCGGCACGCGTCCTCCTCGCTCCACCGCTCCACCGCTCCACCGCTCGATCGCCTCGCCCTCTCAACTCCCGCCATCCTCGGCGGTCGCTATCCATCTACGCCCATGAGCGAAGACACCAAGAAGATCATCTACTCCATGGTGGAGGTCGGGAAGGTCTACGACAGCGGCAAGTCCGTGCTGCGGGACATCTCCCTCTCCTTCTACTACGGCGCCAAGATTGGCGTGATCGGCCTCAACGGCTCCGGCAAGAGCTCGCTCTTGCGGATCATGGCCGGCACCGACCGCGACCACCTCGGTGAGACCGTGCTGGCGCCGGGGTTCTCCGTCGGCTTTCTGGAGCAGGAACCCCAGCTCGACCCGTCGAAGACCGTGCGCGAGGTGGTGGAGGAGGGTGTCCAGGAGGTGGTCGACACGCTGCGCGAGTTCGATCGCATCAACGAGAAGTTCGGCGAGCCGCTGGACGACGACGAGATGCAGAAGCTGATCGAGCGGCAGGGCGAGGTGCAGGAGCAGCTCGACCGCATGAACGCATGGGACCTCGACAGCCGGCTCGAGCTCGCGATGGACGCCCTGCGCTGCCCGCCGGGCGAGGCTTTGGTCTCGACCATCTCGGGCGGCGAACGACGGCGCGTCGCGCTGTGTCGCCTGCTCCTGCGCGCTCCCGACATCTTGCTGCTCGACGAGCCGACCAACCACCTCGACGCCGAGTCGGTATCGTGGCTCGAGAAGCACCTCAAGGACTACGCCGGAACGGTCATCGCGGTCACCCACGACCGGTACTTCCTCGACAACGTAGCGGGCTGGATCCTCGAGCTCGACCGTGGCTATGGCATCCCCTGGAAGGGCAACTACTCGTCGTGGCTCGAGCAGAAGGAGCAGCGGCTGGCGCGCGAGGAGAAGGCGGAGTCGTCCCGCAGGCGCACGCTGCAGCGTGAGCTCGACTGGATCCGGATGACCCCGAAGGCGCGCCAGACCAAGTCGAAGGCCCGCATCAGCGCGTACAACAAGCTGCTCGAGCAGGAGACCGAGAGCCGGCGCGAGGAGATGGAGATCTACGTGCCGCCGGGACCGCGTCTCGGCGGCGTCGTGGTGAAGGCCGAAGGCCTGCGCAAGGCTTACGGCGACCGCCTGCTGTTCGACGACCTGAGCTTCGACGTGCCGCCCGGCGCGATCGTCGGCGTGATCGGCCCCAACGGCGCCGGCAAGACGACGCTGTTTCGTCTGATCGTGGGCCAGGAGACATCAGACGCCGGCACCATCACCCTGGGTGAAACGGTGAAGCTCGCCTACGTCGACCAGTCGCGCGACACTCTCGAAGCCGGCAAGCGGGTGTGGGAGGAGATCTCCGGCGGTGGCGAGACCATGCTGCTGGGCGCGCGCGAGGTTTCGTCGCGGGCGTTCGTGTCGCGCTTCGGCTTCACCGGTCCCGACCAGCAGAAGCTGGTGGGCGAGCTCTCGGGCGGCGAGCGCAACCGCGTCCACCTGGCGAAGATCATGAAGGCGGGCGCCAACCTGCTGCTGCTCGACGAGCCCACCAACGACCTCGACGTGAACACCCTGCGGGCCCTCGAGGAGGCGCTCGAGTCGTTCGCCGGCTCGGCGATCGTGATCTCCCACGACCGTTGGTTCCTCGACCGCGTCGTCACCCACATCCTCGCCTTCGAGGGCGGCAGTGAGGCGTACTGGTTCGAGGGCGACTACACCGAGTACGAGCGCGATCTCAAGCGTCGCAAAGGCGACGCCGCCGAGCGCCCGCACCGGATCACCTATCGCAAGCTGACGAGGTAGGGGGCGTCGGGGGCTGGTCCGGCACAGGAGCTCGCCGCGCGCGTGCGGGTGGGGCGCCTGCTCCACGAGTGGAGCCGCTCCTCCAAGTGGGGCCCGATCGCCGAGCCGTGACTGCCGCTGGCCAATCGCCTGGAACGCGTGATTCCACGGTGGTTTGCGCCGGATGTCGGCACCGGCTCTCGTCCTGGCACGCCCTCTGCTCTATGCCCTTGCGTCGGACGGAATCACGAGCCCACGAGAGCCAAGAGAGCCCAACGCCCTGGCACGAAACGAACTCGAACGAAGGCGAAAGTCACCTGTCCGGCCCCGACATCGAATCGCGTTCCACTGATCCGAGACCCGACCCGAACGAACGACTCGAAACCCCACACCCTTCAAGGAGCTACGACCATGGAAATGACCCGCGGAGAGATCCAGGACCTTCTCGTCAAGTTCGCCACCGAGCAGCCCCAGTACAAGGACTCGCTCAAGAACAACCCCAAGGACGTCATCTACAAGCAGTTCGGCATCCAGGTGCCCGGCAACGTCAAGGTGCAGGTGCTGCAGGAGACGGCTGACCAGGTGTACGTGGTGCTGCCTCACGTCGTCGAGTCCGGCGCCGAGCTGTCCGACGCGGACCTCGAGGCGGTCGCCGGTGGTCACACGATCGTCAAGGAGGCCGAGTGCGGTGGCGACGGCACGTTCCAGACCGTCAACTCCTTCGAGGCCACCATCGGCTGATTCGAAGACCCTTCGCTGAGTTTCATCGGGGCGGCGTTCCTTCGGGGCGCCGCCCTTTTTTTTGCCGAGCTCGCTTACAATTTGCCGGGCTTCGCCGGCAGGACGCTAGCAGCCCGTGGTGGAACCCCCGTGGGCTGCGTTGGGAGCGCCGTGGGGCCGTATGCTAGGCGCGCGAGCGGTGGCGATGCTGGGTCCATCGCTGAGCGAGCGCAACAACGCAGACGGCCCCACGCCGCCCCAACCGCTTGGGGCGCGGGGGTTTGCGGCCGCTGGCTGCGTTGGGCCTCCTGCACGATGGCACCGCATCGCGTTCGTCGGCCACGCCTTGCCAGCG
>DATLFI010000104.1:0-13103 GCA_035524895.1 Thermoanaerobaculia bacterium | reverse complement strand
TCTCCCACCACGCCGTCGAGGCGCGCCCGCACCACGGTCGCTTCGATGTCACGGAAGGTGATGGCGTGGCGGGTGCGCGCGCGGATCCCGTCATGCAGCGCAAAGCGCACGCCGTAACGCCGCTCGGCGTCGCGCAGCGCCTCGGCCTCGCCGCGACCCGCGTCCGCCCACGGCAACAGCCAGCTCCCGGCCAAGAAGCCCGGTCCCTCGGGCCGCTGCAACAGCAGCCAGCGCCCGCTCGACTCGACCACCAACACCAGCCAGCTCTCGCGCTGTCGCTCTTGGTGCCGCCGGTCCCGCCGAGGGTAACGTTCCGCCGCGGCGCCTCGGCTCCGGCAACCACCCGCGAGTGGGCACTCTCGACAGCGAGGCGCTGTCGGCAGGCACACCGTCGCGCCCAGCTCCATCAACGCCTGGTTGCTGTCGCCGGGCCGCCGCGGGTCGAGCAGCGCTCGCGCCGTCTCCTCGAGCCGTGCGCGGACCACGGCGCGGTTCGGATCCCCGGAATCTCGCCGCAGCCGCGCCAACACCCGCACCACGTTGCCGTCGAGGGCCGGCTCCGCCACCCCGAAAGCGATGCTCGCCACCGCCGCCGCGGTGTATCGCCCCACGCCCGGAAGGCGGCGCAGCTCCTCCGGATCGCTAGGCACCTCGCCGCGAGCAACGATCGCTCGCGCAGCCTGGTGCAGGCGTTCGGCTCGACGGTAGTACCCGAGGCCGGACCACATCACGCGGACCTCGAGCGCCTGCGCAGCAGCCAGGGCGCTGGCGTCCGGAAAGCGCTGTACGAAACGTCGGTACGGCTCGAGCGCTGCCGCCACGCGGGTCTGTTGGAGCATCACCTCGGAGACAAGAATTTGGTACGGATCTCGGGTGTTCCGCCACGGCAGGTCGCGTCGCGCGCGGTCGTACCAGCGCAGCAACAGGCCGCCGGCCACGTTCGCGCCACCCCTCGATGGCTGCACTCGGAGAGTGGCGACCCGAACGCGGGCTCGAGATTTCTTCGGGGCATCCTCGCCGCGCTCTAACTCCCGATTCGGGCGACTCTTACAGGTCGCCACGCGGCGTTCCTTGGGCGTTTTCTTGGGCTTGGGACCCTTGCCGACGGTGCCCGCCGTTGCTATCCTTCCATCCTCTTTCGAGGCTCTTTGCTTCCTCTTCACAGCTGCTCTTGATTGCTCTTGATCGGGCTGTTTTCCACAGGTGTGGAAATCCTGTGGATGAGTGTGTCTGGACCCTTCAAATGACCGATTCCACGTGGTTTAGCCTGAAGCAAGCCCTGCGTCGTCAGCTTTCCGCCGACGAATTTCGCACCTGGTTCCGTCCCCTACAAGTACACTCCGAGGAGCCGCGTCGGCTGGTGCTCCTTGCGCCGAACGATCGCTTTCTCCACGCCCTCGAACAGAGCTATCGCCCGGTCGTCGACCGCGCCATCGCCGGGTTCAAGGGTTCCAAGTTCGAAGTCCTGTTCGCAGTGGCCGACGGCCAGCATGACCCGGCTCCGCCGCAGGCTGCAGCCTCCTCGACCTCGGCACCCCCCAAGCGAGTGACCCACAGCGACGCGGTGGCGCTGCCGGCGCAAGAGTTCAACCAACGCTACACCTTCGACACGTTCGTCGTCGGCTCCTCGAATCAGTTCGCGGTAGCCGCCGCGCGTGCCGTCGCCGAAGCGCCGGGTGAGACCTACAACCCGCTGTTCCTCTACGGCGGCGTCGGCCTGGGCAAGACGCACTTGCTGCACGCCGCCGCGCAGCAACTGCGAGCCGAGCGCCCCGGCTTCCGGGTCCTCTACTTCACCGCCGAGCAGTTCGTGAACGAGCTGATCAACTCCATCCGCTTCGACCGGATGCCAGCGTTCCGCGAGCGCTACCGCACGATCGACGCGCTGCTGATCGACGACGTCCAGTTCCTGGCCAACAAAGAGCGCACCCAGGAGGAGTTCTTCCACACCTTCAACGCGCTCTACACCCTCCAGAAGCAGATCATCCTGTCCTCGGACTCCCAGCCGCAGGACATCCCGACTCTCGAAGAGCGTCTGCGCAGCCGGTTTGGCTGGGGCCTGATCGCCGACATCCAGCCGCCGGATCTCGAGACCAAGATAGCGATCCTCAAACGCAAGGCAGCACTCGAGAGCATCGAGCTGCCAGACCCGGTCGCGCTGTTCATCGCGCAGCAGGTGCGTTCCAACATCCGGGAGCTCGAAGGCCTGCTCAACCGTGTCCAGGCCTTCTCGGCGCTCACCGGGCGACCCATCGACATCGAGCTCTCGCAGGAAACGCTGCGGGACCTGCTGCCGGGCAAGCGCACGCTTGCGGCGAGCGAGATCCTGCGGGTCGTCGCGCACCACTACGGGTTGCGCCTGCCGGAGATCAAGAGCCGCAACAACTCCCGCCAAGTCGCGTTCCCCCGCCAGGTGGCGATGTACTTGTGCAAGAGGCTGACGACGCTCTCGTACCCCGAGATCGGCAAGCAGTTCAACGACAAGCACCACAGTACCGTGATGTACGCCGTCGAGAAGATCGGCAGCTTGCGGCAGCAGGACCCCAACCTCGACCGCGTGCTCGATCAGTTCGTTCGCCAGCTCGAGTAGCCGTACCTCCACGTCGGGTACGCGTTGCCCTCGCGACGAAGGTCGAGAGCGCGGGGAAGAGGCGCCAAGAAGAGCTGTGGACAACTCTGCGGAGCAGCCGCGGAATGCCTCCGGGTAGCACTGTGGAAGGATCCTCGCCACGAACCTCTCGGCGTCCGAGACGTGATTTTGTCCACGACCGTCCTGCGTCGGGGCACAGGTCTCCCACACGTTCTCCACACTCCCATCCGCTGCGCTTCCAGGGACACAACCCGTGCGTCACCGGTGGGCAAAGCGGATTTCCGCAGGATTCCTTCCTCCCTACTCCGGCTGCTACGACTGCTATATTGATCTTCCAAGAGCGGACAGGTAGGAGGTAGGAGCACGCATGGATCTGCGGATCGACCGAGCGGAGTTGCTCACGGAGTTGGTACCCATGCAGGGGGTGGTGGAGCGCAAGTCCACCGTGCCGGTGTTGTCTCACCTGCTCCTGCGGGCTCGCGGCGACCGACTCCAACTGGCGGCGACCGACCTCGAGGTGTCGCTGCGTTCCTGGTGCGACGCCGAGGTCGGCGCGGATGGGGCGATCGCGGTGCAGGCTCGCAAGTTCGTCGAGATCGTGCGTGCGCTGGATGGCGAGCAGGTGCAGCTCTCCCTCGAGGGTGACCAGGCGCTCCAGATTCGGGCCGGTAACTCGCGGTTCAAGATCCACGGCCTCTCGCCCGAAGACTTTCCGACCCTGCCCGAGGTACCACAGGGCGCGGAGCTGTTGCTGCCCTTCGCCGATCTCAAACGCATGATCGCGAAGGTGCTGTTCGCGGTCTCGGCCGAGGAGTCGCGTTTCCAACTCAATGGTGCGCTCCTGCGCGCGAAGGACGGCGCGGTCGAGATGGTGGCTACCGACGGTCATCGGCTGGCGCTGGTCGAGATGCCCCAAGCGGCCGCCGAAAGCAGCGACGGCGTGCTGGTGCCCCGCAAGGCGCTCCAGGAGATCCAGCGCTTCGACAGTGCCGAAGATCTCCGATTTCGCCGTGGTGAACACCACCTCTCGTTCCAGATTGGCCGGCGCGAGCTGATCTGCCGCATCCTCGAGGGTGCTTTTCCCGACTACGAGAAGGTGATTTCCAAGGACAGCGACAAGCGCACTGTGTTCGATCGCCGCCGGCTCATGGAAGTCATCAACCGAGTGGCGCTGTTGTCTGGTGAGCGCGCACGCGTCGTGCGCCTGAAGTTGGACCCTGCGGAGCTCACGGTGTCCGCGGTCAACCCGGATCTCGGCGAAGCAGTCGAGCGCCTCGAATGCGAGTACGATGGTCCGCCGCTCGAGATCGGCCTCAACCCCGACTACCTCGCGCAGTTCCTGGGGGCGGTCGAAGGGGAGCAAGTCCGCCTCGACCTCAAGGACGCCAACTCGCAGTGCATAGGGCACCCGGTCGGCGCAGAGAGCGGACGCTACCTCTGCGTGATCATGCCGATGCGGCTCTAGAGACCGCGCTAGAGACGCGCTAGAGAGCAGTGGAGCGCTAAGCAGCGCTGTGACGCTGAATACCCGTTGCTGCGTCAGCTCCTCGCCCGGAAGTTCCGCAACCTCGCGCCTCTCGACTGGGGGGTCGAGCCTGGCTGCCATCTCCTGCTCGGTGGTACCGGCGCTGGCAAGACCAGTGTGCTCGAGGCGATCTATGTCGTGGCCACGACGCGCAGTTTTCGCAGCGGTCACCTCGCAGACTGCGTGCAACGGATCGCTGACGCCGACCCGGAGCATCAGCCGTGCGAGTCCGAGCGATTCGAGGGAGAAGGGAGTTTCTTCCTGGGCGCCGAGAGCGGCGCCGAGGCACGCGTTCGACTCGAGCTGTCGTGGAGCGGGCCGCGTGGTCTCGAGCGCCGGCTCAACGGGGAACGAGTCCTGCTGGCCCGGTACCTGGGCGTGCAGCCGGTTCTGGCCTGGACTTCGGCCGAGGTCGAGATGCTGCTCGGCTCGCCAGGAGCGCGACGGCGCTTCCTCGATCGTGGCGTGGTCTACGCCCGCGCCGGTTCGCTCCAGTCCTTCGCTTCCCATCGCTCGTTGCTCACCCAGAAGCGCTCCCTGCTGCGCACCGGCGGTTCTACGCGTGAGATCGCTTCCTGGAACGTGTTGCTCGCCGACGCCGTGGCTGTCATCGCGGCACAGCGCGCAGCTTTCGTCACGGCGTTGCGTCGCGCGTTCGCCGACGCTGCGCTGCTGAGCGGACTACCGTTCACGAGCGTCGAGATCGAGTACCGACCGTCACCGGCTTCGGCGACGTCAGGAGGCGCTGCGGTGCTCGAAGCGCTCGACCGAGCGCTCCCTGGCGAGCAGCGGGCGCGACGTCCCCTAGTCGGATCGCATCGAGATCGCCTGGCGCTGCGTTGGCGAGGAGAGGAGATCGCGAGTCGCGCCTCCGCGGGAGAGCGCAAAGCGATCGGACTGCTGCTGCTGGCGGCGCAAGCCAGTGTGGTCGAGAGGGAGCGCGGCGCGGCGACCCTGCTGATCGACGACGCCGATGCCGAGCTCGATCGCGACACGCTGCACGCCGTCTGGCCGGTGTTCGCCGGCCGCCTCCAGGTGATGGCCACATCGAATCGTCCCGAGGTTTGGGAGGCGCTCGCACCGGACCATCGTTGGCGTGTCGAGAAGGGCCGCCTGTGCGAGCACTAACCCTTTAAACACAACGAGTTGCCGCATTCGCCGAGATGCGGCGAAACCTTGGTGTCGAGGGTCTCTCGTGATACGCTGAACTGGCGTCGCGAGCGGGTGTGCGATCCCGCGAAACAGGTTTGGTCCGGAGCGGTCGCCGACGAGCGGTTTGCAGGCTCGTGCCGGCACATCCGAGACACCGGCAGGGATCGTCGGTGTCGCTCGCCGCCCCCAAGCAGCAGTCCAGGTGCCGCCGCGGCCCGAACACGCGTACTTCGCCATGTCCCTCCCCGAAGGCACCAGCCCAGCATCCTCGCGCCCCGAGAGCGGCTCGACCGGCGAGGTTCCCGTGCCGCCGCCGGCTGCCGGCCCCGCGTACAACGCCGAGAGCATCCAGGTCCTCAAGGGCCTGGAGGCGGTGCGCAAGCGTCCCGGGATGTACATCGGCGACACCGACGATCCCTCGGGTCTCCACCACATGGTGTTCGAGCTCGTCGACAACTCGATCGACGAGGTGCAGGCTGGCTACGCCGACCGCATTCGGGTGGTGATCCACGACGAGGAGTCGGTCACCGTCGAGGACAACGGTCGCGGCATTCCGGTCGACATGCACAAGGGCGAAAACCGCTCGGCGGCGGAGGTCATCATGACCGAGCTGCACTCGGGCGGTAAGTTCGATCGCAACGCCTACAAGGTGTCGGGCGGCCTGCATGGCGTCGGCGTGTCGGTGGTGAACGCGCTGTCGGCGACGCTGGAGCTCGAAGTGCACCGCGACGGCCAGGCGTGGCGCCAGCTCTACCGGCGCGGCGCCCCGGAGGCGCCGATCGCGCCGACCGGTCCCAGCGACCGCTCGGGCACCCGCGTCCGCTTCCAGCCCGATCCGCAGATCTTCTCGGTGTTGGAGTTCTCCTTCGACACCCTGGCCCAGCGACTCCGCGAGCTGTCCTTCCTCAACCGCGGTGTGCACATCGAGCTGTTCGACGAACGCACGGGAAAGCAGGCGACTTTCGCCTTCGAGGGCGGGATCAAGACCTTCGTCGAGCAGCTGAACCGCAACAAGAACTCGCTACACCCAGAGCCGATCTTCCTCATTGCCGAGCGCGACGAGCACGGCGGCAAGGAGACCACCGAGGTCGCGTTGCAGTGGCACGACGGGTACCAGGAGAACATCTCCTGCTTCACCAACACCATCAACAACCGCGACGGTGGAACGCATCTTTCGGGGTTCCGTTCCGCGCTCACGCGCACGATCAACAACTACGCCGCCGCATCGGGCCTGAGCAAGACGCTCAAGGAGAACCTCAGCGGCGAGGACGTGCGCGAGGGTCTCACCGCGATCGTCTCGGTCAAGATCCGCGACCCCAAGTTCTCGAGCCAGACCAAGGAGAAGCTGGTCTCCTCCGAAGTCAAGGGCTGGGTCGAGCAGGTGGTCAACGAGAAGCTCGCCACCTACTTCGAAGAGAACCCGCGCGTCGCGCGCCGCATCGTGGAGAAGGGGATCGAGGCCGCTCGAGCGCGCGAAGCCGCAAGGCGCGCGCGTGAGCTCACCCGCCGCAAGGGCGCGCTCGACTCATCGAGCCTGCCCGGCAAGCTCGCCGACTGCAGCGAGCGCGACCCGAGCCAGACCGAGCTGTTCCTGGTCGAGGGCGACTCCGCAGGCGGGTCGGCCAAGCAGGGGCGAGACCGTCGCTTCCAGGCGATCCTGCCGCTCAAGGGCAAGATCCTCAACGTCGAGAAGGCGCGGTTCGACAAGATGATCGCGTCCGACGAGATCAAGATCATGATCTCGGCTCTCGGCACGGGCATCAAGGACGACTTCGACATCCAGCGGCTGCGCTACCACAAGCTGATCATCATGTGCGACGCGGATGTCGACGGCAGCCACATCCGCACGCTGATCCTCACGTTCTTCTTCCGCCAGATGCGGGAGATGATCGAGCGTGGCCACCTGTTCATCGCTCAGCCGCCGCTGTACCGGGTCGCCGAGGGGAAGCGCGCCACCTACCTCAAGGACGACGACGAGATGCGCCGCTTCCTGATCGAGCGCATCCGCGATCGGTTCGAGGTCGTGGTGGACGCCGAGGGCGATCCCGCATCCGAGAACGGCGACGGCCAACTGCTGCACGGAGCCCGTCTGGGGCGCTGGCTCGAGAAAGTGCAGGAAGCGCGCGGCCACCTCGATCGACTCGCAGCGCGCGGCTTTCCGCGCGACGCGGTGCGGGTGGCCCTGCGCCACGGGCTGCGCGACCGCGAGGCGCTGCGCGATCTCGCCGTGCTCGAACGAGTCGCCGAGGTGATCGAGGCTTCGGGCTTTCGCGACGTGAAGCTGCGGCCGCCGCAAGACGAAGAGCTGGGTGGCGTGCTGTTCACCTCGCGCCGCGACGGCGTCGAGCGGCGGCTCGAGCTCGATGCCACGGCGGTGCTCTCGTCCGACTGGCGAGCCGTCGCCAAGAGCGAGGTCGCGCGCGAGCTGCTCGAGGATCGCTCGTACCTGCTTCGGCCCGCTGGGGCCGGAGACGACACCGATCGCTCGGCGGCCGCCAAAGATGCCGGCACCGGGTACGAGAACCTAGACGAGCTGACCGAGGCGATCTTCACCGCGGCCAAGAAGGGTCTCGGGATCCAGCGCTACAAGGGACTGGGCGAGATGAACCCCCAGCAGCTCTGGGAGACCACCATGGATCCGGAGAAGCGCCGGCTGCTCCAGGTGCGGGTCGAAGACGAGTTCGAGGCCGACCAGGTGTTCACCACGCTCATGGGTGACCAGGTCGAGCCGCGACGTAAGTTCATCGAGGAGAACGCCCTGCAGGCGAATCTCGACGTGTGACGCCGGATCGAAGTCCTTCCACGGAGTTCTGGTCCAGCACCGTAGAGGCAACGCAGGTGTGGCGCGGTGAAGCTCCGTTGGGACGAGAGATCTCCGCCACGTCCTGCTCCCCGGCCCTGTCCCTCCACCGCTTCCCTCCCCTCCCTTAGCCCGGAGGCCGCCCCGAGCAACACCCCGCGATGAGCAACGAGACCCCCACGCTGCCCCCCGAGCAGACCAAGCCGGTCTGGCTCGAGGAGGAGATGCGACGCAGCTACCTCGACTACGCGATGAGCGTGATCATCGGTCGCGCGCTGCCCGATGTGCGCGACGGCCTCAAGCCGGTGCACCGCCGGGCGCTCTTCGGCATGTGGGAGAGCGGGAACACGGCGAGCCGCCCGTACAAGAAGTCGGCGCGCATCGTCGGCGAGGTGATGGGCAAGTACCACCCGCACGGTGACTCCGCCATCTACGACACCGTGGTGCGGATGGCGCAGGACTTCTCGATGCGCTACCCGCTGGTCGACGGCCAGGGCAACTTCGGCTCGGTCGACGGGGACAACCCGGCGGCGATGCGGTACACCGAGGTTCGCCTGACGCGTCTGGCCGAGGAGCTGCTGCGCGACGACATCGACAAGGAAACGGTCGACTGGCTGCCCAACTACGACGGCTCCGAACGCGAGCCGGCGGTGTTGCCCGCGAAGCTGCCGAACCTGCTGGTCAACGGCTCCTCGGGGATCGCCGTGGGCATGGCGACGAACATCCCGCCACACAACCTCGGCGAGGTCATCTCCGCGCTCGAGCTGCTGATCGACCGCCCGGAAGCGACGTTCGAAGAGCTGCTGCGCCTGCTGCCCGGACCCGACTTCCCGACCGGCGGCGTGATCCACGGCGTCGCCGGCATCCGCTCCGCCTACGCCACCGGACGCGGAGCCATCCAGGTTCGGGCCCGCGCCGGGGTCGAGGATCTCAAGGGCGATCGCCACGCGATCGTCGTCACCGAGATCCCCTACCAGGTGAACAAGGCACGGCTGATCGAGCGCATCGCCGAGCTGGTCCACGAGAAGAAGCTCGAGGGAATCTCCGACTTGCGCGACGAGTCCGACCGCCGCGGCATGCGGATCGTGATCGAGCTCAAGCGCGGCGAAGTGCCCGAGGTGATCCTCAATACGCTGTTCAAGCTGACCCAGCTCCAGGTCACGTTCGGCATGAACATGCTGGCGATCGTCGACAACCAGCCCCAGGTGTTGTCGGTGCGGGAGATCCTGCGCCTGTTCCTCGACCACCGCAAGACGGTGGTGATGCGGCGCACGCGGTTCGACCTGCGCCACGCCGAGGAGCGCGCGCACATCCTCGAGGGCATCCTCAAGGCGCTCGACCATCTCGACGAGGTGATCACCACGATCCGCACCTCGCACTCCCCCGCGGAGGCGCGCGAGCGCTTGATGGGCAACTTCGCGCTCAGCGAGCCGCAAGCGCAGGCGATCCTGGAGATGCGGCTGCAGCGGCTCACCGGGCTCGAGCGCGACAAGGTGGTCGACGAGTACCGCGAGCTGATGCAGAAGATCGAGCGGCTGCGGGCGATCCTCGAGTCCGACCCGCTTCTCCTTGGCGAGATCCGGCGCGAGCTCCAAGAGCTGCGCGCGGCCTATGGCGACGCTCGCCGCACCGAGCTGCAGCCCTACGAGCAAGAGCTGACGATCGAGGACCTGATCGCGGACGAGGACATGGTGATCACGGTCACCAGCTCGGGCTACGTCAAGCGCACGCCGCTCGCGCTGTACCGCGCGCAGAACCGCGGCGGCAAGGGCCGCACCGGAATGGTGACCAAGGAGGAGGACTACGTCGAGCACCTCCACGTCGCCTCGGCGCACAGCTACGTCCTGGTGTTCACGGAGGACGGCCAGGTCCACTGGCTCAAGGTGCACGCCATTCCGGAGCTCGGGCCGGCTTCCCGCGGCAAGGCGATCGTCAACCTGTTGCAGCTCGAGCCGCAGCAGAAGGTGGCGAACACGCTGGCGGTGCGCGAGTTCGACGACGAGCGATTCCTGGTCTTCGCCACCGAGCGCGGTGTGGTCAAGAAGACCACGCTCGCCGCCTATGCCAACCCGCGTGCGGGCGGCATCATCGCGATCGTGGTCGACGAGGGAGACCGGCTGCTCGACGTGCGCCTGTCGGACGGCAGCCACGACCTGCTGCTCGCGACCGCCCGCGGCTACGCGATCCGGTTTCCCGAGTCGGATGTGCGCGCGATGGGCCGGGTCTCGCGCGGCGTGCGCGGTATCAGCCTGCGGCGAGAGGACCGCGTGGTCTCGATGGAGTCGCTCCAGCCTGCCGGCGACCTGCTCTCGATCACGGAGCGGGGCTACGGCAAGCGCACGCCGCTCGACGAGTATCGCGTGCAGGGCAGAGGGGGCATGGGCATCATCAGCCTCCGGGTGAGCCCGAAGACCGGCCAGGTGGTGACGGTCAAACAGGTGCAGCCCGACCAGGGAGTGATGCTGATCACGCTCGAAGGGATGATCATCCGTATCACCGCCGGAAGCGTGTCCCGCATCGGTCGCGCGACGCAGGGCGTGCGGGTGATGGGTCTCGCCGACGAGGATCGGATCGTCGCGGTGGCGAAGATCCCCGAGCGGGCCGAGCCCGAGCCCGATCCCGCAGATGCAGCCGACTCGGAAGGACCCCTCGACGAGCCCCTCGGCGAGCCCCTCGACGCGAGCGCCGAGAGCGCCGAGAGCGAGTCCGGCGGCGATGCCGAAGGCGGCTCGTCCGAGCCGGACAGCGAACCGGAGGTGGAGCCGGAACCTGAACCGGAACCGGAGACCTAGAGGCGCAGGCCTTATCATCGCTAGGAACGCCACCGCGACCACCCCATCGACATCGCCCCCTCGAAACGGCGCAGAACGACAGGGCGTGAGCGACACGGAGCAAGCATGGAGATCTTCCTCGACACCGCCGATCTCAAAGAGATCGAGACTGGCCTTGGCTGGGGCATGGTCGATGGGGTGACCACCAACCCGACCCTGATCGCCAAGCAGGGCAAGCCCTACCTGCCCACGGTGCGCGAGATCGCGCGGCTGGTCCCCGGTCCGGTGAGCGGCGAGGTGCTTGCCACCGACCTGGACGGGATGCTGCAACAAGGCAGGCAGCTGGCCGCCCTCGCGCCCAACGTGGTGGTCAAGGTACCGCTCACCACCGCTGGTCTCGCCGCGGTCAAGGTGTTCACGGCCGAAGGCATCCGCACCAATGTCACGCTCTGCTTCTCGCCAGCGCAGGCGTTGCTGGCGGCGAAGGTCGGCGCGAGCTACGTTTCTCCCTTCGTCGGCCGCCTCGACGATGTCGGCGACGACGGCATGCGTCTGATCGCGGATATCGTCGAGATCTACGCCAACTACCAGTTCGAGACACAGGTTCTGGTCGCCTCGGTGCGCCACCCGCAGCACGTGATCCAGGGCGCGTCGCTCGGCGCGGACGTCGCGACGATCCCGTTCAAGGTCCTGCAGCAGCTGTACCGGCACCCTCTCACCGACCTCGGGCTCGAGCGCTTCCTCGCCGACTGGCGGGAGACCGGCCGCAGCTTCGACGAGAGCTGAAGGAACCGCGGCTCGAGCGCTGCCGCAGGGCCACAATGCCGCATGGCGCGAGCGGAGCGGGACCGCGGCCGGGCGCATGAACCAGATCGACCCACCGCGAGCCGAGCACCTTCCACCGGGCACCCAACGCTCCGGGCCGAGCCAGGTCTACGCTCTGGCCTGGGTCTTCTATCTCGGCCTGGCCACCGTCGGGGCGATATGGATCGGCGTGCGCGAGAGCGGCGTGACCGTCGCGCTGTTCCTCGACCCAGGCGGCTGGTGGCTCGATGCGGGGCTGGGGTTGGCGCTCGCCGCGTTGCTTGGTCTGGTCTGGTGGCTGGCTGACACGTTCCTGCCCGCGGCGCGCCGCGTGGATCGCCTGCTGGCATCGGTGCTGGGGCCGTTGTCCGCGAGCGAGGTGCTGGCGCTCGCACTGCTCTCGGGCTTCGCCGAGGAGCTCTTCTTCAGGGGCGCGGTGCAGGGGTCCTTGGGCCCGGTGTGGGCCACCGTGATCTTCGCCTTGCTCCACGGCGGACCAGGTCGCGACTACCGCGTGTGGACTGTCTTCGCGGCGCTCGCAGGCGCCGGGATGGCGGCGATGGTGGTGTGGCGGAGCAACCTCCTCGCGGCGATCGTCGCGCACGTCGCCTTCAACGCGGCGGGGCTGTGGCGCTTGGCCCGGCTCGCCCGCACCCAGAACGTCGACGGCACCGGCGCCGGGGGCGTTGCGCTCGCGCAGGACGGCGAGGGCGATGGCTGAGCACGTGACGGTGTTCCTGCGTGACGCCGCCGTCGTGCTCGGCGTCGCTGTGGGCGTGTTGCTGGTCTGCGGCCGCCTGCGCCTTCCCTCGGTGGTAGGGCTGCTGGTCACAGGATTGCTGATCGGTCCTTCGGGCCTCGGCTTGCTGCGAGAGACATCGGACGTCGAGGTGTTCGCAGAGCTCGGCGTGGTGCTGCTGCTCTTCGCGATCGGCATCGAGCTCTCGCTCGAGCGGCTGCGGGAGCTGCGCCGCATATTCCTGGTCGGTGGCGGCGGCCAGACCGGGCTCACCATCGCCGCGGTGGCCGGCCTCACCATGCTGCTCGGCTTCGACTGGCAGCAGGCGCTGTTCCTCGGGTTCCTGATCGCGCTGTCCAGCACCGCGGTCGTGGTCAAGCTGCTGCAGGAGCGCGAGGAGACAGAGACCCCGGCGGGTCGCGCGACGCTTGGCATCCTGTTGTTCCAGGACTTCCTGGTGGTGCCGATGATCGTCATGCTGCCGGTGCTCGGCGGCGAAGGCGGCGGCTCGCTGGTCTCGATCCTGCTCCGCTTCGCGATTTCGCTGATCGGGCTGGTCGCTCTGTTCTACGCGGCGCGCTTCCTGTTCCCTCGGCTGCTGCGAGCGTTCGCGTACTCGCGCATGCGGGAGGTCTTTCTGCTGGGTGCCTTGGGCGTGTGCGCCGGCACCGCGCTGCTCACCGAACGGCTCGGCTTCTCGCTGGCGCTTGGTGCGTTTCTCG
>DATLFI010000103.1:0-14672 GCA_035524895.1 Thermoanaerobaculia bacterium | reverse complement strand
CAACGGCAGCACGAGGTAGGCGGCGAGGTCGCCGATGTTGCCGGCGAGTGAGACTGCGGCGTAGCGGCTGTCGTCGAAGTGCGCGGGTAGCGGGTCGGCGAGGCCGAAGCCCTCGAGCAGGGTGATGCCGGCCAGCACGGTCGCTGGCCACCACAACCAGTCGAGCAGCGAGCGGAGTCGCGGCAAGCCCAGCGCGAAGCCAGCGAGAGCCGCGGCGCCGATGGCGAAGCTCCAGCTCGCGACCGCTGCGTGCTGGCGGTGGTCACTGGCGAGCGCGGAAACGGCGACGATGACGGCGAGCGGCGCGACCGCTAGGACCGGTGGGAGGCGAAGGACGTCGCGCAGGTCGACGCGGCGCAGCCGCAAGAGCGTGAGCGAGAGGACGGTGAGCGTCAGGAGCGCGAGCAGCTCGCTGGCGGCGAGCTTGGGGAGCCGATAGGGCTCGCGCAGCCCCGGGAGCACCAGCAGCGGTGACCCGACGAGGAGCGCGATGGCTAGGAGGCGAGCGAAGCGGGCGGGGGCGGAGGTGGACGCGGGCGTACCCGCAGTGGTGGGAGGTGTGCCGGCAGTCGAGGCGGCGGCGCGGGGGGCGCGGGGGGCGCGGGGGGAGCGGCCGCGCTTGGGTCGGGGCGTGGCGTTGCGCGAGCGGGAGGCCACGGGGGGATGGAGCAGTCAAAGGGGTGGGGAGGATCTCGCGGTTGGAGGTTATCTACACCGCGCGACGATGTCGCGATAGGTGTGTCGCGAGAGGTCTGTCGCGAGAGGTTTGTCGCGAGAGGTTTGTCGCGAGAGGTCTTCGCGAGAGGTCTTCGCGAGAGGCTGCCGCGAGACCGGCCCTCACCCGGCGCGTCGTCGATGACGACGCGCCACCCTCTCCCCTTGGAAGGGGAGAGGGGAGGACCCGCCCAACCCCCGCTCCCCCACCCCCTCCCCTACCGCGCGGCGATGTAACCCTCACGCTCCAGGTGGAGGATGATCTGCTGCGCGGCCTCTTCGGGGCTCAGGTCGGCGGTGTCGATGACGATCTCGGCGTCCTTCGGCTCTTCGTAGGGGTCGGAGATGCCGGTGAACTCGGGCAGCAGGCCGGCGCGCGCCTTGGCGTAGAGGCCCTTGCGGTCGCGCTGCTCGCAGACCTCGATCGAGGTCGAAGCGAAGACCAGCATGAAGCCGCCGAAGGCCTTGATCATCTGACGCACGTCCTCGCGAGTGCGCTCGTAGGGCGCGATCGGCGCACAGATCGCGATGCCGCCGTTCTTGGTGATCTCGGACGCGACGTAGCCGATGCGGCGGATGTTGATGTCGCGGTGCTCGCGCGAGAAACCGAGCTCGGACGACAGGTTCGTGCGCACGATGTCGCCGTCGAGCACGGTGACCGGGCGGCCGCCCATCTCGAGCAGCTTGACCTGGAGCACGCGCGCGATGGTCGACTTGCCGGCGCCGGAGAGCCCCGTGAAGAACACCGTGAAGCCCTGCTTGGCGCGCGGCGGGTAGCTGCGGCGCAGCTCCTCGGCGACCTCGGGGAAGGTGAACCACTCGGGGATCTCGAGGCCCTCGGCGAGACGGCGGCGCAGCTCCGTGCCGGAGATGTCGAGCGTGCGGGAGCCCTCGGGCACCTCGTCCTGCGGCGCGTAGCTGCCGCGGTCCTCGACGTAGACCATGTTCTTGAACGGCACCATCGCGATGCCGAGCTCGTCCTGGTGCTTGGCCAGGAGCTCTTGCGCGTCGTACGGGCCGTAGAAGGGCTTACCCTTCGAGTTGTTGCCCGGACCGGCATGGTCGCGGCCGACGATGAAGTCGGTGCAGCCGTAGTTCTTGCGGATGATCGCGTGCCACACCGCCTCGCGCGGGCCGGCCATGCGCATCGCGAGCGGCAGCAGCGCGAGCTTCGCGGTGTGCTTGGGGTAGTGGCGCATCAGCGCCTGGTAGCAGCGCACGCGGGTGTAGTGGTCGAGGTCGCCCGGCTTGGTCATGCCGACCACCGGGTGCAGCAGCAAGTTCGCCTCGATCTCGCGCGACGCGCGCAGCGTCAGCTCGAAGTGCGCGCGGTGGAGCGGGTTGCGGGTCTGGAACGCGACGGTGCGGCGCCAGCCGAGCCGGCTCATGTCCTCGCGGACCTGCGCGGGGGTCTGCCGCAGCGCCGGGAAGTCGTACCAGGACGGCAGGCGGATGCCCTCGAGGCGGCCGCCGACCGAGACGTTGTTGGTGCGCTGGAACAGGTGCGCGACGCCGGGGTGGGTCTGGTCGAGCGTGCCGTAGACCGACTGCGCGTCCTTCTCGCGGTCGTGTTGCCAGATGTCGTCGACGTGGAGCACCGCGAGCATCACGCCTTCCGGGTCGCGCAGGGCGAGCGCGGTGCCCTTCGAGAGCTGTTCGGCGAGCTTCTCGGTGACGTCGAGGGTCACCGGCATCGGCCACAGCGAGCCATCGGCGAGGCGCATCGACGAGCACACGGACTCGAAGTCGGCCTGGTTCATGAAGCCGCGGAGCGGCGAGAAGCCGCCGCACAGCAGCAGCTCGAGGTCGCAGGTCTGGCGCGGCGTGAGCGCCCAGGAGAGATAGTCGCGCGACGCTTCGCGCAGCTCCTGCTCGCGCTCGGGGGTGACCATCAGGTCGACGAGCTCGCCGCCGTGGGGGGGGTTCAGGTGATCGGTCGCAGTCATGGAACGAACCTCGCCGACCCGCCGCGCTACACGCGGGGGACGCTTTCGTAAGGGAGAACGGGTGATTGGGTACGGGGAGAAACCGGAGGGCGGGCGGGAGCCCGATGCCGGCGGTCGAGTGACGGGCGGGAATGATAGCAGTCGTCCATGGGCCGCCCATGGACGACTGCTATGCGGTCTAGTGGGGGCTGGTCACGCGGACAGGCTCGCCCATCCGGGCGAGGTCGGCGGTGACCATCATCTCGACCAGCTCGGGGAAGCTCACGCGCGGCTGCCAGCCGAGCTCGTCGCGAGCCCGGGAGGCGTCGCCCAGGAGGAAGTCCACCTCGGCCGGGCGGAAGTAGCGAGGGTCGACCACCACCAGCGCGCGGCCGTCCTCGGCGATGCCTCGCTCGTCGATGCCCTCCCCTTCCCAGCGCAGCGGCAGGCCGACCGCGTTGAAGGCCAGCTCGCAGAGCTCGCGCACGCTGTGGGTCTCGCCGCTCGCGACCACATAGTCGTCGGGCGTGTCGATCTGGAGCATCCGCCACATCGCGTCGACGTAGTCGCCGGCGAAGCCCCAGTCGCGCATGGCGTCGAGGTTGCCCAGGTGGAGCGTCTTCTGCAACCCGAGACGGATGCGCGCGGCCGCGAGGGTCACCTTGCGGGTGACGAAGTACTCGCCGCGGCGCGGCGACTCGTGGTTGAACAGGATGCCGTTGACCGCGAACATCCCGTAGGCCTCGCGGTAGTTGCGCGTCAGGTGGTAGGCGTAGACCTTCGCGACCGCGTAGGGGCTGCGCGGATGGAACGGCGTGGTCTCGCGCTGCGGGGTCTCGACGACGCGACCGAACATCTCGGACGAGGAGGCCTGGTAGAAGCGCGCGCCGATGCCGAGCTGGCGGATGCCTTCGAGCAGCCGCGCCGCGCCGAGCCCGGTGACGTCGCCGGTGAGCTCCGGCAGCTCGAACGAGATGTGCACGTGCGATTGCGCCGCGAGGTTGTAGACCTCGCTCGGTTGCAGGGACTCGAGCACGCGCAGGAGCGATGGGCTGTCGGTGAGGTCGCCGCGCACCAGGTGCAGGCGAGGCTCGTCGCCCTCGAGCAGGTGGGCGATGCGCTCGGTGTTGACCACCGAGGCGTGGCGCACCAGACCGTGGACCTCGTAGCCCTTCGCGAGCAGGAGCTCGGCGAGGTAGGAGCCGTCCTGGCCGGTGATGCCGGTGACGAGAGCGCGACGTGGTTCAGAAGTAGTCACGACAGTTCCTGGGAACCGGCACCGCCCGAGCGGTAGTCACGCCCGCTAGACGAGCCGGAGGAGATGCCCCAGCTTCTCGCGCTTGGCGCGGAGATACTCGCGGGTGGTCTCGGTGGGCGCGATCTCGAGCGGCACGCGCTCGGTGATCTCGAGGCCGTAACCGGAGAGCCCGACGTACTTGCTGGGGTTGTTGGTGAGCAGACGCATCTTGCGCACGCCGAGGTCGCGCAGGATCTGGGCGCCGATGCCGTAGTCGCGAAGGTCGGGGCGAAAGCCCAGCTTCTCGTTCGCTTCGACGGTGTCGTGTCCCTGCTCCTGCAGCTCGTAGGCGCGCAGCTTGTTGAACAGGCCGATGCCGCGACCCTCCTGCAGGAGGTAGAGCAGCACGCCCTTGCCGGCCTCCTGGATCTTCTCGAGCGCATGCATGAGCTGGGGGCCGCAGTCGCAGCGCACGGAGCCGAAGATGTCGCCGGTGAGGCACTGGCTGTGGACCCGAACCATCACCGGCTCCTCGGGCGTGATCTCGCCCAGCGCGAGCGCTACGTGCTCCTCGCCGGTGACCCGGGAGCGGTACGCATGGGCGATGAAGTCGCCGTAGATCGTGGGCAGCTTCGGCGACGCCACGCGCTCCACCAGCGACTCGTGGCGCAGCCGATGGCGCACCAGGTCGGTGACCGTGATCATCGCCAGGCCGTGGCGGAGCGAGTACTCGATCAGGTCGGGCACCCGGGCCATGGTGCCGTCCTCGTTCATGATCTCGCAGACCACCGCGCCCGGGTACAGACCAGCCAGGTTCGCCAGATCCACCGACGCCTCGGTGTGGCCGGTGCGCTTGAGCACGCCGCCGCGCTTGGCGCGCAGCGGGAACACGTGGCCAGGACGCAGCAGGTCGTGCGGCACTGTCGCCGGGTCGATGGCGGTGCGCACGGTGGCGGCGCGGTCGGCTGCGGAGATGCCGGTGGTGACCTTGCCGCGCGCCTCGATCGACACGGTGAACGCAGTGGCGAAGGTGGCGGTGTTGTCGCGCACCATCAGCGGCAGGTCGAGCTCGTCGCAGCGCTCCTCGGTGAGCGCCAGGCACACCAGGCCGCGCGCGTGGGTGGCCATGAAGTTGATCGCCTCGGGCGTCACCTTCTCGGCCGGCAGCACCAGGTCGCCCTCGTTCTCGCGGTCTTCGTCGTCCACGATCACCACCATCCGCCCGGCGCGGAAGGCCTCTATGGCGGCCTCGATGGAGACGAAGGGATGCGGTTTGGGTTGGCTCACGGCTCGGGTCACTCGCCCCACCGCAGCTTGCTGCGCAGGGCGTCGTAGAAGGTGCGGCCGCCGCCGACCATGCGCACCGGCTCGGGGGCGACCCGCACGCGGATCGTATCGCGATAGGCCATGGTGTAGCCCTCCTGGCCGTCGAGGGTGAGGTAGACCTCCTCGCCGGGGGTCTCGAGGGTGACCTCGACCACGCTGCGGTCGGGAACCACCAGCGGGCGCATGGTCAGGGCGTGCGGGCAGATCGGGGTCAGCACCGCTACCGGCAGGGAGGGATGGACGATGGGACCGCCGGCGCTCAGGTTGTAGGCGGTCGAGCCGGTGGGGGTCGAGACGATGAGCCCGTCGGCGCGGTAGACCGCGATCAGCCGCCGGTCGATCTTGACGGTGAGCTGGATGATGCGGGCGAGCGCCGTCTTGTTGACCACCACGTCGTTGAGCACGCGGTAGTGGCCCATCTCGCCGTTGGTGCGACGCAGCTCGACCGCGAGCAGCGAGCGCTCGGCGGTGTCGTAGCGGCCGGCCAGCACTTCGACCAGGCTCGGGTAGAGCTCGGTACGCGCCACCTCGGTGAGGAAGCCGAGCGAGCCCAAGTTCACGCCCAGGATCGGCACCGCCGAGCCGAGCGTGCGCGCCACGGAGAGCAGGGTGCCGTCGCCGCCGAGCGCGACCACCAGCAGCCGACCAGGCTCGAAGCGCGGCAGCTCGCCGAGGCGGAAGGTCTGGACGCCCTCGGCTCCGGTTTCGGCCAGGGTCTCCTCCTCGAGCAGCACGCCGACGTCGCGCCGCATCAGCCATTGCGCGAGCTCGCCGGCGAGGCTCGCGGCATCGGCAGAGTCGCGTTTGGTGGCGATCGCGACGTGCTCGATCGCCGGTTGGCGCTGCCGGCTGGCCCCGTCGTCGCCGCCACGCGGATCCGCGCCGGTGGTGGTCACGCCCGCGCTCCATTGGCTTCGGCGGCGCGACGGAAGCAGCCGAAGGCCTCGCGGTTGCCGGTCGCTCCGGCAACCTCGCAGTCGAGCGAGCCGATCGCCTCGAGCCCGAGGGCGGCGAGGTCGCGCATGCGCTGCTCGATCACCTCGCGGCGCAACGCGTCGTCGCGCAGCACGCCGCCCTTGCCGACCCGACCCCGTCCGACCTCGAACTGGGGCTTGATCAACGCGAGCAGGAAGCCGCCCGGCTGCAGGTGCGGCAGCAGCGCCGGAACCACCTGGGTCAGCGAGATGAACGACACGTCGACGGTGACGAGGCCGCAGCGCTCGGGCAGGTCCTCGGGGCCGAGATGCCGGGCGTTGATCCGCTCCATCACCACCACCCGGGGATCCGAGCGCAGGCGGTGGTCGAGCTGGCCGTAGCCGACGTCGACCGCGTAGACCCGTCGCGCGCCGTGCGCGAGCAGGCAGTCGGTGAACCCGCCGGTCGAGGCGCCGACGTCGAGGCAGCACTGCTCGGTCGGGTCGACTCCAAAGTGTCGCAACGCCTGCTCCAGCTTGCGGCCGGCACGCGACACGTAAGGCTCGCGCGGTCCGCGCACCTCGACGCGCACCTCGTCACGAACCGCGGTGCCGGCTTTGTCGACGCGCTGGCCTTCGACGTACACCGAGCCGGCGAGGATGTGCCGCCGCGCCTGCTCACGCGACTCGAAGAGGCCGCGCGAGACGAGGAGTTGGTCGAGGCGGGACATGGCGAGGGGAAAGGGGAAGAGTGAAGGGTGAGTGACGACGTGAAGAGACCGCAGGAGGTAAGGGGGCAGGGCTTGGGAGCATAGCGGCAATCTTCAAGATTGCCGCTGCACGAGGAAATCGACGAGCGAGAGGAACGCGGTGCCTCCGCCGGGGAGGCGGGCGGCGGCTTCGCGGGCCGCCAGGCTCGTCTCGAGCAGGCGCTGGCGAGCGCCGTCGAGGCCGTAGACGCGGGGATACGTGAGCTTGTCGGCGGCCTGGTCCTTGCCGGCGGTCTTACCGAGGCTCTCCGAGGTGCCCTCGATGTCGAGGATGTCGTCGCGAATCTGGAACAGCATCCCGACCTGGTCGCCGAGCCTCTCGAGCAGCGCGAGCTCGGGCTCGCCGGCGCCGGCGCAGACGCCGCCAGCGACCAGCGCGGCGCGCAGCAGCGCTCCGGTCTTGCGCTGGTGGATGCTCGCGAGGGTCGCGGCTGGGTCGTCGGGCCAGGTGCGCTCGGCCTCGAGGTCGGCGACCTGGCCGCCGATCATGCCGTGGCTGCCGACGGCCTGGGCCACGACAACGACGTTGCGCAGCCGGCGCTCGGCGGCGAGGTCGACCGGAAAGCGGGCGAGCACCTCGAGGCCCAGATCGAGCAACGCATCGCCGGCGAGGATGGCCAGCGCCTCGTCGTACTGCTTGTGGAGCGTCGGCCGGCCGCGACGCAGGTCGTCGTCGTCGAGCGCCGGCAGGTCGTCGTGGATCAGGGAGAAGGTGTGGATGAGCTCGAGCGCTGCGGCCGGCTCGCCCAGGGTCGACGCGTCCGCGCCGAAGGTCTCTCCCGCCAGCAGCAGCAGGGCCGGGCGCACGCGCTTGCCGCCGGCGAAGACGCTGTAGCGCATCGCTTGGTGCAGGAGCGCCGGCGGCGCCTGAGGCGGCGGCAGCACCCGTTCGAGCGCCGATTCGATCGCGGGGAGGCGCTTTTGGAGATAGTGCGGGAAGCTCGCCGGCTGGTTCACGGTCAGGTCACCTTCGGCTCGGCCCGCAGACACAGCGGCACGATCAGCAGGAACAGGAGGATACGCTGGACCTCGGTATCGCCCCAGTTGTCCTCGAACATCCCGGCGATGGTGAACGCGACGATGCCCAGCAGCGCGCCCACCCACAGGTCGGCGCGCGCTCCGCGGAAGCCACCCTCGCTGCGGAAGCCGCGCCACGCGAGCGTCGCGCTGCCCGCGAACAGCGCCACGAGCGCGAGCGCAGCGGGCACCCCGCGCTCGGCGGCGACCTGCAAGAAGGCGTTGTGCAGGTGCGGTCGTTCGAGACGCGGCGCGGTCGGATGCCGGTAGACCGGGTAGAGCTCCTTGACCATGTCGGGGCCGATGCCGAAGGCCGGCCGCTCCTCGATCATGCGCAGCCCGGACCAGACCATGCACAGCCGGTCGTAGTTCGAGGAGTCGTAGGGGTCGAAGATCGAGGCGGCGCGCTCCACCACGCGCAGTGGCGCCACCAGCAGGAACACGACCAGGGCCGGCGCCACCCACAGCAGCGCGCGCGGCGCGCGCAGGAGCAGGAGCATCAGCAGCGCCCCGCCGAGCGCCACCCACGCGCCGCGCGTCAGCCCGAGCACGAGCGCCGCGCTGATCAAGAGCAGCGCGCCCCAGGTCCAGGCCCGGCGAAGCGAGGGACGGTGCGCGAGAGATGCGAGCGCGACCAGGTTGCACAGCAGCAGCACCCCGGCGAGCGTCTGGTAGTGCGAAAACGGACCGCGGATGCGCTGGTCGAGCTCGAGGCCTCCTGCACCGAATGCCGACTCGACGAAGCCGTAGAGGGCGAGCCCGGCGCCCAGGACGACCAGGCACGTCGCCACGAACCGCGTGCGCTGCTCGCCGCGCACGAACAACAACCCGAGCACCAGCGGCGACAGCGCCAGGGTGTCGAGCAGCGCGTCGGCGCTGCGCAGCGGGTCGTGCGAGAGCGCGACCGAGCCGGCGGTCAGCGCGAGGTAGGCCGCGAGCGGCGCGAGCACCCAGCTCGCTCCGGGAATGCGCAGGCGCGAGCGGAGCTCGCCGCGCGCGGCGAACGGCGCGGTGAGCACGGCGATCGACAGCACGCCGTACGACAGCGCGATGCCGAAGACGGTGACGAGCTGGCCGATGTAGCAGCCGAGCCCCAACCCCTCGCGACGGTCGCGGGGCCAGACGCCGGCGGAGGGAGATCGGGGCGGCGGCAAGGTCGGCGGTAGGCGAGACGGCGCCAACAGCACAGCCGGCAGTGGCGCGGTGGCGCGCAGTGGCGCGGTGGCGGGTTGCCTGCGCGTCAGGTGGACGCGACCTCGAGCTCGGTGGCTGGAAGGGCGTCCTCGATCAGCATGATCGGGATGTCGGACACGATCGGGTAGACGAGCTGGGACTCGCGACAGAGCAGACCCTCGCTCACCACCGGCTCCTCGTCCTGGAAGTGCTCGCGATACTTGTCGATCAGCCGCTCGCGCGTCGCCGCAGGCAGCTCGACGAGCTCGAGCTTCCCCTTGGTCTTGGGGCAGACGAGGATCTCGAGCAGCTCGGGGTCGATAGCCATGGGCTTCTCCGGGTACAGGACCGAAGATATCACCGGGGTCGCGCTCGGGTCCTCGGGGGATGAGGGGGATCGGATCTGGACCCCCGCTATCTCCCTCGCGGCAACACCAAGCGCAGCAACAGAGAGTTCGCGCCGGGGTTGATGTCGTCCATCGAGGAGTTCGAGATGTGGTAGATCCCGGCGCCCACCTGCGCTCCACCCCGAAGCTGGCGCCGGAGCTCGAGCCCGGAGCGGAACTGCAGGGTCTGGCCGAGATCCTTGCCCTCGCCACGATCGAAGAGCGTGACAGCGAGGCTTGGCACCAGATGCCAGGAGCCACCCCCCAGCTCGAACGGCCGGCGCAGCCCGGCGTAGGCGAACACGGCCTCGTCGGTGGTGGCGCCGAGGCCGACGACCGGGGCAAGACCCCAGGCCATAGCGAGCTCGCGGAACCCGTAGTCGACGCCGATCTCGACCGCCTCCTCTTCCTGCGACAGGTCGAACAGTCCGGCGCTCGCTCCCCAGCCTGCGAGGCGCTTGGCTCGAGCGGCGGCAGGGGCCAGGAGCAGCATCGTCAACCCGGCGGCTGATGCCGCCAGGCGGAGAGCGGATCCAAGGGACGGTCGCTGGCTCATGGCTCGTTGGGATGGGCGCCCCGCGGGACGCGGCACGGTACCAGAGGCGGCTACGCCGCAACAACCCGCCGCTCCGAAGCCGGGGCCGATACCGCCACGCATAGACCGGGTCGGGCCGGAGCTTCCGTTCCCTTAGGCTCCGACCGATCGGAGAGTAGAATCCGACGGCTGGAGCCGGCAGCCGGGACCGTCTCGACTTGGACCTCCCGGCCGCGCCGAACGCGGGCCGCTGCGGCGGTTGGCGCGCTCGACTCGACCCCGGCGCGACCCGTCTCAGGAGCCCGGCGCCTTGACCACCACACTCGCCCCGCCGAGCGCGAGCGCTCCGAGCGCCAGCGCCGACCCGCAGCCGTTGACGTCACGCGCGTGTGTCTCGGCGCTGGTCACCACGTTCAACGAGGAGCGCCACATCGGCGAGTGCCTCGAGTCGCTCTCGTGGTGCGACGAGGTGCTGGTGGTCGACTCGTTCTCCACCGACCGCACGCCCGAGATCGCGCGGCGCTTCCCCAATGTCCGCTTCGTGCAGCGCACCTACTTCGGGTCCGCTTCGCAGAAGAACTGGGCGATGGACCAGGCGACTTACGAATGGATCCTGATATTCGACGCCGACGAACGTTGCACCGCGGAGCTGCGCCGGGAGATCCAGGAGCTGCTCGCACAGGGACCG
Source organism: Thermoanaerobaculia bacterium (assembly GCA_035524895.1). GTDB lineage: Bacteria > Acidobacteriota > Thermoanaerobaculia > Multivoradales > Multivoraceae > DATLFI01. The sequence continues at coordinate 3,987 of DATLFI010000103.1, read as the reverse complement.
CCTCCGCACGAGGCGTACACCATCCGGCGCCGGGTGTACTTCCTCGGCCAGGTCATACGTTTCTCGGGCTGGCAGCGCGACCAGGTGGTGCGACTGCTGCTCCGCGGCGCGGGCCGCTACCCGAACCGGCGGGTGCACGCCGACATGGTCACCCGCGGAAAGGCGCCGCTGCTGCGCAACCCGATGCTGCACTTCATGGTCGACGACTTCGTGGAGTACGCCGGCCGGATCCAGCGCTATAGCTGGTGGGGCGCCGCCCAGGCCTGGCGCGAGGGCAAGAGCTCGGGTCCGCTGGAGATCTTCGGGCGCACCCTCTGGCGTTTCCTGAGGACGTACTTCCTGCAGCTCGGGATACTCGACGGCATGCGCGGCATGGTGTTCTGCCTGCTGCAGGCGTACGGCACCTACCTCAAGTGGAGCTTCCTCTGGTCGTGGCGGCTCAACTCCCGCCGCGGCATCGAACCGAACCTGCCGAAGTTCGACGACAGCGAGAACACCTGGCGGGGAGTCGATGAATTGGAGAATGGTGAGGGGTGAAGAGAGAAAGGGGCATCTTCACCCTTCACCCTTCACCCCTTCCACGGCTCCAGCAGGTGCCGGATCGACCGCGCGTGACCGGTGGTCTCGTCGATGTCGATCAACGCGGCCGCGAGGCGCACGTCCTGCTTGGCGACCTCGAAAGAGACCTGGGTCTGCAGGTAGAAGCGCTGGAGCACCCGGTCGGGGCGGAAGCCGATGATCGAGTCATAAGGCCCTGTCATGCCGACATCGGTGATCAGCGCGGTGCCGCCGCCGAGCACGCGGGCGTCGGCGGTGGGTACGTGGGTGTGGGTGCCGACCACCGCGCTGACGCGACCGTCGAGGTGGTAGGCCATCGCCTGCTTCTCGCTGGTCGCCTCGGCGTGGAAGTCGACGAAGATCACGCGCAGCTCTGGCGGCAGACCACGCAGTAGCTCGTCGGCGACCGTGAACGGCGAGACCAGCGCCTTCATGAACACCTGGCCCTCGAGGTTGAGGGTCGCCACCGGGATGCCGGCCGGGGTCTCGCCCAGGTGCAGCCCGCGCCCGGGGTTACCTTCGGGGTAGTTCGCCGGCCGCAGCAGACGGTCGCTCGACTGCAGCAGCGGCCCGACCTCCTTCTTGTCCCAGATGTGGTTGCCGCTGGTCATCACATCGATCGGCAGCGCCTCGAAGAACGACAGCGTCTCGGCGGTGACGCCGAACCCGCCGGCCGCGTTCTCGACGTTGACCACCGTGTAGTCGACGGCATGCTGATCGATCAGGCGCGGCAGCAGCGCGGCGAGCGCGTTGCGCCCCGGCTTGCCGACGACGTCCCCGACGAAGAGGAGGATCATGGGGCGTGGCGGTCGTCCAACGCTGCGCGCCCAACGGTTGCGGGCCCAACGGGCGCGCGTGTGGGACTCTGCCGGGCTTCGCCGTCCCGCCACGGCGCAGGCCGCCCCGTCGTCTGCGGATGGCTCGGGGCTGGCCTACTTCGCATACTCCACCGCCCTGCTCTCTCGAATCACCGTCACCTTGATCTGCCCCGGGTACGTCAGCTCGCTCTCGATCCTTCGGGCGACGTCCTTGGAGAGCCAGAGCGCCTCCTCGTCGGAGAGCTTCTTGCAGTCGACGATGATGCGGATCTCGCGACCGGCCTGGATGGCGTAGGTCTTCTGGACACCCTTGAAGTCGCTCGCGATCTCTTCGAGGCGCTCGAGCCGCTTGACGTAGGTCTCGAGCACGTCGCGGCGAGCGCCCGGTCGAGCCGCCGAGAGGGCGTCGGACGCGGTGACCAGTACCGCCTCGACCGTCTCGGGATCGTAGTCGCCGTGGTGGCAGGCCATGGCGTGCACCACCGCCTCGGTCTCGCCGTACTTGCGCAACAGGTCGATGCCGAGATGCAGGTGGGTGCCCTCCATCTCCCGGTCGACCGCCTTGCCGATGTCGTGCAGCAGGCCGGCGCGCTTGGCGACGTGGACGTCGACGCGCAGCTCGGCGGCCATGTTGGCTGCCAGCAGCGACACCTCCTTGCTGTGGTTCAGCACGTTCTGGCCGTACGAGCTGCGGAAACGCAGCCGCCCGAGGAGCTTGACCAGCTCGACGTGGACCCCGCTGAGGTTGAGCTCGAGCAGCGCCGACTCGCCCTCCTGCACGATGCGCTGCTCGAACTCCGCCTTGACCTTCTCGGTCACCTCCTCGATGCGCGCCGGGTGGATGCGGCCGTCGCCGATCAGTCGCTCCAGCACCACCCTGGCGATCTCGCGGCGGAACGGGTCGAAGCCGGAGAGGATGACCGCCTCGGGCGTGTCGTCGACGATCAGGTCGACGCCGGTCGCCATCTCGAGCGCGCGGATGTTGCGACCCTCGCGGCCGATGATCCGTCCTTTCATCTCGTCCGACGGCAGCATCACGACCGAGACCGTGGTCTCGTTGACGTAGTCGGAGGCCGTCCTCTCGATGGCCATGGCGATGATGCGCTGGGCCTCGCGCGCGGCCTTTTCCCGCGCCTCGTCCTCCAGCCGCTTGACCAGGTGCGCAGCCTCGAGGCGGGCATCCTGCTCGAGGCGCGCGAGGAGCTCTTCCTTGGCCTGCTGGGCGGTGAGCCCGGCGACCTGCTCCAGCTTCCGTCGTTCCTCGGCGAGCAGCGTCTCGAGAGTCTGCCGGCCGGTCTGGAGCTCGCGCTCGAGCTCGTGGGCCTCGGCCTCTCGCTTCTCGACCTCGGCGCTCTTGCGTTCCAGCTTCTCGCGCGCCGTCGTCTGCTCTTCCTGGTCCCGCTGGAGCCTGCGCTCGGCACTCTCGAGCCGGCGTCGCTCCTCGTTCGCCGCGAGCTCGAACTCGCTGCGCGCCTGGAGGAGCTTTTCCTTGGCCTGCAGCTCCGCCTCGCGAAGCTTCGCCGCGCCCTCGCGCTCGGCGTCCTCCAGGGCGCGGGCGGCCTGACGACGCGCCTGGGCGGTGATGCGGCGCGCCGCGCGCCGCACGAACACCAGCCACACGAACGGAACGCCCAGCGCGGCGGCCACCAGGGCACCACCGAGGATCCACTCGCCGGTCATCGACTCCTCCGCCGTCCGATAGGACGCGCGGGCCGATCGCGATCTACGGAGCGATCTAGGGAGGCGGAGCGGAGGGAAAGAGCACCCCCCGCGAAGCGCCGTGGACCTCCCTGCTAGAACCGGTGCCTAACAAGTGGGTGTCCGCTCCACGCGCCGTCAGCGTCCCTGTTCCATCGCAGGGCTGGCACAGGCGCGCGGAATGAGGACTCCCTTTCCGCGAATGTTGGTTCTACGACGGTTGGTCCACGGACGACTTCGCAGGGGATGCAACTCGAAAACAGCAAACCGATGAACGACTTGGTTACCAAAACGCCGGCCCGAGCAGGACGCTACGCGATCGGCTCGGTCCGTCAGAAAGGCTCGCTCGGGACCGCCCTCTCGTCGAGCGCGCTCTCCAGCTCACCGGTCAACCCCGCGACCTTCTCCATGATCTGATCGTGATCCCCGCCCCGCCCACCGCTGGTCTCGTAAAGTTCCTCAGCCAAGTTCAACGCCGCGAGGACGGCGATCTTCGCCGTGTCCACGAGCCCGGTATGACTGCCCACCTCCCGCATCTTGGCGTCGACTAGCGACGCCAGGCGGCGCAGGTGGTCTTCGTCATTGCCTCCGCGGAGGCGGAAGGTCGACCCGAAGATGTCGACTTCCACGCTTCCGGGCATCGTCGGCTGTTCGTCCATAGCAGCGGGGCCATCCCCCGGGCTAGGAAAAACGATGAGCTCGCCTGACTGCCCGGGCGTCACGTCCCGACGGGCAATATAGCAGCTTGTCGGCGCAGGGAAGGAGCGCACGCCTGTCCGGCGGGGCCGGCTGAGGCCGGCAGAGCCGGCCTAGGAGGGCCGGCGAAGACGCCGGCCTTAACCGTTCGGGGGGAGCCCGGCGAGCAGCTCTTCGAGACCGCCGGCCAGTCGCTCCACGCGCTGGGCCACTTCCT
>DATLFI010000102.1:0-8043 GCA_035524895.1 Thermoanaerobaculia bacterium | reverse complement strand
GCCGGCTTGATGTCGCGGTGCACGATACCCGCCGCATGCGCCGCGTGCAGGCCGCGGCATGCATCCGCGGCGGCGCTGGTGGCATGCAGGGGGAGCATCGCGCCGCCGCGCACCAGGCGCTCTTCCACCGAGCCGCCGGTGACGAACTCCATCGCCAGGTAATACTGGCCCGCCTCGTTGCCGATCTCGTGGATCGCGACCGTGTTGGCGTGGCTCAGTCGCGCTGCCGACTTCGCCTCGCTCAGGAAGCGCTCGAGGTAGGAGGCGTCGGACTGAAGCTCGACCGCCAGCAGCTTGACGGCGACGTCTCGGTCGAGCGTGCCGTCGTGGGCGCGGTACACCACCCCCATGCCGCCGCCCCCGATGCGCTCGAGCAGCACGTACTTGCCGAACGGTCGTCCTTCCCACGGGTCCTGCCACGGCCCCCGCGGGTCCGTTCCATGAGTCGATGCCGCCGCAGGCTCGCGCCGCAGATGCACGGTGCGATCGCCAGCCCTGCCGGAGAGCTCGTCGCCCTGAAGCGACACGCGGCTCTCGGTGTCGGTCGGATCGGGGGGTGGTTTCTCCTGGGGTGCCATCGGGGCCGGCGATCCGCGCCGCCGCCTCAGGGAGTAGGGGGAGCGCGCTCGATGCGGCTCAGGACTCTCGCGGCCACCGGTCGGGGTCCCCGAAACGAGAGCCCGCCTGCGCAGCCTTCGCTCCCCCGGACACAGCGAACCGATAGCCGACGCCGCGAACTGTCGTGATGTAGCGCGATCGCTCCTCGCCCGGCTCGATCTTCGACCGCAGGCGATAGACATGGGCCCGCAGCGTCTCCTCACCGGCCTCTTCGGTGGGCCACAGGCGGGCCAGCATGAAGCGAGACTCGACGGTGTGCCCCATGCTACGCACGAGCAGATAGAGGATCTTGGTCTCGGTGGGCGTGAGCGTCACCCTCCGCTCCCCCACCACGACCGTTCGCCGCCCGAAGTCGATTGCGAGCTCGTCATCGACGCGGACCAGGGCGCCCGTGGTGTAGGAGAACCCCGGGACGCGGCGCAGCAGAGCCACCACCCGGGCCGCGAGCTCCGCGGGCGCGAACGGCTTGCGGACGAAGTCGTCCGCGTGCTGGTCCAAGGTACGAACGATCATCGGGATGTCGTACTCGAGGCTCGTCGCGACAATCGGAAGATCCGCGATCCGCCGCACCCGCTCGCAGAATCCGACGCCGCCGAACCGTGAGTAGCCGAGCTCCACGACGGCCGCGTGCGGGAGTCCCTTCTGCTCGACCAGCTTCCACGCCTCCGTGATACCGGCGACGGACCAGACCTCCAGCCGGCGCGCCTCGAGCGCGGCGCTCATCACCTCGCGCATCTCGCGCTCGGGGTCGGCGACCAGCACGCGTGGCGACGCGTTCACGGTGAAGGTGGGCAGTTGCTCTTCCATCCTCATCGCGCAGCCTCGACCGATGGAGTCACGGCGACCCTCACTGGACGTTCCCGGTCTCGCTCGAGGGCGCGATGCCGAGGTTCTGGTTGGCACTCTCGACGTCGACGCGCCCGAACCCGACGTCGAAGGCCAGCGGCCCCTGGACCTGCGCGCTGTGGGCCAGCGCGCCGAGCACCCGGTCGAGCTCGAGGCTCACTGCGCCGCGCGCTGCGTGCTCCGCCAGAAGCGCCACCGCGCCCGACACCCACGGCGCCGAGAAGGACGTTCCCGAAGCGGCCGCCCAACCACCACCAGGATACGACGTGATCACCGACACGCCAGGCGCCGCCAGTGCCACGAGATCGGAGCCGAAGTTCGAGAACGGGGCCACGAAATCGTCGAGGTCGGTGGCGGCGATACCGATCGTGGCCGGAAGCGCCGCCGGGTAGACCAGAGTGCTCGAGCCGTCATTCCCCGCCGACGCCACCGTGATGACGCCCCTGCGCGCGGCATGCGCGATCGCGCGCTCGAGCTCCGCCGAGCGCTGGGCGAGATTGAAGCTCATGTTGATCACGGTCGCGCCGTTGCGAACCGCGTGGTAGATCGCCTGGATCAGGTCGAAGGTGCACGCTCGGCCCTGATCGTCGAAAGCGCGCAGCGGCAGGATCGACGCCCCCGGAGCGACCAGGTGGGCGACCCCCGCGACCATCGTGCCGTGGCCGAAGGCAGGCGCCAGCCGCCCGTCCAGCGCGTCGCCAACCCCCGCCGCGACCAGCGCCGTGGTCGAGTCGTCGATCGCCATCGCCTCGACGTCACTGCCGCTGACGAAGGCCCGGGTGTGGCGATCGAGAATCGCCATCGTCGACTGATCGAGCTTGGCCATGGTCGATTCGTCGGTGCTGGAGCGGATCGATGCGTTCTCGGGACGGTCCTCGAGGAAGTCCCAGCCGGCAAGCAGGCGGTCCGCGAAGACGGGGTGCAGGAGGTCGATCCCCGAATCGACGATGGCGATCACCGTGCCGTTGCCGATGCCCTGGAGGTGGGCCTGGCGAACGCGCACCATCCTCGCGCCCGGCTGGTCGGCGTATCCACTCCAGATCTTTCGCGGCGTGCCGTCCTCGCGGATGCCGAGAGTGACCACGCCTTCCTCCGCGAGGGCGTCGAGAAGCGCCATGGTCGACTGCATGAGCTCCGCGGTGGGGCGCAGCTCCGGCAGCTCGGCGTAGAGAGCGACTTCCGCAGCTTTGATCGACGGCTCCCTCGCAACGAGCGCCGTCGCCACTCGAGTCCCCGCGGCAGGTGTCTCGATGCGCATCAGCGCAATTTCGTCGCCTGCAGAGTCGACCAGCCGATCGAGGATCGTCAGCCGGTTGCGCTCGGCGATACCGGCGGTCTCCCCAGGGCTGGCTCGCACCACGAGGAGCGTCGACTCGGCCTCGGAGGGCTTCGCGGGCACGGCGCCCGCGAGGCATGCGAGTGTGAAGACCGTCGCGAGGACGGCGCGACGCGCCGGGAGCGGAAATGATCCGTTTCGTATCGACACCGGCATTCGCCTACCTCTCCCTGGTAAGGCGCCAACCCGACTCCATCCCCACCCCACTACTCGTTGGCTGCCTCCTGGGAGCACAGTGGATCCAGAGCGATCAGGATCTGACCACGTTCCATGATCGGCAGACACAGGAGCAGTCCCGCCCGCGGTGGAACCTCGAACACGAACTCCCCGTTCCCGTTCCCGAACAACCAAGCGGCCACCCGATCCCCGGACAGAAGGTAGACCGGGTTGCCCCCGAGACCCTTGAGCGGATCGCGACGGTCCGCGACCTGGCCGTGCACTGTGATCGATCCGGTCGTCGAGTCGCTTTCGAGCCGAAGATCGAGGCACAGGTCATCGGCTTCGAACAGCAGGTGACGACTGCCCGCCGGGCCCTTGCGGAGACCACGCTTGCCGGGGCCCGAGGCGCTATCGAACGCGAGGGTCGTCGGAAGGACCTCGAGGCGGGACAATGCGCGTTCCATCCACTCTCCTCGAGCTCTCGATCGTGAGTCGGGCTCGAAGTGCCACCGGATTAGACCACGAAATCCCCAGAGCCGGCGGCAGGGAGTCGACGAGAGCTCATGGCGACACTCTGCCCGCCAGAAAGAAGGGCGCCCAGTAGAAGGGGTGGGGACGGGCCTCGCGCACCTCGATCATGGCTTGCCGCAGCGCTCCCGCGCGATCCGACGATCGGGGCAGATGCCGATAGAAGGCCTCCATGAATCGGGCCGTGCTCTCGTCCTGCGCGTCCCAGAGCGTCGCCACCACGGTCTGAGCGCCCGCGTAGAGCAATCCGCGGACGAGCCCAATCAGCTCGTCCCCGCGCTCGACCACGGCCAGGCCGGTGCCGCAGCCGCTGAGCACGACGACCTCCGCGGCCAGGTCGAGGCTGTAGAGGTCGAAGACCGTCAGACGCGACCCACCGAGCTGGATCGCCGAGAACATCGGGTTGTCCCGGCGGAAGAACCCATGTGCGGCGATGTGGAGGATGCGCGCGCTGGCGCCCTGCGCCCGCAGAGCGGCTGCAGTGGCGTCCTCACCGAGGAGGACCACGGCACCGGGAACCGCCGCGGCCACCGCGCTCGCCTCGGCGGCGATCCCCGGGTTCCAGGGGTCGGGCACCGCAAGCACCAGCGCGCCGGTCGACGGCGCCCGCGGTCGCGTCGAGCACCGTTCGAAGGTGCCCGCGCTCGGAGCGTAGGACAGCGAGAAGTGATCCACCAGGTACGCCTCTCCGTCCCACAAGGCGTGGAACGGAACGTGATGAAGAGATCCGTGAGGCACCACGACCAACGAGCGCGCCCGCAGCGACGAGCGTAGAGGCGCGACCAACTCGTCGTAGAGCTCGCGCAGATGGCCCCGGGTCGCGGCCAGAAGCGGCGCAGCGAAGGTCCTCTCGTACTCCTCCCCGAGCTCGAGCTTGGAGAGCTGGAACTGCAGGAAGCCCAGCAGCCGGCGCACCCGATCGGAGGTCGTGACCGGCATCACGAGGATGCGGTCGTGTCCCACCACGAATCCGAAGACGGTGCCGCGAGCTTCGTAGTACTCGAGCAAAACCGCGTCGGCCGGAAGCGCGGCGCGCATCGCCTCGAGCGAGACACTGTCGCCGGCCTGAAGCGACGCCAAGTCGAGGTCGCGGGTGCGCAGGTTGGTCATGATCCGGGTCAGCCGGTCCTCGAGCTCCTTGGCGCGGCGGCGAAGCTGCGCCGGCGCCCCGGGCGCCACCCCCCGGCCGAGCAGCGGCCCGGCCGCGGCCGGAGCGCCGCGGGGCTCGAGCTCCGCCCTGTCGAGCTGGCTGTAACACCAGTTGAGCTCCTCGCGAAGCCGCCGCATCTCTCCTTCGAGCCCGTCCGGGTCAGGTCGCGAAGGACGCGGAGCCGGGACCCGAGGAGCGATCAGATCGGTGAGCGCTCTCGACTTCGCGCTCTCGACCCAGGCGAACACCGCCTCGGCCTCTTCCTCGGTTCGAGCTCCACCCTCGAGACTCAACCAGATCAGGCTCTCGTAGACCTCCTGCTTGTTCTTGACGAAGGCGATCTTGAGCTCTTCGCTGTGCAGATGGCTGCGCAGACCGCCGAGCACCTCGCAGGCGCCGCGATAGCGCTCGAGAGCTTCGTGGCGGTCGCCGGCCGCCTCCGCGACCAGGCCCTCCACGAAGAGCGTCTGGTAGGCGAGGTGCGGTAGATCGAGGTCCTCGAGGCGGGCGCGTGCCGCCTCCACACCGTCACGCGCCCGGCCCACCGCGCCGAGGTGGAGCTCGGCGCGCGCGAGGAGCAGCTCGGCGAGCACGATGCGCGGGGCCTGGCCGCCCTCGACGAATCCGTCGCGCGCCCGCGCCGCCTGTCGGCGAGCCTCCTCGGGCCGGCCCATCTCGAGCAGCACGATGGCGCGATAGAAGTCGACCATCCCGGTCCAGGCGTGGTTACCCTCGTCGTCGAAACCTCGGCGTGCCTCCTCGAACAGCGCAGCCGCGCGGTCGAGCTCACCGCGCTGGCTCGCCGCGATCGCCATGAAGGTGCTGGCCTTGGAGGTCTCGTAGCGCAGGCCCAGAGTGGAGAACGCGGCGCGCGCCCGTTCGGCGAGCAGAGCTCCCTCGTCGGTGAGGTTCACTTCGAGGTAGATCTCGGCAAGGTCGAGCGTACAGAGCGCCTCGTGGTACGGATCGCCCTGCTCCCGGCTGCGCACCACCCCGTCGCGATAGAGCTCGATGGCGCGCGCGTATTCGCCTCGGTGGTAGTGCAGATAGGCTACGTTGTACTCGGCCTGGAGAGCGGGGAGCGGCATGTCGTGAGCACGGCAGTGCACGCTCACCTCCTCGAAGCGGCTGAGGGCAAGGGCCAGGTCGCCGAGGATGATCAGGCAGACCGCCGAGTTGAGCAGAGCCGCCGCCGTCGCCTCGGGATCCACTCCGTTCTCGCGGAAGACCCGCAGCGATCGCTCGTAGACCTCGAGCGCTTCGCGGTGGCGATCGAGGCGATGCAGCATGTTGGCGACGTTGCAGTCGAGCCTCGCGATCGGAAGCGCGTCGCCGTGACGCAGCAGCACCTCTCGCGCCTCGGACGCGAAGCGCTCGGCGTCACCGTAGCGGCCCAGGAGGATCAGTGCCTGGAGAGCGCTGCTGCGCGTCTTCGCCGCTTCGAGCTCGTCCCCGCCGCCGCAGAAGGCGTCGATGGCACGCTCGTAGAGCTCCACCGCCTCCTGCAAGCGGCCGGAGAGATACCGCACGTGGCCGAGGGAACGTTGGGCGAGGCCGCTCGAGGTCGGATCGTCGAGCGCCGCCGCTGCGACGCAGGCGGCGTCCGCTGTGCCCTCGGCCTCGCGAAGATCGACACGGGCGAGTCGCAGAGCCTGCTGCGCGAGCGCGCGCACCAGCGAGGGGCTGGGAGGCGCCGCAGCGAGCTGCGACGCCACCGAGCGCTTCGAGTCCGAGCCCGGGTGCACGCGCGCAGGATAACAGTCGCTGTCAACCGATCCGGCGCGGCGTCGGATCCGATCCAGTCTCCGCTACCATCCGGCGCGTGGCGCCCTCGACCCGAAGCCCGGCGCGCCTGCTCCTCACGCAGCCGGGCTTTCTAGCGTTCGAGGTGAGCCGGCTCCTCTCGGGCACCGCACTCACGCTGCTGCGAGCGGCGGTGGCGTGGCAGGTTTACGAGATCTCGGGATCGGCGTTTCACCTCGGCCTGTTGGGGCTCGCGCAGTTCGCGCCCGCGCTCGTTCTCAGTTTGATCGGTGGCGCCGCGGCCGACGCCTACGACCGCAAGCGTCTCGTGATGGTGTTCCAGGTCGTCCCGACGCTCTGCTCGGCCGCGCTCGCGATCGTGAGCCTCGCGGGCCAACCGCGCCTGGGGGTTCTCTACGCTGCGGTGATGACGGTGGCCGCGGCCGCGGCGTTCGAGAGCCCGGCGCGCTCAGCGCTCTTGCCTCAGCTCGTGGAGCGCCGCCTCTTTCCCACCGCCGTCGGACTGCACAGCGCGATCCAGATGGGTGCCTTCGTGACCGGTCCGGTGCTGATGGGCTTCGCGGTCGACATCGGGGGGATCGCACTTCCCTACGCGCTCCACGCCGCCTTCATGATCGCCGGCCTCGTCGCCATGGCCCGGGTGCGTCCGCTCCAGCAGGCCACGCCACGCGGGCGCGTGCACTGGCAAGCCGTCGTCGAGGGACTGCGGTATGTACGCCGCCAGCCCATCGTCCTCGGCTGCATGACCCTCGACATGTTCGCCGTGCTCTTCGCCGGCGCCACCGCGCTCCTGCCGATCTACGCCACCGACATTCTCGAGGTCGGACCGCGCGGCTACGGTCTGCTCGCCGCCGCGCTCGAGATCGGCGCGGTGCTCGCCGCCATCGCCCTCCTGGCACTGCCTCCGGTGCGGCGCACCGGGCTCGCCCTGCTGTGGGCGGTGGTCGGCTTCGCCGTCTCGACCATCGTGTTCGGCCTGTCGCGGTTCTACCCGCTGTCGCTCTTGGCCTACATGGTCGCCGGCATGTCCGACTACCTGAGCGTCGTCATGCGTGGCACCGCCATCCAACTCTCGACGCCCGACGAGCTGCGCGGTCGGGTCAGCGCCGTCAACCTGATCTTCATCGGCGCGTCGAACCAGCTCGGCGCGGCCGAATCCGGCTTTCTCGCCGCTGCGACGTCGCCCACGTTCTCGGTGGTGAGCGGCGGTGTCGGCGCGCTCGTGGTCGCGGGCCTGGTGGCGTGGCGCAATCCGGCGTTGCGTCACTACCGCGCCCACGATGCCGAACCGGCGGCCGACGGTTAGGGGCAAAGAGGCGTGGGCGCATCTCGCCAGCTATCCACCGACGGCAGCACGCCCCGCGCCGCGCTCGACCAGGACCATGGTGACGTCGTCCTCTAGCGGACGGCCCGCGACGTGATCGAGCACCAGCCGGTGTAGCGCGTCGAGAGCGCTCCCGACGTCACTCCCGCTCGACGCCTCGAGCGCGCGCTCGAGCCCCTCGACGCCGAGCTCGCTCTCGACCGGATCGCGCGCCTCGCTCGCGCCGTCGCTGTAGACGAGAAGCCGGTCGCCGGAAGCGAGCGTCATCTCCTCGACGGCGCGCGGGCGCTTCCGAAACACCACCGAAAGCGGCGGACC
>DATLFI010000101.1:0-24406 GCA_035524895.1 Thermoanaerobaculia bacterium | reverse complement strand
GAGGATCAGCTCATGAAACCCCGGGTCGGAACGCTCCTCGCACTTTGGCTGTCGGTCCCTCTCCTGACGACCGAGCTATCGGCCTTGGCGCAACACCCCAATGCCCCCGACACTCCCGAGCCCGGCTCCGTGGAGGCGATCGCGCGCGCGACCAGCGAGCCTCGCTTCGCGAGCCCGTGGGTGGCGTACGTGCCGGAGTCGGCGTCGGTGCCCTCTCCGACCGACCACTTCGGTCGCATCATGGGCGCGCCCTCCGAGTTGGCATCCAGCAGCGAAATCTACGCCTACCTGCGCAAGCTCGATGCGGCGTCGCCGCGGGTGGCGGTTTTTCCGATCGGCGAGAGCTGGGAGGGTCGCGAGATCCTGCTGGTGGCGGTCGCCGACGAGGACGGCATCGCGCGACTCGACGAGCTCAAGGCGCACACCGCCGCGCTCGCCGATCCGCGACGCACCACGCCCGAGCAAGCGGAGGTGCTGATCGCATCGGGCGCCCGGCCGTTCTACTACTTCAACGCCGCGCTCCACGCCGACGAGAGCGGCTCGCCCGAGGCGATGGTCGAGATGGCGTACCGGCTCGCGGTGTCCGAGCAGCCGTGGGCCCGCCGCATCCGCGAGAACGTGGTGGTGCTGATCAACCCGGTCTCGAACCCCGACGGCCGCGACAAGATGGTCGACTGGTTCTACCGCCACCTGCGCGGCAAGACGGTGTTCGACGAGCTGCCGCGCATCTCGCCGCCGTACTGGGGCCGCTACGTGTTCGTCGACGCCAACCGCGACGCGCACCAGCTCAGCCAGCGCGAGACCCAGGCGGTGGCGCGCATGTTCTTCGAGTACCACCCGCAGGTCATCCACGACCTGCACGAGGCGATCCCGCTGCTGCTGACCTGGAACGGCACCGGGCCGTACAACCCCCGCCTCGACCCGATCGTGTTCGCCGAGTTCCTCGAAATGAGCTTCCACGAGGTGACCACGCTCACCGCGCTCGGCATGCCCGGCGTGTGGACGTGGGACTTCGGCGAGGGCTTCGGCCACCACTACCTCGACTCGATCGCGATGAACCACAACAGTCTGGGTCGCGGCTACGAGACCTTCGGCTCCGGCACCGCCGAGACGGTGCGCCACACCCTCGACGAAGACAGCACGACGCAGCAGTGGTACCGGCCGTCGCCGCCGCCCGCGAGCTTCCAGTGGTCGGCGCGCGACAACCTCAACTACACGCAGACCGCCGCGCTCGCCATCCTCGACTGGTCGGCGCGTCACCCCGATCGGCTGCTGCGCAACTTCTACCGCAAGGGCTACAACTCCTGGCAGCGTGGCGTCGCTGGCTCGCCGCGCGCCATTGCGATCCCCGCGGACCAGGGCGACCCGCGGCGCGTCGCGCAGATGGTTTCGCTGCTGCGACGACAGCACATCGAGGTGCACCGCGCGGGGGGTTCGTTGGAAGGTACTTTCCTGGTGCTGCTCGACCAGCCCTACCGCGACTACGCCCTCGACCTGCTCCAGCCGCAGGAGTTCCCCGAGGAGACCGATCGCCCGCCCTACGACGACGTTTCGTGGGCCCTGCCGGTGCACTACGGCCTCGAGGCGGTCGCGCTCGACGACGCGGCCGTCCGCGACGTCCCGCGTTCGCTCCTCGAGGACGACCCGCGACCTGCAGGCAGCGTGGACGGCGAGGGGCCGTGGTTCGTGCTCGCGGACCTCGGCCAGGAAAGCCTGCTCGAGGCGCGCTATCGGCTGGCCGACCTGCGTGTCGAGCTCGCGAAGCGCGCTTTTGCATCCGGCGGCGACGAGTATCCGGCGGGAACGTGGCTCGTGCCGCCGCAGCCGCGAGCTGCCGCGCTGTTGCGGGAGGTCGCGACCGATCTTGGCCTTACGGTCGAGAGCCTCGCGGCGGCCCCCGACGTGCCCCGCCACGACGCCGACCCGCCGCGCCTCGGCGTCTGGGTGCCCTGGGCCGACACCGACTCCATCGGCTGGGTGCGCCACACGTTCGACCAGCGCGCCATCCCGTACCAGTACTTGCGCGACGAGGACATCCGCGACGCGCCGCCCGGAGCGCTGCGCGAGCGCGTGGACGCCATCCTCTACGGCCACGTCGACCTCGACCTGCAGGCGCAGATCCACGGCCTGCCGAAGTCGACCGGGCCGCTCGCCTTCACCGCCACGGCGCGCCACCCCAGCCACGGCACGCCCGCGACTTCGGAGGACATCACCGGAGGCATCGGGTTCGCCGGCCTGGCCGAGCTACAGCGCTTCGTCGAGGGCGGCGGCCTGCTGGTCGCGCTCGGTCGCGGCACGCGGCTGGTGCTCGAGGGCGGGCTCGTGCGCTCGGTCCGCCTCGAGCACGACGGCGCGCACACGCCGGGCGCCGAGCTGCGCGCCCGCTTCGTGCGTCCCGAGCACCCGCGCTCCTACGGCTACGGCGAGCAAACCTCGTTCTTCCGCGGGCTCTTCGAGTCGTGGGACGAACCCAAGCGCTGGCTGCGCATGGCCTACTGCACCGGCTGCCTCGACGGTCCGGAGGACCCGCGTTTCGTGGTCGCGCGCTGGGGTGGGGCCTCGGCCGGCAGCGAGCTGGTGGTCAGCGGCGGGGCACGCAATCAGAACGACCTGGTCGACCGCCCGGCGATCCTCTCGGTTCCTGTCGGCGACGGACACATCGTCGCGGTGAACTTCAACCCTCTCCACCGCGATCTCAACCGGTCGGATCACCGAGTGGTGTGGAACGCGCTGCTGAGCTGGAACGACTTGTAGGCTGTCAGAACATTCAGAACTCCCAGAACCAGGGAATCGCCACCGACGCCAGGATCCAGAACGCGACGTTGAGGGGTGCCCCGAAGCGCGTGTAGTCGAGGAAGCGGTAGCCGCCGGGGGCGTAGACCATCATGTTGGTCTGATAGCCCATCGGCGTCATGAACTCGGCGGAAGCGGCGAAGCAAACGGCGATCAGGTACGGCCGAGAATCGACGCCTAGGCTGGCGGCCAGGCTGAGTCCCACCGGTGCCACGACCAGCGCGGCGGCAGTGTTCGAGACCATCTGCGTGAGCACCGACGTGGCGAGGTAGAGCAGAGAGAGCACCACGTAGGGCGTCGACATCGGCACCAGCTCGGCAACGCGCAACAGCAGATCCGCGACAAACGCCGCAGTCCCGGTGTCGATCACCGCCTTTCCCACCGGCACGAACGCCGCAACCAGGAAGATGACGCTCCAGTCGATGCTCTGGTAGGCCTCGCGCGGGCTGATCACCTTGACCACCAGCAGCAGGGTGGCACCCAGGAGAGCCGCGGCCGCAATCTCCAACACTCCGACCGCGGCCAGCAGCACCACCAAGGGCAGCACCAACAGCACCAGCCACCAGTAAGGCTTGCGGCGGAACGGCGTCTCGTGCTCTGACAACACGATGAGGTCCTGGGTGGAGCGCAGGGCTTCGACGCGATCGCGTGGCAGCAGCGCCAGCAACGAGTCCCAGGCCTCGAGAGCCGTCCGCGCCATCTTTCCGTGCAGCGTCGCCGAATGCCGGCGAATCCCGATCACGAAGGCGCCGAAGCGTCGCCGGAAGTCGCTCTGCTGCAGCGTCCGACCGACCAGACGGCTGGTCGGCGGCACCAGCAGCTCGGTCAGCACCTCGCCCGAGAACGAGCTCTCCGTCGATTCCAGCTCGTCTGAGGGCAGGGTCACACCGAGCTTGTCGCGCAGTGCCAGGAGCTCTTCCAGCCCGGCACGGGCAATCAGCACATCGCCCGGCTGCAGCCTCAAGAGCCCGGCGTCGGCGACGTGCCGGCGGTCGCCTCGGACGATCGCCAGCACGTCGACCCCGAACGCCGCTCCCAGTTCGTGCTCGCTGACCGTGCTACCCACCAGCTTGTCGTCCTCGCCGAGGCGAATCTCGGTGATGTACTCGCCCAGCTCGTACTTGCGCAGTAGCGACGACGGTGGCACGCGCTCGGGCAACAGCCGCGGCGCCAGCGTGATCGTGTAGGTCAGGCCGACGAGGCAGAACAGGAGGCCGAGCGGCGTGAACTCGAACATGCCGAACTGCGGATGACCGGCGTCCGCGGCGACGCCGCTCACGATGAGGTTGGTCGAGGTTCCGATCAGGGTGAGCGTGCCGCCGAAGATCGACGCGTAGGACACCGGCAGCAGCAGCTTGCTGGGCGAGATGCCCAGGCGCGCGCACAGGCCGATGGCGAGCGGAATGAACACCGCGACAATCGCCGTGTTGTTGAGGATGCTCGAGAGCACCGAGATCCCCACCAGAAGCACGGCGATGCCGACCCACCGGCTTCGCTCTGCCAGCGCGCCCACGCGGTCCGCTGCGTACTCGATCAGACCCGCCTTCCCCAACGCGTAGCTCAGCACGAGCAGCGCACCGATCGCGACCACGGCGCGATTGCTGAAGCCGGAGAGGGCGTCGGTCACGGAGACCAGGTCGAGCGCTATCAGGGCGCCCAACAGGCTGAAAGCCGTCACCTCCAGCGGCAGCAGCTCGAGCGCGAACACCACGAAGGTGGCGCTCAGGAGCAGCAGCATCAGAGCGACCTGGAAATCCATGGCGCGGGAGAGTCTACTTAGAGCCTCCAATCGACTCGCCGCCTCCCCGCGGGCTGCTACGTAGCTACATGTTGGGCCCCGAGACCCAGGAGCCGCAAGGGATTGGGGTAGAGCCTTGAGCGCCCCGAACCACGCTTGCTATCGTGGCCGCTGTCAGCACCCCGGGAGCCCACTGCCACGCACCGCGGTCGAGCCGCCACCAACGACCCATGTTCCGCCTCCACAACATCGAGATCAGCGGCTTCAAGTCCTTCGTGGACCCGGTGCGCACCGAGTTCGCCGAGGGCATCACCGCGATCGTCGGCCCCAACGGCTGCGGCAAGAGCAACCTCTCCGAGGCGATCACCTGGGTGCTCGGCGAGCAGAGCGCGAAGACCCTACGCGGCGGCCGCATGGAGGACGTCATCTTCAGCGGCACCGACAGGCGCGCGCCGCTCGGCATGGCGGAGGTCAGCCTCACCCTCCTGGCACCCGGGTTCGAGCACGCCCGCGACGGCAAGCTGACCCTCGGCCGGCGGGTGTTCCGCAGCGGCGAGAGCATGTACCGGCTCAACGATCGCGTGGTCCGGCTCAAGGACATCCGCGACCTGCTGATGGACACCGGGCTCGGCATCCGCGCCTACTCGGTGATCGAGCAGGGCAAGATCGGCCAGATCCTCTCGGGGCGCCCGCAGGAGCGCCGGCGCCTGATCGAGGAGGCCGCCGGCATCACGCGCTACCGGCAGCGCAAGCGTCTCGCCGAGCTCAAGCTCGAAGAGGCCACGGCGAACCGCATGCGCCTCGACGACATCCTCGCCGAGGTCGAGCGCTCGCTGCGCGCGCTCAAGCGCCAGGCAGGCGCCGCGCGCCGCTTCCAGGAGCGCGACCGCGAGCATCGCGCGTTGTTACGGCGGCTGCTCGTCGCGAAGTCGCTGTTGGCACAACGCGAGCTGCGCCGCCTCCACGAGGCGCTCACCGAACGCACCGACCTCGACGCGGCGCTCGCCGCGCGCCTCACCGCGGCAGAGGCCGAGCTCCAGGCGGCGCGCCTGCAGCTCGACGAGCTGCAGGACCAGAGCGGCGCCTGGTATCGCCGATCAGCCGAGCTCGACACGCGGGTCGAGGGGCTGACGCAGCGCATCCAAGGTGCGCGTCGTACCCGCGAGGAGGTCGCGTCGCGACTGGACAGCGGCACCGGCACGGCCGAGCGCCGCGCGCTGGAGTGCGACACCCAGATCGCAGCGCTGGCCGACCTCGACGAGCAGCAGCGGGGCCTGGCCGCCGGCCGTGACGGCGCGCGCCAGTCGTTCGAGGAGAGCCATCAACGGGTCGCCGCGGCCGCCGGCTCGCTGCGCGAGCACGAGCAGGCGCTCGACCAGCATCGCGCCGAGCTGATGGCTTCGCTCGGCCGTGTCAACGAGCAGCAGTCCCGCCTCCACCGGGTGCACCTCGAGGGCGAGAAGTCGGCATTCCGGCGCGAACGCCTCGAGCAGGAGATCGCCGACAGGGACACGGAGATCCAGGAAGGACACAAGGAGCTGTCGCAGGCGCAACACCGCATCGAGGAACTGGAGACAGCCGTCGCCAGCCAGCGCGTGGAGCTGGAGCGCAAGCGCGCCGAGCTCGACGCGCGCCTGCGGCGCGAAGGCGAAGCCACCAAGCTGCGCCAGCGCGCCGAGGAGGACGCGCGCGCGCTCGAGCACCGGCGCAGCCTGCTCGAGGAGCTGGCGGCCGCCGATGACGAGCGGCGCGCCGGCGTGCGCTCCACACTCGAGCAGATCGGTCTCGCCGATGCCCGATTCCTCGAGGACTTGGCACGAGCTCCCGAGGGCTGGGAGGACAGCGTCGACCTCTACCTCTCCTCGCTGCGCGACGCGGTGGTGCTGCCCGAAGGTACCGACGCGCTCGAGGTCGCGTCCAGGGTGAACGGCTCCAGCACCGAGCTGCGCGTGGTGACCCCGGCCGACGGGACGCCGCCCGCCGACCTGTACGCGCGGTCGCTCCAAAGATCCGCCGCAGCCACCAAGCGCCGCGCTGATCAGCCTTCCCCGGCGGTGACGCTCGCACCCCAGGCGCCAGTCGTCGCCGAAGAGCACCCACGCCAGGCCGTGGCGCCTCCGGCGCAGCCGTCGATCTGGCGATGGCTCAAGAGCAAGCTCTTCCGCAGCCGCCCTGCGCCCGCGGAGACCGCCCCGCCCCAACCGAGCCCGGTAAGTGCCGCCGCCGAGATCGCGCCTACCGAAGGCGCACGGCCCCACGACTTCGAGGTCTCGCTCGCCCAAGTCCCAGTCGCCCAAGTCTCAGTCACCCAAGTCTCAGGCGCCGCCGACGTACTTACCGCCTCCGACGAGCCGCTCTCTGGCCATCCGGCCCCGCGCCCGCTGGGTGCCGCCATCGGCCTCCCGGACGCGGTGGCACGCGCGCTACCGCCGGCCTACCTCGTAGACACCGCCGAGGAAGCCGCGGACCTGGCGCGACGACACCCCGGTGTCGCCTTCCTCGCGCGCGGCCGAGTCGTCGGTCTCGCCGGGATGCTGGGCGTGCGGGGCGGGGCGGCGCGTCCTGGCGCGCTCTCGCGTGCACGAGAGCTCGAAGCGCTTGCGGGGCGCGACCAGGAGCTGCGGCACGCCATCCTGGCCGCGACCGCCGAGCTCGGGGTATTGGTCCAAGAGCGCACCGCGCTCGCGGCAGGCTCGCGGCAAGCCGAAGGGCGGCTCGGCGAGCTCCAGAAGGAGCATGCTGTCGCGCAGGCTCGCCGCCAGGACGCCGCCAACCGCCTCCAGCAGCTAGAGCGCGAGCGTACCGAGGTCGAGGAAGAGCGTCGCGGCCTGGTCGCCGAGGCCGAGCGCATCGCGCGCGACCACGCCCTGCACCAGCACGATCTCGAAGGCACGCGCGCCCAACACGCGGGGCTCGAGCGCCGCCTCGACGAGCTCCAGGCGGCCGTGGACGGAGCGCGGCAGGAGCTCGAGAAGCTCCGCGCCGAGGACGCAGTCCACTCCGAGCGCCTGCGCCTGTTCGAGGAGCGCCTCGCAGCCCAGGCCGCGGAGGTCGCGCGGCTCGATCGGCAACGGCAGGCTGCCGCCGAGTTCCTCGCCCACTGGCAGCGCGAGCGAGACCACCTAGAGACTCGCGACCGCGAGCTGGGCGAAGAGATCGGCAGCGCCGAGCGCGAGCAGCAGCAGGCGTTGGAAGAGCGCGGCACCGTCGAGGAACGTCGACGCTCCGCCCAGGAGCGTCTCGAGGAGCGCCGCGCTGCGACCCGCTCGCTCGAGGAGCGCGTGCGGGAGCTGCGCACGGAACGCGAGGAGGAGCGCTCACGCCTGGAAGCACTGCGCATCGGCCAGGCCGAGCAGCGGCGCGAGGCCGAGCACGTGGCCGAGGCCTACTGGTCGCACTTCCACGTCGCAGTGCCGCTGCTCGCTTCCTTGCGACCCGCGGCGCCGCTCCGCGCTACCGGGGTGATCATCACCGCTGTTCCGGCGCCTCCGCACGGCGGCGCGGTGACGACTATCGAAGTGGCAGCACACGACGAAGCGGCGGTGGTCGACCTCGTGCCGGAGGAGACCGGCGCCGAGGCGCGCCTCGCCACGGCGATCACCAGCGTCGCAGCCCTCGAGATCGCCACGACCGTGACCTCCCTACCGCAGATCGCGCGCTCCGCCACCAGCACTGCGATGCCGGCAGCCGTCGAGCTCATCCTCGACCCAGCGGCACTGCTCGCCCAGGCCGAGGAGGACCTCGAACGCCTCCCCTCGCTCGACACCGAGGTGCGCTCGGTCAAAGATGCGCTCGACCGCATGGGCCCGGTCAACGTGCTGGCGGCGCAGGAGCACACCGAGCAGGAAGAGCGCTCCACCTTCCTGTCGGAGCAGCGCGCGGACCTGCTGCTCTCGATCGAGATCCTGCGACGCACCATCCGCGAGATCAACGAGACGTCCCACGAGCGCTTCACCAAGACCTTCGACGAGGTCAACGTCAACTTCAGTCGCGTGTTCGCCGAGCTCTTCCGCGGTGGCGAAGCGACCATGCGCCTGCTCGACGACGAGGACCCGCTCGAGAGCGGCCTCGAGATCGTCGCACGCCCCCCCGGCAAGCGGCTGCAAAACCTGCAGCTCCTCTCCGGCGGCGAGAAGGCGCTCACCGCGATCGCGCTGCTGTTCGCGCTCTTCCTCACCAAGCCCTCGCCGTTCTGCATCCTCGACGAGGTCGACGCCCCGCTCGACGACGCCAACGTGCTGCTCTTCGTCGAGCTGCTCGAGCGGATGGCCAAGGACACGCAGTTCCTGGTGATCACCCACAACAAGCTCACCATGGAGGCCGCCAGCTCGCTCTACGGCGTGACCATGGAGGAGAAGGGCGTCTCCAAGCTGGTCGCGGTCGACCTCGACCAGCTCCACCCCGCCGACCGCATGGCCTCGTAGTCACGCCGGAAGCCCGGGAGCTCGAGCTGCGCGCTAGCTTTGGCCGTGCGGCGGCCAGACACATCGTCGCTTCGCTATCGGCAAGGCCCCCGGGCCGATCAGCCCTATTGGCAGCCCCGACCGACTCGGTAGCCCCATCCCCCCGACTCGCCTACAATCCGCCACTCGCGCACGCCGAGGCGGTCTCCGCCTCCCGCGTGGCGCCTCGCTTCGAGCCGAGCCCCCTTTCGCCTCGAAGCATCCCTGCCGACGTAGCTCAGTGGTAGAGCAGCTGATTCGTAATCAGCAGGTCGCCGGTTCAAATCCGGCCGTCGGCTCCAACGCTTCCAAGGGTTTGCGGCGATCGCCGGAACGGTGACGCGGCGCAAAGTCACGCCGGAGTCACGCCGGCGCGGCTACTCGCCCCGCGTCGCCTGCTCGAGCTTCCAGGCTCCTGCCGGAATCCCGGTGACGCGCTCGACGCATTCGAGCACGGGCGCCGACGTGCGGAGCGCGCCGACCACAGCGGCCAGGGTGCCCTGCTTCACGTCGCAGAGCTTCGCCAGGTCCGCCTGCGAGAGCTCGTGAAAGGCGAGCCACACCGCGAGCTGCCGGGCCGGGTGGAGCCCGCGCAGGGCAGCCGGACGCACGATCTCCGCGATCTTCTTCATGGCCGCCTAGCCTACCGGCAGATACCCGCCTCGGTCAATCACCTATTGACAGTCCCTCCCCTCAGTCTGTAGATTATTGACGAACGGACCGACGGAGTCACCGCGACCGCGACACGACACCAGGGGCGCTCGCATCCCGCGGGCGCCCACTTCACAGGAGAGAGACACCAATGACAGCGACCACGCCCACGACCTTTTCCCCGATCCTCCAGAAGCGCATCGACCAGGCTTCCCGCTTGCGGAGCGATGCCCACACTGGCGACCCGGCCGCCGCAGCCCTCGAGGACTTCATCCGCGAACGCGCCGAGGCGGAGGGTGTCCACCCCGTCACCGTGGCCAACCGACTGCTGGGCGACCATCCCCTCGGCAACGCCCTCGCAGGCGAGCGCGCGAACGAGATTCACCGGGAGCTCTTCCAGGTGTGGCAGTCGATTCGCGAGCGCTGGATCAGGCCCGATCAGAACACGCCCGCGACGCTGGCGCACACCCTCGGCGCGGTGGTTGCCGATCTGCTGGCCGCAGCCGACCAGGAGGACCGCGACGAGGTCCGACGCATCATCCGCGAGTACGTCGACGAGCCGGAGCTGGTCCAGTGAGCGCCCGCGTCCTCACGTTCCCACCAACTGTTTCAAAGAACAGGCTGGTGGGAACCTCGAGCCGCCAGGTGGCCGCCGTGGTGCCGTTCCCGGTGCCCCAGCGGCCGACCATCGCGGCATGCATCGCCGATGTCGACCAGCGAATCACGCGGTTGGAGAACCTGGTTCGCTACCTGCGCGACGAAGGCATGCTCGACGACGACGCGCCACCCGCGGCGTAAGCCGCACCCTCGAGGCCCCGGTCGCCCCTGTGGTGGCCGGGGCCTCGCTGCGTCAGGCGACCATTCGCCCCGACCCTTCGTATTTCGAGAGGTACGCGCTAGCCTCAGCAGGCCATGGCGACACCAGCTGAGAACGACGTTCCGCGCTCTTTCACGAATACCCGGCCGCTCGTCTACCTCGCGTGCGTCTGCGAGAAGGTCCTGCGCGAGGAAGGCGGCGTGCTCACTCTCGTTCGGGTCGTGGATACCTTCTACGTTGCCGGGGTCCCCGAGGAGCTCCCAGCCAAAGTGAAAGGCGGCGCTGAGGTCTGGGCGGTGATCGGTCTCAAGTCAGGCGACCTGGTGGGGCAATTCACGATAGGCCTGCAAGTGCGCAATCCGACCGGAGAGGTGCGCGTGCGCCAAGAGTGGCCGATCGTGCTCGACGGCGGCGTTCAAGGCGCCACCTTCGTTCTTCGGATGATGGTAGAGGCCTCCCAGCTAGGCACTCACTGGATAGACGTCCTATGGGAGGGAAGCGAACGCTTAACAGGGGTTCCCTTCAGGCTACTGCAGCAGCAACCCCCGACCGACCAGCCTCCCACAGAGTCGCCGTAGTGCTCTCGCTGCGGGGCCTCTCTGGCACGAAGTAACCGGCGGAGAGGTCGATCGTTTGCACCCGGCTCGACGTGCGAGGCGACTGTGCCCATGGCGCCGCCCCCTGGGTCAGTTCGACCGTCACGGCCACTTGGTCGAGCAGAGCACGGAGAATGCCGCGGAGTTCAGCGCCCGTTCGGTGGCCGGAGGTGTACTCGGCCATCCCGAGTTCGATGCTCCAGATGAGTTCCTGCGCGGCCGGGGGACTATCCCGAACGTCCAAGGCTCTTTCTCCGACCCAGGCGTCAAGCTCCGCCAGACTGGCAGAACCAGTCAGTAGCCTCGCCAGCTCATCTCTAACAGCACGCTCCGTAACCATAGGAAGACCCCTCGACCGTGATCAAACGGGTAGACGCGTGGTGGCTGCGCGAGAAGTTCAACGCCGACGGTTACTGGGAGCGAGCCCAACAGGGGACTCTTACTGCCATCGTAAAGAAGGAGAATCACCCCGCGCCCAAGAGATCCCGGCAACCGGAGTGTACCAGGAGCCAGTATGTGGTGTACCTAGACGCAGACGGCGCAGCAGTCGCCGGTGTTCACCAATACCTGCGACCCGACGGCACCCTCGGTGGTTCGGGGCGGCCTGACCCAAAGACGCTCGCCTGTGGAGACGTTCAGTACCGCGTAAAGGTCGATTGAGGGGCGAGCGGACAGATCGCCAAACCTCCGGCCTCCCCTCCCTTCCCCCGCAAGGCCGCACGAATCAGCCGCGCGCGCCTCGCTCAGCCGCGATCTACCGCCAGGGGTGCCGATGGTAGGGCGGCCACCTCGCGCAGCCTGGGGCGCCGTAGCGGCCTCCGCCCCCTACCGGCTCGGCTCTTCGCTGCCGAAGGCTCGCGCCGCCCACGACATCCGGGTGTTCTCCTCGATGTCGATCAGGAGCTGAATCACCTCGGCGACCACCAAGAGGCCGACGCAGGCGATCGCCCACTTGCCGACGCCGATCAGCCTGACAAGCGCGAACTCCACGCTCAGGAGCCCGAAGAGCAGCCAGGCCGATCCCGCGACCAAGACGCCTATGGCCAGAACTCGGTAGAACATCGCGATCAGCGACAACACCGGGTAGCGCCTCGAGAACGGCCGGCGCATTCCGAAGAAGTCCACCGTTCGAAGCAACGAAGATTCACGCGCTTTCGGCGACATGGCGGCCCCTCCAAGGCTCAGACTGGACAGTCCTGGAGCCTACCGTCTAAGGCGCGCCGGAGTGACGCGGGCGTGACTCGCAGCGACCAGCGAGCTCGCCGCCCCAACCGCGCCAGGCGTTCGCTACCGCCGGGCCGGTGATTGGTGGTCAGGGGAACGCCAGCCAAGAGGCTTTAGCCGAGCGAGCTGCGCGGCGCCTGGCCGACGTACCGGCTACCTGGCGCGTCGGGATCTACCGGCGGGCGAGCGACTGGCCGGACAACCGCCGCTTGCTGGACTCGCGCCACTTCCGCACGAGCCGCAGCGTTCGCTGCTATCTGCGCGTGCCGCTCGTCCTCACGGCGCGACGCATCGGGCGACCGTCCCGCGAGGATTTCGGCCTGCGCGATCGTGTCGGGACACATGCGGTGGAAGACCGCGAGCCGGCCCAACAGGCCGCGGAGCGTAGAGCACAGCTCCCGCCGCTCCGTTGCGATCGCCACCATTGCGCGCTGCCTCGAGGGTTGGAGGAGAGGCGCACCAGAGAGGGAGTGGCCACTTGTCCGGGCGGGGACAAGTGTACACTCTCTACCAACAACCTAGCCCTCCGCCGAGGGGGCGCACCTACGAGGGAGGACCCGTTGAAGACACCTTTAAACGGAATCCGGACCTGGATCGCGGCTCGACCGTTCGGCGCCGTCGCCGTGCTGGCCGCGGCGGTTCTGCTGGGCGCCGCCCTGGAGGCGCAGATCTCGCTCTCGGACCTGTGGATCCGGTTCCCGGACGGAACGATCCAGACGACGGCCGCCCACAACTGTTTCAACCCGGCCGACCCGGCCGACGAGATGATCCGGGTGGGCGGAGTGTGTATCGACAAGTACGAGGCCTCGGTATGGTCCGGGCCCGACGGCGGTATCCAGTACGGGGTGAGCGTAGACGACTATCCCTGCTCGAACAACGGCCAGGACTGCTTCGGCCTGATCTACGCGCGCTCGGTTCCCGGCGTCACTCCGTCGAGCCGTATCACCTGGTTCCAGTCCCAGCAGGCGCTGGCCAACTCGGGCAAGCGCCTGCCGACCAGCGCCGAGTGGCAGATGGCGGTGGCGGGCACCCCCGACGACTCCAACTGTAACACCAGCACCAACGCGGTTTCGAACACCGGCGTGTTGGGCAATTGTGTGTCCGACTGGGGCGCCTTCGACATGGTGGGCAACCTCTGGGAGTGGGTGGCGGACTGGGGCGATAACGCGGTGGCCTGCACCAACTGGAGCTCTACGTATGGCGGCGATTTCTCCTGCGTAGGCCTCGGCGAGGCAGAAACGAACAGCCATTTACCCGGCGCCCTGTTTCGTGGCGGCCACTTCGGCAACGGCGCGGCCGCGGGGCCGTTCGCGGTCGGTGGCTTCTTCCAGCCGTCGGACTCGGGCTCGGACGTCGGGTTCCGGGGTGCCCGCTAGGTCGTCCTTGGCCCTTTGGCTCTTTGCGTTTCGGCCGGGCCGGCGGAGCGGCGTAGCCGCCCTGCCGGTCCGGGAGCCCGGCTTGATGCGGCACGATGAGGAACCGTGACGGGAAGGCGTCGCGATCCCGGCGCACCGATCGTGGTGAGCGCCTACGACCTCTGCGCGGCGCTCTACGAGCACGTCAACCGCTTCCCGCGCGCCCAGCGCACGCTCATCGGCCGTCTGATTCTCGACGAGGCGCTGCGGATGATGGCGGCACTCACGCTCGCCAACCGGCTCGCCGACAAGCGCGAGGCTCTCGAGGAGGCTTCAGGGCGGCTCGACGCGCTGCGTATCGCCTGGGCGGCGCGCCGGGCGACTCAGGAGCCCGCCGTCGAGGGAGCATGGAACACCTCGCGACGGAACCGAGCGCCGCACCCGGCGCGCCGAAACGACAAGCGGCGCTCGGCGAACGGCGAATCAGTCTTGCTCGAAGACGTGCTCGATGTAGGCGAGGGTGCGCGCTCGCGGGTCCGCGATGCCGGCGGTTGCCGCTTCGGCAGCCTGGAGCGCGTCGTAGTCGCTCCGCCGCATGGCGTGCTGCGGGTTGCCGTGACTTGCGAACCGGCGAGCCGTGCGCGCGTCGACCGGCACGTAGCCGCTATCGGCCTCGGGTGCCTTCCCTTCGAGCACAGAGATGCGATCGACCAAGGGGCGCAGGCTGGCGCCGACCGCGTGGCCTAGCGCCTGGCCTAGCTGGCGATGGTTGATGCTGCTCATCTTGTTCGTCTCCTTCCACGATGTGGAACGCCTTGGATTCTAGCACGCGGGTGGTCAGTAGGCGCCGTCGCCGCACCTCGAGCGCAAGTAGCTCCTCGCGCTCTCGACGAGCAGCTCCTCGACGATGAGCCGCTCGGCCGCGGGCAGCGTTTCTAACTGCTTCGCCTCCGCGAGCATCTCGGCATCGACGCGCTGCTCGACCTCCAACAGCATCCTCTTCGCCTCTTCGATGGACGCCGGCCGGATCGGCACGACGCGCAGCTCGGCCTCGACCGAGACGTGTTGCGACGGACCACAGCCAACGCGATCCAGCACGATCTGCGCGGCCTTCACGACGTCCCGGTAGTCGCCTTTCTCCATCGCCTTCCGCAGACCCGAGATCGCCGGCTCGACCAACGCTTGGAGCCGCTCGCGTGCCGATCGCTTGACCTGGCCAGCCGAGCCACCATGCGCCGGGCAGACCCTCCCGCCCTTGATCGCCCACCGCTTGCACGGCAAGCCGGTCCGGCTCGACCGAGCGGTACAGCGGCGTTCGTGACGTTCGATGGGTCGGCCGTTCGATGGGTCGGCCACAGTCAGTCCTCCTCAGGGTCGGCGATCGTGCGAGCAGCAGAACCAGCACGGTGGCGATCCATGCCGTTCAGCAGGCCGATCGCGGCCATGGTCCGGTGACGTGCCGTTTCGCGGTTGCCACACCTCGCCGCAGCCGCAGCAGCCAGGAGCATGGCCTCAACATCGGCCAGAACGCCGAGGGAAGCCGCGCGCGGCTGGTCGCGTTTGAGATCGGCCTCCGGCCCTACGCTGGGGTCGCCCTCGGGGGAGATCGTCGATCCTGGGGCATCCTGGAGCGTCATCTCTTGGCCTCCGTGGCCACGGCGAACAGGTCAACGTCGGCTCGACCAGCGAGCAGCGCGAGCAGCCGGCGTTCGGCATCGCCGTCGAGCACCACGTCGATGGTGACGCCGGTCACGCCCACGTCGATGGTGAGCACCACCTTCTCGTGCCTCACCTCCACGACCACGGCGCCGAGGTCGAGACGGGCAGCTCCGAGTCGGAGCCGCGAGAGCCGGTGCTCTACCGGCAAGGTCCCGGAGATGGTGGCCTGACCGCTCACGACGCCGCCCTCAGCAGCTCTTGCCGTTCCTCGTCCTCGACGGCTAGAACATCCTCGAACACTGACAAGTCAAAGTGTGCGTCGATGGCCTCCCGGTAGAGCCCGCGCAGCGTCTCGGGGTCGAGCGCCTCGAGCTCGACCTGGACGAGCCGTCCGTGGCGCTTGGTGAACGCCTGGCTCCGACTGTCGCTTTCCTTTCCCGGCTGTGGCGGCAGGTTGTACTCCTCGATCTGCTCCGGCAGCAGCGCCACGCGCACCACCTTCTCGAACCGGCCAACCTGGTGGATGAAGTTACGGTCGATGTCCTCGCCGCTGGGGTCGAAGTCGCCCGCATAAATCAGGATGGCGGGGCGACCATCGGCCTCGATGTCAACGATGACCTCCTTCTCGAAAGGCTCCGACGAGTAGCCGCCCAACGGGAGAATCGGCAGACCGAGGTCGCCGAACCAGGCATCGAGTTGCGCAATCAGGGTCTTTTTCTCGACGCCGAGGTAGAGATTGAACTCCTGGCCCTCGGTCCGGTCGCGCCTGTAGATGCTGGCGAGCCAGTGCCGCGCGTGCCCAGCGCCGTCGAAGGTCTGGTAGCGCTCGATCTTGCGGGTCCGGTCGAGCAGCGCCGGGAACGTGCGTGCCCGCCGAGCTCGTGCAGTCTGACTAGACAGAGACGAGTACTCGCTGCGGGTGTTCCGCAGGAGCAGAGCGGCGACCAACCGATAGAAGAGCTGGCGCAGCGTGACCGGGGTGTCGTAGCTGCGGACGATTGCCGCACCGGCCTCGAGGATCTCCGGCCGGCGAGTGCTCGGGGTCCCGCTCATGCTGCCACCTCGCCGGCCTGGGGCGCCTGTCCAGTAACTTTGCTAGTAGGGGAGCGCCTGCGGCGGGGGGTTCGGAACGGGGGTTCGGGGGGTGGATGGGTTCCGTCCTGGTCCGCAGAGGGTGCCTTTGTGGTGCTCGACCCGAGCGCCCGCAGGTCGACCCGCACCGTCTCCGGCGACGCCGGCATGCCGTCTGCCCGGAGTCGAGCGGCCAGCGCGCGGAGCGAGAGCCCCGAACCGTCAGACGTGGCCACAAGCGCCGCGAGTGCAGCTCGTCGAGTAGCGCGACGGCCGGCGCGAGTCTCGACCTGGCTGGCGTCCCCCACCGGACCGAGGACGCGCAGCCCGAAAGCCTCGGCCTCGTCGCGGGTGACCTCGAGCCAGTCCGTGACGGTGGCGTAGGCGATGGGATGCCGGAGCTTGCTAGCGCCGCGCAGCACGTCGCGCACCTCGCTTGTGCACAACGGACGCCGGAGCCGATCGCGGTTCGCCGCGGCCAGCTCGCGCCCGACTTCCTGCCAGTCGTGGCCAGTACGGTGCAAGTGGAAGGCGAGCAGCAGCAGGAACTTTGAACGCATTCCGGGCCGGATCCCACCGCGACCGGTCGCGACCCGTTCGAGGTCGCACAGCGCATGGGACCAGCGAGCGATGCCACCGGCGCGCCGACCGGGCACCTTCGTAGTCGGCTCCTTTCGCCGAGTGCTCGGAGCCTCAGGCCACGACAGCAGGCGCCCAGGCTCGGTAGCTAGCGGCTCGGGGGCGGCCACTCCCAGGAGGTCGAGCAGCGCCGGCATGGTGTAGGTGATGACGCCGCGCTCGTCGCACTGCGGCCAGAAGCGCACCACGGCGCCGGAGGTCGGATGCTTCGAGAACGGAACGTGCACCAATTTGCCGGGATCGCGCGGGCCTCGGTCTAGTCCGCAGTCTGGTAGCGCTGCCTCTACATGGTCGAGCAAGCGCCCTTGAAGGTGGTGCCACTGGGCATACGTTTCTGGTGACTCAGGCACCGGCCCGCCGCTCGCCTCGTCGGCCAGCAGGTACAGCAGCCCGCCGCGGCCACCGGCGCAGCCACCCGTGCGCAGGATGATGCTCGGCGCTAGCAGCTCGCCCGCGTCCTGAGCGTCGACGATCCGGCCGAGTGTCCAGCCCCAAGACTTGTCGCTCTGGTCGAGGTCGATGCCGAGCCCTGTAAACCAACCGACCGAAGCCCGCCACCTCCGGCCCGCGCGCCAGGTTTCGTAGGGCCGGTGGAGCCCCTGCAGCGAGACGTAGCCGCCAACCGAAAGCTCCTCGGCGAATCGCACCAGCTCCGCCGGCAGCTCCGCCAGGGATGGCGCCGCCAGGTCGCGCCAGCGTTCGGGACTCTTGATAGCGAGCTTGACGTGTCCGGGGTGTCCGCGGTGGATGAGCGAGAGCATGGCGAGGCTTTCGGCGATGTGGTCGGCGAGTCTGGTATCCTCGTCGTCGCTCGCCAGCCAGTGAGCAGCGTCCTCGACTCCGCCCCGGTCACTAGCCGGGGCGGCGCCATTTTGGGGGGTCATGTCATCCCCACCCCTGCGGCTCGGCGACGGTGCTGCTGCTCGGCGAGACACTCGGGCGCGAGGCCGGTGATCGCCGGCATGGCCGGTGCCGATGTCATCGGCGCTGCCCCTCGCCGGTGCTGTACATCTCGAGCGCGACCGAGACGCGACCCAGCGTCAGGCGCGCACGATCAACGGCCGCCCCCAGCGTCGCGAGCAGTCGCGGGTCGTCCTCGCCGAGCATCTCGAGCAATCGCACCAGCTCTGCGATCGGCAGCGGCTCGCCGACTGCGGCGACGGTTTGGACCAGGCCGCGGGCGCGAGCGAGAGGATCGCGGGCCGCGGTCACGGTGCGCCCCCGGCGGCCTCAGCCGCCGCCGCCCGTGACGCAGACGGGACACGGCGAGCAGCGCGCCGCCGCGGGCGCTTGCGGGGCAAGGCTTTGCGCTCCTCGGCCCGCTGATGTTCGACCAGCGGGTCTCCGGTGACCCGGAGTGCCTGGCGGCGTTCAGCGCGCGTGGCCCCTGCGATCCGCGGCGGATCAAGCCGGATGTGGTCGCTCCCGGGACCGACGTCCTTTCGACGCGGGCGTCGACCGCGCCGACGTCGAGTTTCTGGGGACTCCTCCCGGGCAACGATCGGTACGCGTACCTGGGCGGCACCAGTATGGCGACGCCTCTGGTCTCTGGATGCGCCGCGTTGGTGCGGGAGTTCTATCGCACCCAGCACAACCACGAGCCCAGCGCGGCGCTGCTGAAGGCGACGCTGATCAACAGCACGAGGCGGCTGGGCGGCGCCTGCGCGGTTGCCGATCACGACCGGCTGCCGAACTACCATCAAGGCTTCGGTGCGGTGCACATGCCCCACGCCCTGCCGAACTCTCGAGGGCCGTGGATGAAGCTTCACTTCGTCGACACCTGGAAGGATGGACGCGCGTGGACGTTCGTGCCGGGCGGCCGAGACCGGCTGCGCCTCGCGTTTCAGGTGGGTGGAGGAAGCTTCCTGCGGATCTGTCTGGCCTGGACCGACCCGGCGGCGGGCTCGAGCTTGCAGAACATTCTCGGGCTGATCCTGGAGCACAATGGCCTGACGCCACCGAAGGTCTTCGGCAATCAGGATCGCCCGACGCCGGTCGGGCGGCTCGATCGGGACAACAACGTACAGATCATCCGGGTGGAGACTCCGCCGCCTGGAAACTACCTGCTGCAGATCTTCGGCGCTCACCTGACCACGGCGCAGGAGTGGGCTTTGGTCGTTGCCGGCGATCTGCCGGGACTTACCGAGGTATGAGGAGATCTTGCTTTCCTCCTTGATTGGGCGTCGCGCAGGCTGATTGCTGTCGTCGGAGTTACAGGATCGGCCGGACGCATCGTCGATCGGGGTTCTTGCGTGCGCGGCGGCGGCCCGCCGGCGCAGGAGGTCGCTCCGCGCCGGAAAACTAGGTGGCGGCGTCCCCTCCCGACGCGCCGCCCGCGCGGACGTCGCGAATCGGGAGGGGGTCCGGGGCGGCGCTCCGGCGTCGCGCGGCTCCGCCATCTCCCCGATGGCCTCGTCGAGCGAGCGGAGCGGCCGGAGCGCCGACCAGTAGACGTCGCGCCCTGTCGTCGCCAGCTTCTCCTCCTCCTCATCTCCCTGCCCGTGGAGGCGTGACGGTGGGGCGACACCTCCGCCTGGTTATGCTAGTATGCAATCGTTATGAGGGCGACCTTCTCCATCGATGAAGAGACCGATGCGGCCCTCCGTAGGGTGTCGCAGGCACTGGGGACTTCGAAGAGCGACGTCGTGCGGCGGGCCATTCGCGAGCTCGAGGCACGCTGCGACCGGTTGACAGAGCACGAGCGAAGGGAGAAGCTGGTAATTCTCTCGCGATTGCGCTCTGAGTCAGCTTCGCGCTCTGAGGAAGAGGTAGAGAGTGAGCTCCAGGAGATTCGCGAGGCCCGGAGAGCGGGCTGGCGAGACTCGTGATCCTGGTCGACACGTCTGCTCTCGTGCGCAGCCTCACGGGGCCGCGGGATGCTCTTCCTCGTCTGGAGGAGCTCGTCACTGCCGGGGAACGGCTCCGATTGGCTTCTCTCGCCCTCTACGAGTGGCGAAGAGGACCCCGGACCCCGGAAGAGCTCGCCTATCAAGAAGAACTCTTTCCGAGTGACGAAGCTCTCCCCTTCGACTCCGCCGCCGCACTCCGTGCTGCCGACCTGTTTCGGATTCTGGGTCGCCCACGTCGGCGCCAGATCGATCTGGCGATCGCAGCAACGGCCTTGACGGCGGGAGCACGGCTCTGGACGCTCAACGTCGAGGACTTCGCTGACATCCCCGAGCTCGTCCTCGTCGAGTGACAGCAGCGATCGCTTTCGTCGAGCGAGTCGGGCGTGTCTCTGGCTATTCTTCTCCACAGCATTATGCTACCTTGCATAGAATATGCTGTTCCTCGATCGTGACGCCGAGCTCCGCCGGCTCGACCAACTCGCCGACCCGAGTGGCGAGGGCGGGCTCGCCGTGGTGTATGGGCGCCGCCGCATCGGCAAGACGCGGCTCCTCCTCGAATGGACGAAGCGACACCGCGGCGTCTACTGTGTGGCAGATCAGTCGGCGCCTGAGATCCAGCGGCGCTATCTGGCGGAAGCGCTGGCCGAGGCGCTTTCCGGGTTCGCGGACGTCGCCTACCCCGACTGGTCCGCGTTACTGGCGCGCGTGGGCCGTGATGCCGAGGCGCACGGCTTCCGCGGTCCGCTCGTGATCGACGAGCTGCCCTACCTGGTCGCCGCGTCGCCCGAGCTGCCGTCGATCCTGCAACGCTTCGTCGATCGGGACGCCAGTGCCGCGCGACTCGTGATCGCTCTCGCCGGTTCGAGTCAAAGGATGATGCAGGGGCTGGTGCTCGACGCCGGCGCACCGCTCTATGGCCGCGCTCGCGTCGTGCTCGATCTGCAGCCCCTCGAGCTGCGTTTCGTCGAGAAGGCGCTGCAACCCTCGTCGGCGACCGACCTGGTGCGGCACTACGCCGCCTGGGGCGGCGTACCGAGGTACCTCGAGCTGGCGCGTGAGGCATCGGGCTCGGTCGAGGAGCGTATCGACGAGCTGGTGCTCGACCCGCTCGGCCCGCTCCACCGCGAGCCGGACCGGCTGCTGCTAGAGGAGATCCCGAGCGCGCTCGAGGTGCGCCCCGTGCTCGACGCGATCGGCGGTGGGGCGAACCGCGTCTCCGAGATCGGCGGGCGGCTCGGCCGGCCGGCGACGTCGATGGCGCGACCGCTGGAGCGGCTGGTCGGCATGGGGCTGGTGCGGCGCGAAGTGCCGTTCGGATCCTCGGAGAAGGGCGGCCGGCGCAGTCTCTACAAGATTCACGATCCCCACTTCCGCTTGTGGTTCCGCGTGGTCGCCCCGCATCGCGGGCAGCTCGCGGCGGGAACGCGAGCCGCGCGCCTGGCGACGCTCCGTCGTTTCTGGCCCAGCCTCGTCGCCGAGGCGTGGGAGGACCTGTGCCGTGCCGTGCTGCCCCGGCTCGACGTGCCCGGCTTGCGGGAGGTCGGCCCACTCGGTAGCGCGTTCCGGTGGTGGCACGGAGCCGCGCCTGAGTGGGATCTCGTGGCCGCTTCGCTCGACGGACGCGCGCTCGTGCTCGGCGAGATCAAGTGGCACGATCGCCCGGTCACCGCCCGAGACCTGCGCCGCGAAGCAGCGCGCCTACGCGAGCGGCCGGCGCCCGGCCTCGACGCCAACTACCTGAACCGGCAGCAGGTCCGCGTGCTCTTCGTACCTGCGGTCGAGGGGCGGCTGAGGCGCAGCATCGAAGGGGTGCTCGTGGTGACTGCGCGGGACCTGCTGAGGGCGAGGAAGAGCTGAGGGCCTCCCTTCGTGCCCTAGCGGTCACTCCCTCCCGATCGGCCTACGGTCCTACTGCGACCGCGGGGCCTTCGAGGCCCGCGCGGCCTGGACCCGTCCGGACTTCTGGCGCTTTTCCTCGCGCTGATCCTGGGGCGGTCCCTGCCGTCCCGCTCCCTTGATCCCGTCGTTGGGGTCCCCTCCCCGCATGCTCTCGCTCTTCGGGTCCGAGTCGTCGTCGCCGCGACCGCCGCCCGGCCGGTTGGGCGGATCCTCGTTCTTGGGTTGGTTCTGCTTCTTCGTGGGCACGAAGTCTTCTCCTTGGAGCTGGTCATTCTTGCTTTTGCGAACCGCGTGCCACCGCCGAGGGCTGGGCTCTCGACGAGGGAGCCGTCAACCGCCAGACGCGCAGAACCCCAGCGACTGCTCGAACCGCCCGACCCACGCCTTGCCGTCCTCGCTCTCCGCATCGACCAGGCTCCGCGCGAGCGCCGCCGTGTCACGAGCTTCCTGGGGCGCGCCGCGCCGGCAGTGGAGCCGGGTGAGGTTCATCAGCACGTTGAGCCGCAGCGGCACGCTCGGGGCACCCATGGAGTCGATCACCGCGAGCGCCGACTCGTAGTCGCGCAACGCGGCGTCGAAGCTCGACAGCCATTCGCTGGCGCGGCCGCGATAGATGAGCCCGGTCGCCACCTCGACGCTCTGTTCGCCGGCGTGCTGCCGGAACACGGGGATCACGGAGTCGATCAGCTCGCGGCTGCGCTGCCAGTCGCCGCTCTCGGCCGCCACCACGCCTATGTTGAAGCGGGTGCGCGCGACCGGGAACCTGTCGGCGTCGTAGACCGACTCGCGGATGGCGAGCGCCTGCTCGAGCAGCTCGAGGGTGCGGGCGTGCTCGCGGCGCTTGAGGAACACACTGCCGAAGTTCTCGAGCTGGGTGGCGACAGTCGGATGGTCGTCGCCGAAGACGCGGCGCGAGATCGCGATCGACTCCTCGTGGAGCGCGATCGCCTCGTCGAGCTTGTCGCGACTCGCCTTGATGACGGCGAGGCTGTTGAGCCCGTCGCTCACCAGCCACGGCTCGTCGGACCGGCGCAACGTCTCGAGCGCCTCGGTGTAGAGCTGCTCGGCTTGGTCGAGATCGCCCTTCCAGTCCTTCGCCAGCGTCGCCCGCTCGGTGAGGATCTTCCCCCGCCTTCCCGGAAGCTCGCCGGGGAGCCGAGCGAACACCGCCTCGCTGCGGTCGAGCTGCTGCTCGGCCTCTTCGTAGCGCGACAGGCGCTGCAGCCCGCTGGCGAGGTCGTAGTGCAGGACTCCCAGCGTCTCGAGCTCCGCGTCTCCCAGCCCCTCGACGATGCGGATCGCGCGCTCGTGGAGCGGCACCGCCGCCTGGTAGTCGCCGCGGCTCTGCAGCGCCACCGCCAGCGCGGCGAGGGACACCGCGTGGCCGCGCGTCTCGCCCGCTGCGCCCTGCTCGCGGAGCTCGACTGCGCGCTCGAGCTCCTCGATCGCCTCGCCGACCTCGCCCAGCGAGCGGAAGGTGTTTCCCAGGAGAGTGCGCGCCTCGGCCTCAGCCTCGGGCTGCCCCGCCAGCGTCTCGGTCGCGGTGGTCGACGCCTTGGACAGCAGCTCCAGCACGGTGACCTCGCGCGATCCTTGCGCCTCGGGATCCGACGCGGTGAGCATCTGCGCCATGAAGTCGTTGAGCGCGGTGGCCCGGGCGGCCTCCTGGCGCGCCGCGTCGCGCTCGCGGGCTGCCACGCCGGCCTGCCAGAGCGTGCCGGCCAGCCCCCCGACCAGCGCGAGCGCGACGATCGCCGCCGCGATCACCGGGCCTCGGTGCCGACCGACGAACTTGCGCACGCGGTACGCGGTGCTCGGCGGCGCCGCAATCACGGGCTGGCCCGCGAGGTGTCGCGAGACGTCCTCGGCCAACGCGCTGGCGGCCTCGTAGCGGCGCTCCCGCTCCTTCTCGAGCGCCTTCATGGTGATCCAGTCCAGCTCGCCGCGCAGCAGCGACGCCAGCTTCGACGGCTCGGCCCGACGGCTCGCCGCGAGCTCCGGCTGCGACGGCGTGGAGGCGGACACCCGCGCGCTGGGGCGCGGCGGGTCGACCTCGCGGATCACCCGCTGCATCTCGGTGATCGGCGACTGGAGGAAAGCCCCCCGTCCGAACGGCGTCGTGCCCGTGAGCAGCTCGTAGAGGAGGACGCCGAGCGAGTAGACGTCGGTGCGGGTGTCGATGTCGCCGCTGCCCTCGCTCTGCTCCGGGCTCATGTAGAGAGGCGTGTCGACGAACTGGCCGAGCCTGGTGTGCATCGAGTGATCCGGGAGCGCGCCCTCGATCGCCTTCGCGATGCCGAAGTCGATCACGCTGGCGCTGGGCCTGCCGTCGCGCATCGCCACCAGCACGTTGCTCGGCTTGATGTCGCGGTGGATGATGCCCTTCTGGTGCGCGTGCTGGATGGCGCCGCAGACCTGCGTGAACAGCCGCAGCCGCGCCGGGATCGAGAGCTCCTGCGCGTCGCAGAACGCCGTGATCGGCTCGCCCGCGACCAGCTCCATCACGAAGTAGGGACGGCCGGGCGCTGCTGGGCGAGGAAGACCGCGCCGAAGCCGCCGGCGCCGATCTCCTCGATCAGCGTGTACCGATCGATGACATCGCCCGGGCCCTCGCCCCCTGAGGCACGAGAGGCAGCTTGCTCGCGCCGCCCGCCCTCGGGTGCGGGCGATCGC
>DATLFI010000100.1:0-45530 GCA_035524895.1 Thermoanaerobaculia bacterium | reverse complement strand
GAGCGGTGGCGATGCTGGGTCCATCGCTGAGCGAGCGCAACACCGCAGACGGCCCCACGCCGCCCCAACCGCTTGGGGCGCGGGGGTTTGCGGCCGCTGGCTACGTTGGGCCTCCTGCACGATGGCACCGCATCGCGGTCGTCGGCCACGCCTTGCCAGCGACCGCAGATCCCCGCGCGCAGCCTCACGCGGGTTTCACCACGGGCTGCTAAACCACGCTACGATCCGCCACGACGCGACCGAGCCCTCGATGTCGATTCCGCCGGTCTCTATCGATGCAGACGCTCCGAGCGGCGAAACCAGCCCCGGCGGTGGTCCGAGGTGGGTGCGATTGGCCGTGCTCGTCGTGGCCGTCGGGCTGTCGGGCGCCTTCCTGATCAACCTCTGCGATCTGGTCTACGCCTGCGGCTGCCGCTCGTGGTGGAATGGCGCCGCTGAGGCGTGCAACATCGCCAACGCGGACCCGCCGCACTGCCCCTGGTGCACCGCCGGCTGGTGGGGCCTCGGCCTCCCGCTCGGCGCCATCGCCGCAGCGCAGGCGGCGGTGCTGCTGTGGCCCGGTCGAGCCTCGCTGCTCGCCCGCACGCTGCTCGCGGCAGCCGCCTTCCCGGCGATCGGCACAGCCGTCGCGGTCCTCTGGGGCATGATCGTCGGGTACTGGCGATAGCCGCCTCTCGAACCTCTCTCCCAGCAGGTGCTCATGCGACTCGACACGCGACTCCGTCCCGCCGGTCTGGCTCTGCTCGTGGCCTCGGGCCTGCTGCTCGGCGCCGCCGATTGGTCCCAATGGCGAGGGCCCAACCGCAGCGGCCACGTCGGCGACCCGCTACCGGTCCTCACCGGCAAGCCGACGCAAGCCTGGAAGGTGGAGGTCGGCGAGGGGCACTCCTCGCCGGTCGTGGCGGACGGAGTGGTGTACCAGCACGCACGGCAGGGCGAGGAGGAGGTCGTGCTCGCGCTCGACCTGGGAACCGGCCACCAGCTCTGGCGGCAGGCGACCTCCACGCCCTATCAGATGAACCCGGCGGCGGTAGCCCACGGCAAGGGGCCCAAGTCGACGCCTGTGGTCGCCGGCACGCGCGTCTGCACGCTCGGGATCAGCGGCGCGCTCTCGTGCTTCGACCGCGTGTCCGGCCGGCTGCTGTGGCGTCACTACTTCGAGGGCCGCTTCCCGACCACCGCGCCCGAGTTCGGCACAGCGATGTCGCCGATGGTGGTCGGAGACGCGCTGGTCGCGCACGTGGGTGGCCTCGAGGAGGGAGCGATCGCCGCGTTCCGCCTCGAGGACGGGGTCGAGGTATGGCGCTGGAGCGGAGATGGTCCCGGCTACGCCTCGCCGGTGATCGCGACGCTCGGTGATGGTCCGCCGCAGCTCGTCACGCAAACTCGCGCTCACCTGGTTGGGCTCGACGCGGAGAGCGGCCAGCTCCTGTGGATGGTCCCCTTCGAGACCGCCTACGACCAGAACTCCGTGACACCGGTGGTCTTCGGCGACACCGTGATCTTCTCGGGGCTCGACCAGGGCACCTTTGCCCTGCGGGTGCGCCGCGAGGCCGGTTCCTGGACCGCCACGGAGGTTTGGCGCAACGCCGACGTCCCGCAGTACATGAGCTCGCCGGTGCTCCACGACGGCCTGCTGTTCGGCCTCTCTCACTTGAAGCGCGGCCAGCTCTTCTGCCTCGACGCCGCCACCGGAGGGACAGTGTGGCTCAGCGAGGGCCGCATCGGCGTCAACGCGTCGCTGCTACTAGCTGGCGACCGGCTGGTGGTGTCGACGACCGACGGCGTGCTGCTGGTGGGCAGCGCCAGCCGGAGCGAGTGGCAGCCCGAGAGCCGACACGAGATCGCGACGACGCCGGTGTGGGCGCACCCTGCGCCCGTCCGAGACGGCATCCTGGTCAAAGACCGCACCACGCTGGCGCTCTGGCGGTTCGAAGGCTGACGCCTCCCTGCGCTACGCTATGCGCGAGGCGGGAGGGCTCGGGCCTGAGGTCACAGAGCGAGCGGACACATCAGCCGGCCCCAGGTCGAGTCTCGAAGGCCGAAGCCGCGGTCGGCGTACCTTGAGCTCCACGAAGGCAGCGAGCACCGAGGCGAACATCGAAATGCGCGCCACGAAGCCGCGCAGGACGCCGCGCTTACGCTCCTTGATGCGGTGCCGGATGCCGTAGAGCGGGGTCGTCAACAGCACGCCGCCGAGCTGCCGGCAGGTCCAGTTCAGCGCGGTCTCGATACGGTAGCCGCGCACGAAGCTGTCGGGCACCGCTTCGAAGAGCTCGCGACGCAGGCAGCGCACCCCTGACAGCAACGGCCCGTGCTGGCTCGCGTGGAGCCCGGTCAACCAGCGCCCGCGGTCGCGGATGCCGACGACCATCGCGGCGTTGCCGGCAACCACCGGGCGAACCAGCCGCCGGAAGGTCGCGGCGTCGAAGCCGACCAGGTCCGCGTCGAGGAACAGCACGACGCGCGCGTCGCTGTGGGCGACACCAGTGGCGAGCGCAGCGGCCTTTCCGCCGTTGCTCTCGAGCTCGACCACGCTCGCACCGAGCCCTCGTGCGATGGCCGCCGTGTCGTCTGTGGAGCCGTCGGAGACGACGACCACCTCGTCGAACATGCCGTCCGGATTGCCCGGGCGCACGCACGCCAGGACTAGCGATAGCACCTCGGCGATCGTCGCCGCCTCGTCGAACGCGGGCACGATCACAGCTACCCGCTCGACAGGGGGCCAGGTCCAGCGAGCACGGGCCTCGCCGAGCTCTCCCGCCACCGGAAGCGATCCCGATACCCCGGGTCTCCGTCTCATCCCGCTGCCTCCGCTGGGCGAAGGTTCGGTGTCGATCCTTGCAAGTTCTATCATTCCGTCACCCCCGGGTGCCCTTTCCAGAGCAGAGGCCCCCTCGACGGGTGCCATTGCGGGCTCGGTCTCGGGACGCCCAGAAGCAAGAACCGTTCCCACACTCGCCCGAAGGTCCTGACCATGTGCCCCTCCGCCCAACCCGACCCCACCTCCGACCGGGCTGTGACCTTCGCAGACGTCGAGCGGGCTCACGAGCGCCTGCACGGTGTCGCGCATCGGACGCCCGTCGCGCGCTCCAAGACCCTGGACAGCCTGTCCGGCTGTCAGGTGCGCCTGAAGTGCGAGAACCTGCAACGCGCCGGCGCCTTCAAGTTCCGCGGCGCCTTCAACGCTCTCTCTCAACACCAACGGCGTCACCCCGGTGAGGGAGTGCTCGCGGCGTCGTCCGGCAACCACGCCCAGGCGGTGGCGCTGGCAGGTCAGCTACTGGGGATCCCGGTGACCGTGGTGATGCCCCAGGACGCGCCACGGGTGAAGGCGGACGCCACACGCGACTACGGCGCCGAGATCGTGCTCTACGACCGCGACCGCAGCGACCGCCAGACGGTCGCGGAGAGGGTCGCCGCGGAGCGCGAGCTCCAGCTGATCCACGCCTACGACGACGCCAGGGTGATCGCCGGCCAGGGTACCGCCGTCAAGGAGCTGATCGAAGACACCGGGGAGCTCGACCTGCTCCTGGTGTGCCTCGGCGGCGGGGGCCTGCTGTCAGGCTCGGCGCTCTCGGCGCGAGCGCTGTCGCCCGGCTGCCGCGTCGTGGGGGTCGAGCCCGAGCTCGCCGACGACGCGGCGCGCACGTTCCGCACCGGCACCCTGCAGACCGTGCACAACCCTCCCACCATCGCCGACGGAGCGCGCACGCCGTCGCTCGGCAAGCTCACCATGCCGCTGATCCTCGAGCTCGCCGACGACGTCGTCACCGTCTCGGAACGGGCGATCGTGCAAGCGATGCGCTTCTGTTGGGAGCGCCTCAAGCTCGTCGTCGAGCCCACCGGCGCGCTCGCGCTCGCGGCGCTCCTGGACCGCGTGATCCAGCCGGAGCCGGGAGCGCGCGTGGGGGTGACGCTGTCGGGCGGCAACGTCGATCTCGATCGCGCCGCAGAACTGTTCGCCACAGTCGAGTAGGCCCCTTCCCTGCCGCCAATACGACCCGCACGCGACTCCACGCGACGCCCGCTGACCGGAGAACAGTCATGTCGCAACCAACCTCCTCTCCCCAGTCCCGACGCAGCTTCCTCCAGACCGGAGCTGGCGCCGTGGCCGGTCTCGTGGCCGCTCGGCTTCCGATCGGGGCGACACCGACGCCCCGGCAGCGCCTGGCAGTCGTCGGCACCGGCATCCGTGGCATCACGCTGTGGGGTCGCACCCTGCAGCGCGACTACTCCGACGCGGTCGAGCTGGTGGGCCTGTGCGACACCAATCCCGGTCGTCTCGCCTTCGCATCGCAGTTCATCGGTGCCGGCTGCCCGACGTACACCGACTTCGGCCGCATGCTGGTGGAGGCGAGGCCGCAGCGGGTGGTCGTGACCACGGTCGACAACAGCCACGCCGCGCTCATCGTCCAGGCTCTCGATGCCGGCTGCCACGTCATCACCGAGAAGCCGCTCACCACGGACGAGACCGGCGTCCAGGCGATCCTCGACGCGGTGGCGCGCCACGATCGTGACATCGTGGTAGCGCACAACTATCGCTACGCACCTCACCGCCTTCGGATCAAGGAGATCCTGCGGTCCGGGCGCATCGGCGAAGTGACCTCGGCCGACTTCCACTGGTACCTCGACACCAGCCACGGCGCCGCCTACTTCCGGCGCTGGCATGGCAAGGAACGTTTCTCGGGCACCCTCTTCGTCCACAAGGCGTGCCACCACTTCGACTTGCTCGGCTGGTGGCTCGAGTCGGAGCCAGAGGTGGTCTACGCGCAGGGGGCTCTGCGTCACTATGGCGGCAACAACTCGTTCCGCTCGACTCGCTGTCGCGGCTGCGCGCACGCCGAGCGCTGCGACTACTTCTGGGACATCTCGAAGAGCCCCTTGATGGTGCAGCTCTACGCCGACCACGAGCACCACGACGGCTACATCCGCGACGGTTGCGTGTGGAGCGAGGAGATCGACATCTTCGACCAGATGGCGGCGCAGATCGCCTTCGCCAACGGCGTCCAGGTGAGCTACTCGTGCACCACGTATTCCCCCTACGAGGGCTACCGGATCGCCTTCAACGGCACCCGCGGTCGGCTCGAAGCGTGGATCTTCGAGAGCCAGCCTTGGGGGGTGCCCGACTACGACGAGCTCCGGCTCACCGACAACTTCGGCGCCTCCGAGCTCATCCGAATTCCGCACGACGACGGTGGCCATGGTGGCGGAGATCCCAAGATGCTCGACCGCATCCTGCGCGAGCCGGACGGCCCCGACCCGCTCCGGCAGGCCGCAGGCTCGCGACAGGGAGCGATGGCTGTGCTACTCGGAATCGGCGCTCGCAAGAGCGCGCGGAGCGGTCAGCCCGTACGAATTGCGGACCTGTCCAGCCTGTCGCCGCGTGCAACCTGGGCTTGAACGCCACGCCGCATGGCCAGGCTGGCCCAGCCATCCGCGCTCCGAGCGAGCTCGCCTCCGATCGCTTGATACACTGCGCCGCGTTCCAGCGGCAGAGGTACCCGATTGCCTGCTACCGACGTCAGCCACGCCGCCCGCCCATCGATCATCCTCCTCTCGCTGCTGCTGGCTCTGGCCGGCGCGGCGCCGCCGGTTGCCGCGCAAGAGCGGGCCCCTGACTCGGCGCCGTCCGCCACCGCGGGTCCCGAGCAGGAGCTCGAGCCGCTTCCACCGGGGGCCGTGCTCGAGGTCACACCGCGGGAAGTGACGCTCGAGGTGGGGGCCAAGGCGCAGCTCCAGGCGCACTTGCGAGATGGCGAGCGAACCATCACCGACCGGCCCGTCGTCTTCTTCTCACGCTCGCGCCGCCATGTCGGCGTCAACCCGGCCGGCGAGCTCGAGGCCTTCGGTCCGGGGAAGTTCACCGTGGTGGTGCTGGTGCCCAAGGACCCCGAGGACGAGCCGCGGCAGGCCGAGGCGATCCTGCAGGTCGAAGTGGAGGTCACGGTACCGAACCCGCCCGTGCGCTCGGTCGAGATCGTGGAGTTGCCACGACGTTTGTATGCCGGGACCACGATTCCTCTCGCGACGCGTGTCGTGGACGCCTCGGGAGTCGAACGTGTCGATGTCGAGGCTGCCTTCGAGAGCTCTGACACTCGGGTCGCCGAGCCCGATGGCTTCGGTCATTTGACGCTACGAGCCCCCGGCACCGCCACCATCACGGCAAAGGCCGAGGATGCCGTCGGGCGCCTCGGTATCCGTGTCGAGGCAAACCCCACGGTCCTGTTCGCCCTCGAGGCAAGCGCCGACCGGGTGCGAACGGGAGACATGGTCCGGCTCACCGCGAGCGGCACGGATGCCGCCGGCAACGCGGTACACGACCTTCCGGTCACCTTCGCCGTCGCGGGAAGAGTGAGCCCTGCGATCGTCGCGCCCGGCGCCAGCGCGCTGGTCACCGAGGACGGACGGTTCGTGGCCGAGCGGTCCGGCACCTACACTGTGGTGGCAACCGCCGGAGATCTCTCCGCGAGCCGGCGCATCCGAGTCGAGCCGCGCTCGGTGGCCAAGGAGATCCGTTTCGTCGGGCAGGGCAAGGTGCGCGACCGCCACACCAGCGACCTGTGGGTGTGGGAGGGCGCTGACGGCAGCGACTACGCCATCACCGGCACCTGGGGCGCCGAAGGACACGCCTACTTCTGGGACGTCACGAACCCCGAGAACATCGTGCTCGTCGACACCGTTCGGGTCGACGCCCGGACCGTCAACGACGTCAAGATCTCGGAAGACGGCAGGCTCGCGGTGATCAGCCGCGAGGGCGCGTCGAACCGCAAGAACGGCATCGTGGTGCTCGACGTGTCCGACCCGAAGACCGGGGTGAGGGTGCTCTCGCGCTACGACGACCAGCTCACCGGCGGCGTGCACAACGTGTTCGTCCACGACAACCACGTCTACGCCGTCAACAATGGCCGTCGCTTCGACGTCATCAGCATCGAGGACCCGTCCGAGCCCTACCGCGTGGGCCGCTTCGAGCTCGAGACGCCCGGGCACGCGCTGCACGACGTCTGGGTCGTCGACGGTGTCGCGTTCACCTCGAACTGGGACGACGGTGTCTGGGCGATCGACGTCGGAGGTGGCGGTAAGGGCGGTGCCCCGAACAAGCCGGTTGCCCTCGGCCACTACCGCTACCCGAACGGCTGGAATCACGCCGCCTTCCCCTACCGCAGCCAGTCGACCGGGAAGTTCTACGTGTTCGCGGGCGACGAGGCATTCCCCTACGGGCTCACGGGGCGCGAGGCCGGCGAGGCACCGCCCCGTGCCGCCGGCTGGATCCACGTGATCGAGTGGGACGATTGGGCGAGCCCAAACGAGGTCGCTCGCTACCAGGTGCCGGAGGCGGGCACCCACAACCTGTGGATCGATGACGACGTGATGTACGTCGCCTACTACAACGGCGGGTTGCGCGTGGTCGACGTCTCAGGCGAGCTGCTCGGCGACCTCTACGCTCAGGGGCGCGAGATCGGTCTGTTCATGTCGTTCGATCCTCAGGGCTTCATCCCCAACTCCCCGTTCGTCTGGGGGCCCCAGCCCTACAAGGGTCATGTCTTCTTTTCGGATTGGAACTCGGGGCTCTGGGCGGTCAAGCTGGTGGACCCGGAGGACCCGGACCGAATCGTCGGCGAGCCCCAGTGAACGGCAACACAGTGAACGGCCAACAGTGAAGCACCAAGAAGCGGCAGCGCGCCGGTGAGCGAGAGCTAGTGAGCGAACGGGATCCCGCATACGTTCGAGACCGCGCGCGCATGCGACGGCTCTGCTTCGCATCGCTGGGCCTGGCAGCCGTGGGCCTGGCAGCACTGGGCCTGCTGTCGCTGGGCGCACGAGCGGACGAGATCGGCATTCCGTTGGGCGTCGGAGGTCTCAGGACCGGTGAGCCAGCGCGAGTCGAGACCGCCGCCGCGGAGACCACTATCGCTGCAGCGCCGAGCCCGACCGCGGATCTGGTGCGACCCGAGCGCGACTACTGGGTCTACGTTTGCTCCGAGTCGGAAGACGAGGTGTCGCTCGTTCGGTTCGGACCTTCAGGCGTGTTTGTCGAGAAGACCATCCCGGTGGGCAGCTTCCCTGCCGACATCGAGGGGCCGCACGGCATCGCGGTAGCGCCCAACGGCCGATACTGGTACGTGTCCATTTCCCACGGGCAGCCCTTCGGAACCATCCACAAGTTCCGCACCGGGACCGACGAATGGGAGGGCGACGTTCGCGTCGGGATGTTCCCGGCCACCCTCGACGTGTCGGGCACCACCGGACTCCTGTACGTAGTGAATGCTGACTTCTACGGCGATCACGAGCCGAGTACCATCTCGGTGATCGAGACCTCGACCATGACCGAGGTGGCGCAGATTCCCACCGGCGCGATGCCTCACGGCGCACGCATGAGCCGCGACGGTCGGTTCTTCTACTCCGTGAACATGATGGACGACGACCTGGTGGAGGTCGACGCCCTGCGCTTCGAGGTGCGCCGCCGGTTGAAGCTCCGTCTCGACGACG
The DNA here is from genome assembly GCA_035524895.1 of Thermoanaerobaculia bacterium. Classification (GTDB taxonomy): domain Bacteria; phylum Acidobacteriota; class Thermoanaerobaculia; order Multivoradales; family Multivoraceae; genus DATLFI01. The sequence continues at coordinate 37,040 of DATLFI010000100.1, read as the reverse complement.
CTCCCGAGCACGACCCGCACGCCCATCACTCTTCCGGAGAAGTGGCGCAACCGGTGTCCCTGACGGAGCGGCACCACAGCGCCATGCGAATCGAGCCGGCGTGGGTCACGGCGCCGACCGCGAGTGGCAAGGTTTGGGTGACGGGGCTTTCCGGCAACACCTTGTTCGAGGTGGACCTGGCGTCCTTCGAGGTCGTCCGGCGCTTCGCCGACACCTGGAACGGCCCCTACAACGCAGACGTCACGCCCGACGAGAGCCTGCTCGTGGTGACCTACAAGCGCGGCGACGCCGTGGGCTTCTGGGACCTTGCCAGCGGCAAGGAGGTCGCGCGGATTCCCACGACGCGCCGTGTTCCTCATGGCGTGCTGATCACACCGGACGGCCGGTACAGCTTCGTCACGGTCGAGGGCGTCGGTGGCGAGCCAGGAGTCGTCGAGATCTACGACAATGCGGCCCGGCGCCGAGTCGACACGATCGAGGTCGGCAAGCAGGCCGGCGGAATCGCGCTCTGGGAACGCTGGCGTTGAGGCGCCGCTCGCCGCCGCCTACCGGCCTGTCGCGATTCCTGGCGCAGGTCGACAGACGCCTGAGGCTCGGCCGTGCCTTGAGAGTCCTCTCCTGGGCGGCCCTGCTACCAGCGGTCACACTCCTCGCCCTCATGCTCTTCTGGCGTCCCGGCGCAGCGGCGCTGGCGGCGGGTGCCGCCGCGGCCGCGGTCGTGCTGGCCGCCCTGCTGGCCGCGGGACGTCGCGACCTCTCGCGAGCGGCGAGCGCCGCCGACCGCCAGGCGCGACTGCACGACCTCCTGAAGACCAGCCTCGAGGTGGGCGAGAAGGTGCCTGACTCGCCGTGGCGACCGTTGCTCGAGCGGCGCGCCGAGCTGGCAGTGCAGTCGACCTCCGCCGCAGGCGTCGTCTCGATCCGGCCGCCCCGCCTTCCCCTTGCCATGGCGGCCCTCCTGGTCGGCGCAGCTCTGCTGGTCGCACTCCTGCCTGACGCGCCCCAGGATGCGCTGGCCAGCGCTCAGCTGTCTGATGCTCGAGCTCTCCCCGGTGGCCTCCTCGACGCTAGCGAGAGCGACGAGCTGGCGGCAACGAAACGGGCGGAGGGTGCCGACGAGCAGGTCGTTGCCGAAGAGCTCGAGGGTACCCCCGTCGAGCCAAACACCACTGTTCGAGGCGAGAGCTCGATGGAGGCTTCGGAGCCCTCGAGCCGAGAGGAACGCGACTCCAGAGAGTCGCGTGCACGACATGGCTCCACGGCCGCACGCGCAAAGTCGGAGCTGAGCGCTAGCGAGACTGCGGCAACCCTGCGCGAGGAACACCGTAGCCAGGGTGCCGACGAGAGGGATGGCTCGGGGCCCGAGCGAGCCGGCGACGAGCGGAGCGACATGGACCAGAGAGACGGCGACGGCGAGAGCACGGACCGCGCGAAGGAAGGCGAGGAAGGCGCCGCGGGTGGCTCGCCGTCGCGGCGCGAGATCGCCGAGCAGGTCGTTGCGTTCGATCTCCCCAGCCCCGCCGAGTCGCAGCGCAAGCGCGGCAACAGCGCCGAGTCGGCCCTCCAGGTCGCCGCCGGTGGCCGTAGAGAGTCCGACCTCGGCGAAGCACGTGACGACGCCGACGGCGCAGGCGCCGCCAGCGCAGGGCTCGGCACGGCGCCCCAAGAGAGCGACCAAACACCTCTCGGAGAGGCCTCGGAGATCGCGGTGACCCTGGAGGAGGTGCTGCTGGCCGCGCGCGACGACGCCGACGCTACCGAGCGGCGCACTCGGCCGAGCCGGCAGGCCGAAGCCCGACGCGACGTCCCTCCGAGAGGCAACGCCTCCGCCTTCGATGCCGGGTCGTCGGAGCTCGAACGGCCGGCGCTGCACGTGCCCTACCCGTTGGGGGCGCACGCGCTGGTCCGTGAGTTCTTCACACCCGAGCCCGAGGAAACGTCCTCGCGGCGATCTACAGGGGAGATCTCGGGATGATCGCCGAACCGGAACGCGGCGTGGCGGCGCTGCGCGACGCGGTGGCGCGTGTGCGCGCCGAGGTGGGACGAGTGATCGTGGGCAACGAGGACATCCTCGACGGCCTGCTCACTTGCCTGCTGGTCGACGGACACGCTCTGCTCGAGGGCATCCCCGGCCTGGGCAAGACCCGGCTGGTACAGACGCTCGCCTCGGCGCTCCACCTCGACTTCTCTCGCATCCAGTTCACCCCCGATCTGATGCCCGCGGACATCGTCGGCACCGACGTGGTCCAGGAGGACGCCGCCGGACATCGGAGCTTGACGTTCCGCCCCGGACCGCTCTTCTCGCATGTCGTGCTCGCCGACGAGATCAACCGCGCGACGCCCAAGACGCAGTCCGCGTTGTTGGAGGCGATGCAGGAGAAGACGGTTTCGGTCGGGCGAACCACCTACCCGCTCGAGGACCCGTTCCTGGTCCTGGCCACGCAGAACCCGCTCGAGATGGAGGGAACCTTCCCCCTGCCCGAGGCCCAGCTCGATCGCTTCCTGCTGAAGCTGCGCGTGCGCTATCCGAGTGCCGAGGAGTTGCACGAGATCCTTCGCCGCACCACCGAAGGCACGGAAGCGAAGGTGACCTCGGTGCTCGACCGCCAAGGCATCCTCGAGCTGCGGCGCCTGGTGCGAAGCCTGCCGGTCGCTCACGCCGTTCGCGACTACGCGGTGCGGCTGGTCCTGGCGACGCACCCCGATCGACCGGGTGCGCCGTCCAGCGTGTTGCGCTACGTCCGCTACGGCGCGAGCCCTCGGGGCGCGCAGGGGATGCTGCTCGCCGCCAAGGTTCGTGCCCTCTGCGACGATCGCCCCAACGTCTCCGCCGAAGACCTGCGCGAAGTAGCCAAGCCGGCGCTCCGCCACCGCGTGTTGTTGGGGTTCGAGGGCGAGGCAGAGGGCGTGGACACCGACTCGATCCTCGACGACGTGATCGCCGCGGTGCCGCTGCCATGACGCGCGCCCGCCGTTCGCGGTGAGATCCGACTCGGTCCCGCGCATGTCAGGTAGCGCTGGAGAGTCTCGGCCGAAGCCCGTCGCGCAGGCCACCCCCGCCGACGGCCAGCTCTTCGACGAAGACTTCCGCCGCCGCCTCGAGCGGCTGCGACTGGTCGTGCGCAGGACCACTCCCGGCGGGCTTCACGGCGAGCACCGCGCCCGGCGGCGGGGTCGCGGCGTCGAGTTCTCCGACTACCGCGCCTACGTCCCCGGCGACGACATGCGCGACGTCGACTGGCTCGCCTATCTCCGGTTCGACAAGCTGCTGCTTCGCTTGTTCGACGAGGAGGGTGATCTCCCCGTCTATCTGCTGCTCGACACCAGCCGGTCGATGGCGACGCCCGACCGGTCGAAGCTCGACCAGGGCAAGCGCCTGCTGGCCGCGATCGGCTGCATCGCGCTCGGCCAGGCCGATCGCGTGACCGCGCTGGCGTTCGCAGCCGGTGCCCGCGAGAGCCTCGAGACCCTGCGCGGCGCAAACCAGACCCACCGCCTGCTCCGCTTCCTCGAAGGACTCGACACCGCGTCTGGAAGCGATCTGGCGCTCGCGGTCCGAGGGTTCTTCGCCCGTCCACGGCGACCCGGCCTGGTGGTGATCGCATCCGACTTCCTGGTCGAGGACGGCGAGCCGGCTCGATCCGCCGGCCTGCGGCGGGGCGGCCTTCCCGGCGCGCTCGACCTGCTGGCAGCCCTCCGCCACCGCGTACTGGCACTCCATCTCGACCAGGATCTCGAGTCTCTTCGTCCTGGGAGCCCCCGCTTCGAGGCGGTGGATGCCGAGAGCGGCGAGCGTATTCGACTCCACTCGACGGCGGCGGCGTTTCGCGAGTACCACCGCCAGGCTGAGACCTACGCGGACGCGGTGCGCGCCGCCTGCCGGCGCCACGGCTTCAGCTACACACGGGTGAGCGGACAGGAACCGTTCGACGAAGTGGTGCTGCGGCTGCTCCGAGAGCGCGGGCCGCTGCGATGAGCCCGACGTCGTGGTTCGGGATCTCCGGCCTGTCACTCCCGCTGCTGGTCGCGCTCGTCGTGGCGCTGCTCTACCTGCTGCGCCCACCGCCTCCGACCATCGTCGTGCCCTCGGTGCTGCTGTGGCGCCCGATCGCCGAGCGGCGCCGGTCGCACACGCTACTGCGACGGCTGCTGTCGGCGCTGCTATCCCTCCTCGTGGCTCTCGGCCTGGCGTTCGCGCTCGCCGGGCCGCCGCGACCGGAGCGACGCGGCGCACCGCAGATCCTGGTGGTGGACAACAGCGCCACCATGGCGACCGAGGTGGCGCCAGGTGTCACCCGGCTCGACAGAGCGCTGGAGCAAGCACGAGAGCTCGTCTCCGATTGGCAGGGCCCCACCCTGCTGGCGGACACCACCGGCGGTAGCGGGCCACGCTGGGCTCACTCGGACGCCGAGGCCGAAGCCTGGCTGCGTGGCCTGAGGACATCCTCGGCCCGGGGCAGGCTACCGGCGCTCCATGGAGCGATCCCCGGGTCGACCGCAGCGGCGGTGAGGAGACTCCTGATCAGCGACGGCGTGGCTCTGGCGAGCCTCGAGGACTGGCAGGTGGTTTCGGTCTACCAGCCTGTCACGAACGTCGGCTTGCTCGCGTTCGACGCTTCGAGCACCTCGCCGGCGGCGACGACCGACTCCATCGAAGCCTTCCTACAGGTGTTCAACGCATCCTTGGTCGGAGTGACCAGTCGCCTGGTAGTCGAGCGTGCCGAGGGGCAGATCCTCTACCAGCGACCGCTCGAGCTCGGCCCGAGGGAGACCTGGTCGGGAGTGCTGGCGCTGCCCGCGACGGCGGGAGGCGAGATCGTGCGGGCGCGGATCGAGACCGCCGACGATGCGCTCTCCAGCGATGACCTCGCGGCAATCGTGCCACACCTCCAGCGGCAGATTCTGGTCGGCACGGTCGGCGACGTCGACGGCGCCGTAGGACGGGCGCTGCGGCTGCTGCCGCGCGTGACGGTGACTGCGCTGCCGGCCGACTCGTCATCCCTCGAAGGGCCCGTCCCCGACGTTCTGGTCGCGGCAGGTTGGGCTCCCGAGTCGTCGCCGCTCACTCCGACCCTTCTGTTCGCGCCACCGGCGCGCGCCTGGCTACCGGAGCCGACGGCGCAGGCGATCGAGGCCGTTGTCTGGGCGCGCCAGCCGGGACCGCGTGACTGGGGCCCTGTCGCTTTCGGCGACCTGCGGCGCTACGAGCCGTCGGATGTCGAGATCCTGCTCGGAGGAACGACGCGATCCGCAGACGACGTGCGATCCACCGACACGGAATGGCCGCTGGTGTTCCAGCTGCAGGGGCTCGAGCCTCCGGTGCTGGTCGCGGCATTCTCCGTCGAGGCCTCGTCGATCGGCAGGCACGAGGCGTTCCCCGTGCTGGTGGCCGAGTTGGTCGATCGACTCGCCGAGGCCGGCGCCACCGAGGCGGGAAGATCGCAGCCTCCCGGCCACGTGCTGGGTCGCCGGCTGAGCGATGTCAACGCATCGAGGCTCCCCGTCGCACCACGACTCGAAGCCACTCCCAGCTACCTGGTCTCCGCGCAGCCACCGAGAGACGTCCGCGAAGACCTCCGAGAGCAGTCCCGACGGCACCAGCGCTTCGCGATCGCGATGCTAGCCGTCGCCGCACTCCTTGCGACCCTCGAGACCTGGACCCGCGCGTGGGGGCTCACGGAGTGAGCTGGCGCCCGGCTCGTCTCGCCCGCCCTCCCGTCGCCCACGGGCTCGGCCGTTCGGCTCGCCTGGCAGGCTGGCTGCACGCTGGTTTCTTGGCCGCGGCTGTCGCGGCGCTGCTGCTCGCCTGGATCGGGGCGACTGTCCCAGTTCGGCGCGCGCCGTTGCTGGCGTTGGCGGTCGACGTCTCGGCGAGCGTCGAGCCCGCCGGCCTGGAGCAGGCTTTGGAACGCGTCACAGCGCTGTCGCAACGGAGCGCTCGGTCCTCGCTGCTGGCCTTCGCCGATCGCACGACCACGGTTCGCGACTCCAGCGCGCTCCGCGAAACTCCGCTGCTGGTCGCTCCACGGAACGAGACACCACCGGGTGCGCTCTGGCGCGGTCGCAGCGACCTCCAGGCGGCGCTCGACCTCGCGGCGGCGGAGCTCCACCGGACCGACCCGCAGCGCCTGCGACCCTGGAGAGTCGTGCTCTGGAGCGACGGCGTCGAGACCGCAGGATCGGTCGATCGGCTCCTCCCCAGGCTGAGCCGGGAAGGAGCCAGTGTGGATGTCATACCGCTCGAGACCCACCGCGCGGCGCTCGAGCTCGGTCCTCTCCGGTTGCCGAGGAACGCGCGCGCGGGCGACCCGCTCCAGGCGGAGATCGCGCTGTGGAGCGATCGCGCGGTAGAGCTCGAGGTGGTCCTCGTGGCGAACGAGACCGAGATCGCGCGCCAGCGTCATGCCATCGACGTGGGCGTCAACGAGCTCGTAATTCCCGTGCGAATCCCCTTTGCCGGGGCCGTGACGCTCCGAGCGGCGGCCGACACCGGCGGCGAGACGCTGGGCCAGGCGGTCTCCCCGCCATTGGGGATGGTGGTCGGGGAGCCGCTTCGGGTGCTTCTGGTCGCGGAGCCGCCGGCACCGTCGAGGCTCTTGGCCAGCCTCGAGACGCTCGGATGGACGACAGGGCGCGCCGCCCCAGACACGCTGTCCGTGGCCGCGCTCTCGCGCGTCGACGCGGTCGTGCTCGACGACGTGGCGGCAGATCGTCTCGGCCCGCAGGCGCAGCGCGCCGTGCGTGACTTCGTCCTCGACGGAGGCGGCCTGCTGTTTCTCGCCGGTCCGTCGACCTTCGGCGAGGAGGGCTACTCGGGAGGCGACCTCGAGCAAGTGCTGCCGATGCGCTTCAACGTCGAAGAGGAGCGCACCGACGTCGCGTTGATGATCGCGCTCGACAAGTCCTACTCGATGAAGGGCGACAAGATGGAGCTCGCCAAGGAGGCCGCCAAAGCTGTGGTCGGCGAGCTCGACGACGAGCACCGCTTCGGGCTGGTCGCCTTCGACTGGAACCCTTACCGCGTCGTCCAGCTCCAGCTCGCGCGCAACCGCGAGCAGATCCTCGACGACATCCGCCGCATCGAAGCTTCGGCCCAGACCAACTTCTATCCTGCGCTCGAGTCCTGCTTCCAACAGCTCGCAGAGGTCGAGGCGAAGGTCAAGCACGTGATCCTGATCTCCGACGGCCGCACCTACCCGGACGAGTACCGGCGGCTGGTCGAGGCCATGCGCGATGCGAAGATCACGGTCTCGACCGTAGGCGTCGGCGCCGAGGCCGACGAGGCGCTGCTCGCCGATATCGCACGCTGGGGGGACGGCGCCGCCTATCTCGTCTCCGACGCGAGCCGGGTCCAGCAGATCCTCCTGGACGAGACACGGTCGAAGACCGAGGACACGCTGGTCGAACAGTCGACACCGATCCGACTGGCCATGCAGGCGTCGGCGCTCGAGGGCATCGAGCTCGCCAGCGCCCCACCGCTCCTCGGCCACGTCACGCTCGAAGCCCGCGAGGACGTGGAGGTGGTCCTCGCCACCGAGGACGAGAAGCCGCTGCTCGCGCGGTGGAACGTCGGGCTCGGACGCACGTGGATGTTCGCGGCCGACCTCGGCGGTACCTACACCTCGAGCTGGCGCTCCTGGCCCGACGGACCCCGCCTGGTCTCGCAACTGCTGCGTGACGCGGCAGCGCGCGGGGTCGAGGAGCCGGTGGCTCTCGATGTCACACGCGCGTCGGGCGGCTTCGTGGCATCGCTGTCGGTGTCCGATCGGGAGGGCGCGCCGAGCCACGGTCTCGGCGCCAGCGTCGAAGCGCTACGAGCGGACGACACGTTGGTCACGACGGTGCGCTTGGATCAGGTGGCGCCCGGCCGCTACGAGGCCTTCCTCGACGACGACGAGCTCGTCCACGAGGGGGAAGACCTGGTGCTGCGCGCCAGGATCGGAGGCGTGACCGTTGCAACCCGACCGCTGCGCCCCCCCGGCGCGCGCGAGCTGCGACCCGGACCGCCCGACACCGCGCTCCTCGAACGGATCGCCTATGCCACCGGGGGCCGCTTCGACCCCACCAACACCGAGATCCTCGAACACAGCGAGGGGTCGCGAGCATCGCTTTGGCCGCCCCTCGCGGTCCTCGCCCTGACTCTCTACCTGCTCGAGGTCTTGGTGCGCCGCACGGGCTGGCCGCGACAGGAGCGATCCGTGACGAGCAGAGAGACTTACTCCGACGGCAGCGCGAACGCGACGACGTAGTCACCCAGCTCGAGACCGGCTTTGCCGTGGCCCCCAGCCGCCACGACGACGAACTGTCGCCCACCCACGACGTAGGTCATCGGCGTCGCGATACCGGCACGCGGCAGCTGGCCGTGCCACAGTTCGTGGCCGCTCTCGATGTCGAGAGCGCGGAGCAGCCGGTCGGAGGTGCCGGCGACGAAGACCAGTCCCCCGGCGGTGGTGATCGGCCCCCCGCTGATAGGGAACCCACGCACTCCGGCGGAGGAATACTCGGCAGCGAGGGGATGATCGCCCGGCACCTCGCCGAGCGGTATCTCCCATCCCACCTCTCCGCTCGCGACCCGGATCGCCGTCAAGGTCCCCAAGGTGGCGGACTGCAAGGGACGCCGCGACGCGACGACAGCTCGCGGCGGCGCATGCCGAACGGGGCGCCGCCCTGCATGCCGTACTCCCACTCGCCATCGCCCGCTCGTCGTGCTGCAGCCATTTCACTGCGAGGCATCAACTGGACCAGCGTCGCGAGGTGCACACTGGGCACGATCAGCAGTCCGCGAGTCGGCTGCCAGGCAATGCCGCCCCACCGTGTGCCGCCCGAGTTGCCCGGCCAGAGCACAGTGCCGCGCAGGCTCGGCGGCGTGAAGGGGCCCTCGGAGCGCGCGCCCTGGAGCAGCTCGCGACAGTCCTGGCGGTCCGACTCCGAAAGCCCCCAAACCCGCTCCGCGCTCGGCGCCCCTTCGGGCGGCACCAGTGGGCGTGGCCGCAATGGGAAGGGCTGAGTGCGCGCCGCATGCTCTCCCGGCACGTCGCTCGTCGGTACGGCGCGCTCCTCGACCGGGTGGAGCGGCTCGCCAGTCGCACGATCCAGCAGGTACAAGAGCCCCATCTTGGTCGCCTGTGCCACCGCCGCGACTGTCCCTCCGTCTCGCTGGAGCTCGACCAGCGTCGGCTGCGCTCCGAGATCGAAGTCCCAGAGATCGTGGTGCACCACCTGGAACGACCAACGCGGGCGGCCCGAGGCAACATCCAGCGCAACGAGCGAGTTCGCGTCGCGGTTGTCGCCTGGTCGCAATCCCCCGAAGAAATCCGGGCTCGGGCTGCTGGTCGGAACGAACACCAACCCGCGCTCGACGTCGGCCGCGATCGGCGCCCAGGCGTTCGCCGCGCCAAGTCGCAGGTCGCCCGAGCGCTGGAATGGCAGCGGGCTCCATGACCAGCGCAGCGCACCGCTTCGGGCATCGTAGGCTCGGACTCGCCCATCGGCGGTGGCTGCGCTCCAGTTGTCGCCGATCGAGGAGCCCACCACAACTAGATCGCCGACCACGGCGGGCGGCGACGTGACCTGGTAGTCGCCGTTGCCGGTCATGCCGACATCGGCCGCCAGGTCCACCGCTCCCTCCGTTCCGAACGCGCCGCAGGCCAGGCCGCGCTCGGCGTCGATCGCCAGCAACCGCGCATCGATCGTGGCGACGTAGACCCGCCGCCGGCACGGCGCCGCGCCCTGTGCCGACGAGTCGGTCCATGTGGCGATGCCACGCGTGGTGACTTCCGCGTAGGACCGCTCCCGAGGCACCGCGGCGCGATAGCGCCAGCGCTCCTCCCCGCTCGCCGGGTCGAGAGCGAGCACGTCGCTGAAGCCGGTGGTGACGAGAATCAGGTCCGCAAAGACCACCGGCGTGGCCTCGAAGGTGAGGTCGGCGCCATCACGAGCCCCTTCACCCAGCTCTCCTGTGCGAGCCACCCAGGCGACCTCGAGCTGCGCTACGTTCGTGCGATCGACCTGAGCAAGATCCGAGTAGCGGCGTCCACCGGCATCGCCGCCGTAGTGAGCCCAAACCCCTGAGTCCCAGCCTCCCGAGTCCTGTGCAGCCACGCCTGTAGTCACGGCGAGCATCAGGGCAATCATCACTGGCAAGCGGTCGCACCGCGGCAGGTTCTGATCTCGGGCCCTCGCGCTCACGATTCACCTCCAGAAGTCTTTCAACCCCAACACCGTCGCAAGCTCGGCCAACCCCAGGCTCCTTGGCGGCACGAGCTGGGCCTTCGGGTGTCCGGCAGGGGTCGGGTACGTCGACTACACGCGGCCGTCTCGAAGGGCGAGCGCCAGTCCTCCCAGCACCCCGGCATTCTCGCCCAGCTCCGAGAGGGCGATCTCCACGGTCTCGAGCGGCACCATGGCCACGCGCTCGCGCACCGTCGCGCGCACCGTGTCGAGCAGCGGTGCGCCGATCCCGGCAACGCCGCCAGCCAGGAGCACGACGTCCGGCGCGAGCGTGGTCACCAGGTCCGCCACGACGATGCCGAGGAAACGTGACGCGCGCACGATCAGTGCATGAGCGTCGCCGTCGCCCCGCGCCGCGGCTTGGGCAATCCGCTCGGCATCTACGAGCCCCTCGTCACCCGCCAGAGACTCGCGCAACAGTGGGGCACGCCCGCTGCGCAGCAGCCGTAGCGCCTCGCCCGCTAGGGCCGGCCCGCTGATCACCGTCTCGAGACAGCCGCGGCTACCGCAGCTGCAGGGCAGGCCCTCGGGCTCCACGTTGACGTGGCCGATCTCCCCCGCTGCGCCAGCTGCTCCGAGCCTCAACTTGCCGTCGACCACCACACCGCCACCGACGCCCGTACCCAGGGCCAGCAAGACCAGCGTGGGCGCCTCCGTGCCGGCCTCTCGGCATCGCCGCCCGTGCCCGTAAGCCAGCTCGCCGAGCGTTGCCATGCGCACGTCGTTGAGCAGGTGCACGGGGACGCCGAGTCGAGCACCGAGGAGCGCACCGACCGGTACGTCCCGCCATTGACCCGGCAGGTTCGGCAAGAAGCGCACGACGCCGCTCATCCGATCGACCAGCCCGGGGCAGCCCACCGCGAGCCCGCCGATAGTCACGCCGGCCTCGGCTGCCAGACTCTCCACCAGGCTCGCGATGCGCTCGAGCACGTGCGCGGGGCCGCCAGCGGCCTCGGTCTCGACACTGCGGCTGGCGAGGACGTCCGGACCGTCGCGGCCGACCACGGCCTTGAGGCGGGTGCCGCCGAGGTCCACGCTGGCGTAGGCGGTACGAGTCATGTCGAAGTCAATGGGGAGCGAGAGCCGGGGATCGGCGGCTGGCGGGGCTGGTCCGGCACCCACCGAAGATTCGGCTTCGGCGAGCGATCAGAGCTCGTCCGGCGTCAAGGTGTCGAGGCGGTCGACGGCATGCACGGGTGCAGCGTCGCCTTGCATCAGGCTGGCAATCGCTCGATACACGAGACGCTGCCGGGCGAGGCGATTCTTGCCCGCAAAGACCTCGGCCACGACGCGAATCTCGAAGTGGCCGTTCGCGCCGGTCACCCCGACCTCGGCACCCGGCAACGCATCGGCCACGACTCGACGGACCTGCTCGGCAGTCTCGGCGGGAGGATCGTGGATCTCGAGCGGCATGACACCGTCCTACCTCATCGGGGCGAGCCACCCGGCGCGGTCCGGAGACCGGCAAAGCTGAGCCTCCGGGATCAAGGGGCCCGGACGCCTTCGGGCGCGTTCGGGTTCTCGATGCGCAGCGATCTGCCTTGCGGCGTTTCGACCGCATCGACGACCATTCCGTCGGCCCGGCTCGCCGAGTCTACGTCGAGGAGGATTCGGAGGCCCTCGCCGGCTTCGACCAGCACCTCGTCGCCGCTCGCCGGCCCGAATCCGAACGAAGGGCGGTAGCGCGCGTCGACGCCGAGATGGAGATCTCCGCCGCCGTGGCGGCGGCTCGCCTCGAGGAGGACCTGCTGCGCCGGCTCGGTGACGTCGATGCGAACTGTCGAAGGCAGGGGGCGCTCGAAACCGAGCGCGCGGTGCAGCTCGCCGGCCTGGTACATCTCACGTACGATGTCGCAGCCCCCTTGGAACTCGCCCCCGATATAGAGCTGCGGAATCGTGGGCCAATCGGAAAAGGCCTTGATCCCGTCGCGGACCTCGGGATCCGCCAACACGTTGCACGTCTTGTACTCCGGCAGGACCCGATCGAGGATCTGCACCACCTGTGCCGAGAAGCCGCACTGTGGCGCACCGCGGTCCCCCTTCATGAACAGCACGACGCTATTCGACTCGATGATGGAACGGATCCGCGACTCGATCTCGGGCGTGAGAGTCAAGATTTCACCTCCGTGCCGCCAGCCAACCCCAACGGAGGCCAGCGGCCTGCCAGAGCCGACGCCGCAGCGTCAGCCCTGGTCCGATCCTATAACGTGACCCCGCGCCGCGGCACTCGCTGCGGCCCGCCCGCCGCGCTAGAATCTCCGATCCGAACGAAGTCCAAGGTGCTCTCCCGCCCGCCAAATCGAGAGCCCGAAACCCTGGCGGCGCTCGAGTCGTGCGCCGTAGTGCCGGCACTAGCCGTAGGCTGACGAGCATGTCGAACCGCCGTGAGTACCGCCGTTGGCCGCGTCGCATCCAGGTGCGCTTCTGGCGCTCCAACGAGGGGGGGCAGGCCCACCACGGGTTCACCTCGGACGTCTCGGAGAGCGGCGCCTACATCGTGACCGACACACCTGTCGGCACGAACTCCCGCGTTCGGGTCGAGCTCTTCAACGAGCGAGGTGGCTTCTTTGCCGAAGCGGTAGTGCGGCGCTCCCAGCAGGTCCACCGCGACCTCCAGGCAGTCAAGAGCAGCGGCATGGGCATCCACTTCCTCGGTATCGTCGAGCTGATGCACGAGCTCCTTCCGCAGGCGGAGTTGGTCGGCACCATGCCACCGGTCGACGAGGAGCCCTGGGAGGCGGCGTCACCAGCCACGGAGTCTCCGAGCTCCGCCCCGGGCCCGGGCCCACCCCAGGTTGGTCGAGGCACCGAGGAGACCTCGAGCACGGCAGGACAGCCTGCCACGTCGGTCAGCGGCCCTCCCAGATTGGACATGCCCATCCGCTTCCGGGGGGTAGAGGACTTGCGCCAGATCTACGAGCGCGACCTACAGCATGGCGGTTTGTTCGTCGCGATGACCAAGCCTCCGGCAGTGGGTACGCGAGTCCGCATGGCGCTGTACCTGCCCGGCAATCCTGATCCGCTTCTGGCCGACGCACAGGTGGTTCAGGTCTTCGACGCCGGACCCCGGGCCAGGAGCAGGCCCAACCTGTTGAGCGGCATGGGGGTCCTGTTCGACGATCCCGCGCGTGTGCTGGAGCGGCTGCGGCCACTGGTAGTCGGCTCGGGCGCCTCTTCCTGAGAGCAACGGCGCCGCGAGCCGCTACAATGCCGCGGCATCTCGGCGAGGAAGCCCGTGCCCGGCGCACGGCGCGGGCCACCTGGTTCGTCAACCCGAATCCGAAGGAACCGGCCTCGAACTGTCCCCAGCGCCGAGCTCGTTCCATGTGCCTCACTGCCCAAGATCTTCTCGACCGGAGCGTGCGCTCTACCGCACAGCGCTCAGCTCGCGACGCGGGGCTGGCCTGGGTCCGCACGACTATTGCGTGCGAGGAAGCTGGGCCATGAGCGTCCCCGACGAACTCCACGTGACCCAGCTCCTCGAACGCTTGAGGTCGGGCGATCGCACCGCTCTGGATGCTCTGTTGCCCTTGGTCTACGACGAGCTACGCCGCATCGCACGCGGGCAGCGCCAGCGCCTCGGCAGCAGCTTGACCGTCAACACCACGGCCTTGGTGCACGAGGCGTATCTGAAGCTGGTCAAGGACCGGGCTCGTCACTACACCGATCGCAGTCACTTCTTCGCGGTTGCCGCTACCGCGATGCGCCAGCTCCTGATCGACGAGGCGAAACGGCACGCCGCCAAGAAGCGAGGCAGCGGCCGGCGTCCGATCTCTCTCGACTCCGTGGACGTAGGCGTGGAAGTCCAAGCCGAGAGCCTGCTCGAGCTGGACCGAGCCCTGGACAAGCTCGGCCAGGTGAGCCCGCGCCTCTTGCGCGTCGTGGAGTGTCGCTTCTTCGGTGGTTTGACCGAGACCGAGACCGCCTCTGCTCTCGCGGTCACCGACCGCACCGTGCGGCGCGACTGGGCCAAGGCGCGCGCCTGGCTCGCCGTAGAGATGGGTGCCGCCGCGAGCACCGGCGAAGCCTGAGCCTGACGCACCGGATCAGCATCTCCCGAGCAGCCTGACATGGGCTCTACGCTGGACGAACCCTCGCTGCGAGAACGTTTGTGCGCGGCTCGCCGCGGAGATCCCCGAGCAGCCCGCGGCCTCAGGCTACCTGCCGGCGTGCTAGCTCGGCGAAGAGACCATTCTTCGCCATCAGCTCCTGGTAGGTTCCTTGCTCGACAAGGTTGCCCATGTCCAGGTAGCAGATCTTGTCGGCACCCTCGATCGTCGACAGGCGATGCGCGATCACGATGCGTGTCGCCTGCAGGCGGTCCATGCTCTCGGTGACCTGCCCCTGGGTCTTGTTGTCGAGCGCACTGGTGGCCTCGTCGAGGAACAGGATCTTGGGCTCGTTGACCAAGGCGCGCGCGATCATCAGGCGCTGCTTCTGCCCGCCCGAGAAACCGCCTCCGCCCTCGGCCACGTAGGTGTGCATGCCCATCGGCATGCGCTTGATGTCTTCGGCGAGTCCCGCCTTGGTCGCCGCCGCCCAGGCTTCGGACACGGTGCGCGAGCTCGAACCGACGATGTTGCGATAGATGTCCGAGGGTAGCAGCCGGCTCTCTTGCAACACGACTCCTACCTGCTGTCGAAGCTGCCGCACGTCGAGCGTGGCCAAGTCCTGACCGTCGTAGTAGACGGTTCCCTGTTGGGGTCTTTCGAAGCCGAGCATGATCTTCATCATGGTCGACTTGCCCGACCCGGAACCACCCACGAATGCAACGAACTCGCCTGGCTCGATCTTGAGCGAAACGTCCCGCAGGATCCACGGGCCGTCCTCGCTGTAACGGAACGACACGTGCGAGATCTCGATTCCGCCCCTGAGCTTGGACGGGGCAGCCTTGCTGCTGTCGATCTCGGGTATGGCCTCGAGGATGGGCTTGAGGCGCTCGAAGATCGGCACTACGCGCATCATCTGGACCGAAGCATCGCCGAGAGCGTTCATGGCACCGGAGAAGATGCCATACGCGGCGAAGAACGCGAGGAAGTCGCCCGTAGAGAACTCCAGCGGCTGCCCCGCCTCGGCGGCCTTCGCCTTGAGAGTCACCAGCGTGAAGTAGATGACCAGCGCCGAGATGACCGGCCAGGCCTTGTTGATCACCGGCATGAAGTTACCGACACGACCGACCGCGAAGGCGACCCGGCGCATCTGCGAGAACTCGGTGGCCCAGACCTTGAATGCGTGGTCCTCGGCGCCTGTGATTCGTAGCTTGGCGATGCCGTTGATCAACTGCAGCACGATGCCGGTGATCTTGCCGGTCCGGTGCATCTCGTTGCGCTCCAGGCGGAGCTTCAGGTAGTTGCAGCCGGCCGTCATCATCACGTATACGGCGGTCAGGGCGATCGCCACTAGGGCCAATTTCGCGTTGTAGCCGAGCATCTGCACGGCGTTGAAGAACGACGCGAACGTGCCGAGGATCGCCGCAATGCCGGCTCCGGCAATGATGCGTCGTATCTTGTTGATGGCCATCGCTCGATCGGCGAGGTCGCCGGCCGAGAATTTTCGGAAGAAGGTCGCCGGCAGCTCTAGGAGCCGATCCCACACCGCCGACTGCGTCGCGTAGTCCATCTGGCCCTGGACTCGCATCATCGCCACGTTCTGGACCACGGAGAACAAGGACGAGGACACGGCGACCAGAAGGAGGCCGAAGCAGAGCTGCCAGAGTAGCGGTCGTTCGGCCTGGGGAATCGCCTGGTCGAAGACCATCCCGGTGATCTTCGGCAGTACGGTGCTGAGCAGGCCGGTGGCGATCGCCATGATCGCCACTTCCCGGAAATCGGAGCCTAGGTTCTTGAACCCGAAGCGCGCCACGCCCTTGACATCGACCGGACCGTCCGGGAAGCGCCGGTAGAAGCTGTACGCGAAAGGCGCAAAAGTCGCCGCCTCCGCGGCCGTGAGGACGCGCTGTTCGCCGTCGGACGGGTCGACGAGCATGTACTTCCCGCCGCGTTTGGGCACCAACGCGATCGGGATCTTGTCCTCGTCGCGCTGCGCCAGGAGCGGTCCCTGCTCGCGCGCCCACCAATCGTCGACCAGTGCCACCTTCCGCACGCGGAAGCGCGACGACATCGCGACGATGTTGATCACTTCGTCGTAGGTCAGGTTCTTGAGCTCGCCGGCTGGCTTCTGCACATCGATTCCGATGGCATCACCGAGGGTCTTGCAGGCCTGGAAGACCGGGCCCAGATCCGTGACCTCGGCGCCCCTCGGCTCCCAGCGGTCGGCTCCGCCCAGCACGGCCTGGATGGCCCCGACTCCGGCCTCGCGCGCCTGGACCGCCTGTTCCTGCTTCTGCTGCAGGCGGTTGAACTCGTCGACGACGGCGAGCCTCTTGTTGAGGAACTCGCACTCCATCAACACGTTGTGGAAGACGTTGAGCCCAGCCCAGAGACGAGGATCGTCGATCACCTCGTAGGTGCTCTTGGGCTCGAGCTTCACGGACTCCTGCCCGCCGATGAGCTCCAGCCATGACCCCGGAGCCAGCGGGAACAGGACGCCCTCCGCTTCCCACGACAGGCTCGCCATACCGTCGAAGAGGAACTGCGCCGCCGGAATCTCGACCCACACCAGGTGGTGTCCGGTGGCCGTCGCCTTCTCGAGCGGTACCTCGGCTTCTTCTCCGGGACGCAGCAGGATCTCTGGATCCGGCACTCCAGGGACGTCCAGGGTCAACCGCTTCGAGAGCGCCGTCACCCAGTCGGTCACCAGTTTGGAGACGCGTTGGCGATGCTCGACGATGGCAGCGTAGAGCTGGAGTCGATTCAGATCGAAGCGTCGCAGCTCGGAGCCAGCCTTGCCGACCGCCAGGAAGCCGTGGTCGTAGCCGGCGGTGTCGTGGTCGAGGCCGAAGAATGCCGCGCCCTGGTCGACCGTGAGGAAGTGCGTGCGCGGTCCCGCAGGTTCGCCCTGGGCCACCTGGACCGTGAACACCTCGACCTTTCCCGACTCCACCAGCCATGCCGAGGCTCCGTCCGACAACACTAGCGGCCGGTTCGCCAGCACGACCTCGAGCTCGCCCATGGACTCGAGCTGCCGCGCCGCGAGCTCGGCGAGGTTCGCGATCATGAAGGTCCGCTCGGGGTCGAACGCAGGCTCCTCCTCCGGCACGGGCTCGACCGCGGATTCCTCCTCAGGCGTCGGCTCGACCGCGATACCGAACATGGTCGGTTGCTCCGCAGGCACCTCCAGCGAGGGCTCCGGCAGCGGTTCGGGCGGTGGCTCAGGAGGACCCAACACCTCGAAGGTCGTCGCGCCGAGCGTGAACCGCTGCCCCGGCACCAGCTCTAGCTCCGTGACCCGCTCGCTGTCGACCACGATCCCGTTGGCGCTCTGGTTGTCACGCAGGATCGCGCGCCCCTCGTCGTCGATGCGGACGGAAGCGTGCCGACGAGACACACCGGCATCGCCTACGACCACGTCGTTCTCGTCCAGGCGCCCGAACCAAGCCTCGTCCCCGGTGAGGACGAACTCGGCCTCCCAGAGATCTGGCACGGGCGTGTCCACCACCCGGAGACGCGTCTCCGCGGTGCGCGGTCGGAGCAGATCCGTCACTGTCTATGCCTCTCCTCGTATCGGCCTTCTGACGCTCGACCGGCCGTCAGTGCCCACCCATCAGCTTGGCGTACGCCCCATCCTCGTCGTGGATCATCTCGTCGTGAGTGCCACGCTGCACGATCTTCCCGCGCTCCATCACGATGATCTCGTCGCACTCGCGGACCGTGCTCAGGCGATGCGCGATGATGATGCAGGTGCAGCCGCGGCGGCGCAGCGCATCGTCGACCTTCTCCTCGGTTGCCGGGTCGAGTGCGCTGGTAGCCTCGTCGAAGATCAGGATCGTTGGCTCACCGACGAACGCGCGCGCTATTTCCAGACGCTGTCGCTGTCCGCCGCTGAAGTTGCCGCCACCCTCGCCCACCACCGCCTGGTATCCGCCGTCGCGGGTCTCTATCACCTCGGCGATCGCCGCGTCACGGCACGCCTGCGTCACGCGCGGCATCGGAATGGTCCGATCCCACATGGTCACGTTCTCTTGGATGGTGCCAGTGAACAGGAAGATCTCCTGATCGACCATGCCCATGGAGTTCGAGAGCAGCTTCCTGGGCAGCTCGTTCTTGTTCACGTGGTCGAACAGGATCTCGCCATTCCAGGGCTCGTACAGGCCGGTGACCAGCTTCGCGACCGTCGACTTGCCCGACCCGCTACCGCCGACGAAGGCGACGCGCTGCCCCGGCTTGATAGCTAGTGAGAAGTTCTCGATCAGCGGCTTGTCGAGCGGGCTGTAGCCGAAGGTGACCTCGCGCAGCTCGACGTAGCCGTCGAGCTTGATCTTCCTCTCGAGCTCTGGGGTCGGTTTGACCTCGCGGCTGTAGAGCTTGTCCTGGGGATAGCGCAGCACGTCGTCCAGCCGGTTCATGTCCGCTTCGAGCTCCTGCAGCATCGAGCCGAACGACACGAAGCTGTTGAGGGGGGTGACGAAGAACCCGACCAGGGACTGGTACGCCACCAACAAGCCAACCGTGAGCTGGCCGTCCATCACCAGCAGGCCGCCGAGCAACAGCACGCTCGCGGTGATCATCGTGCCGACGAACTTGGGCACGATGTTGACCAGGTCTGAGCGCAGTTGCAGCGCTTGCTCCGCGCGCAGGGTCTTCGCCTGGTAGCCGGCCCAGCGCTGGAAGAACTCGGTCTCGCCGCCGGTCGCCTTGAGCGTGTCGATCATCGCCAGCCCGCTCATGCCGGTACCCATCATCTTGCCCATGTCTTGCATGAGCCGGCGGCTGGCGTCGATGCGCGAGCGCGCGACCATCTTCACGGCCGCGACATTGAGCAGACCGAGGAAAATCACCACGAACGTGAGGATCACGTTGTAGCGGAACATCAGCGCGGCGTAGAACACGATCATCGCCATGTCGATCGTGGTGGTCGCCAGCTTGCCGGCGATCACGCGCGCGACCTTGTCGTTGATCATCACGCGCGAGCCGATCTCGCCTGCGAAGCGCTGTGCGAAGTAGTTGACGGGCAGCCGCAGGATGTGCTGGAAGAACCGACTCGAGCTCTGGAGCGCGAGCTTGGTCTCGAGGCGCAGCAAGTAGTACTCCTGCAGCCACATCAGCACGATCGTGATCACCGCGGTGATCGCCATGCCCATCAGCAGCGGACGCACGATGTACTCGCGCTGAGCGATCAGGAACTCGTCGACGAAGATGCGCGAGAAGGTGGGCACCACCATGCCCGGCACCACCATGAAGAGGCCGCACAGAAGCACGAAGAGCCACGCTAGCTCCGAGCCCACCAGCCGGCGCCGCAGAGCGGCCAGCATGCTGCGCTTCTCGCCACCGGGCTTGAAGTCTGGGCCCTTCTCGAACTCCAGGACCACGCCCGAGTAGGAGGAGTCGAGCTCCTCCATGGTCACTATGCGGGGCCCCATGCCTGGATCGCTGAGGTAGCACTTGCCGCCCTTGAAACCCTCGAGAACTACGAAGTGGTTCGCGTTCCAGAAGAGGATGGCCGGGTACTTGATCTCGAAGAGCTGCTCGAGCTCCTTCTTGTAGCCCTTCGCATCGAGCGCGTACTTCTTCGCCGCCTTGAGGACGTTGTTCGCCTTGCTGCCATCGCGCGACACGCCGCATTCGATGCGCAGCTCCTCGAGCGGCACGATCTTGTTGTAGTAGCCGAGGACGATCGCCAGGGCGGCAGCACCGCACTCCACCGCCTCCATCTGGAGGATGGTAGGGGTCTGGACGCGACGGTGCTTCGGCTTCAGCTTGCGGTAGTCCTTCTGCTCGGGCTCCGCAGTCTTCGCTGCCGCTGCAGCGGTCGCCGCCATATCAGGAGCTCACGCCGAGGGTCTTCTTGATCGTCGGGATGACGTACGAGATCGGCTTCTTGTAGTCGACGATGATCTGGGCCGTCACACCAGTGCTGGCGCTGACCTCGGAGGGAGGCCCGTCTCCGGAGGTCCACCTGAACCTCCCCGTCGTCTCGTCGATCGTCGGAATCACCCTGACCTCGAATGGGGTGTCCTTGACGTACTTCTGAGCCAGATCCCGACCCAGCTTCGCGACGACCTCGTCGTAAGTCACCGGCTGGGGCGACACCGCCTGGACGCTCCCGAGCATGAAGCCGAACTCCTCGCGCTTCACGGTATCGGGCGAGATCCGGACCTCCATACTCGGGTGGATCTTCTTGCCCTCGGCAAAGGGGACGAAGAGCGTCACCTCGAAGGGCGCGTCGGCCTCCTCGAGGTTGATCAGAGCCTCGCTGGCCTGCACGACTTGACCAGGCAGCTTGACGATCGCAGCCACGCGGCCGCGGTAGTTGCTGCGGATCACTGCCCCGTTCTCCATCTTGTCCTGGAGTTGCTGCAAGCTCCGGCGCCGCTCGTCGAGCTGGTTCGAGACGCCCGTGTCTTGCTGTTGCGCCTGGAACATCTGGGTGCGTACCTGCTGGATCTGGCGATCGATGGCGAGCACGTCTTGCTGGCGTGCGAGACCCTGCTGGAGCAGCTTCTGCTTGTTGACCTTCTGCGCCTGGAGATTGGCGATCTCGGCCCGGTACCCTCCCATCACGTTGCCCAACCCCCCACGGCGATTCGACTCCTGCCGCTCGAGATCGCGCACTGCGTCCTGCGCCTGCTGGATCTGGGACTGCAGGTCCGCCAAGTCGAGGTAGGCCACGACCTGGTCCTTCTCGACCACGTCACCGACCTCGACCTCGATGGTGCGCACGACCCCCGCGGCGAGCACCTGGATCTTCGGGGCGACGCCGCCGCGCAAGATGATCCCCTGACCATCCACCCGGACCGGCATGGTTGCCACGACGCTGTAGACCACCGCGGTGGAGATCAGCACGCCGAGCGTGGTCAGTGCGAGCCAGCTGACAGGCGACGTGACGCGCATCGCCATGTCGAGCTGCTCCGGCGATTGCATCTTCTCGATCGCCGCCTTGCGCAGGAGATGGTGAGCCGACATCGCGTTACCTCCGTGGATGATCTTCGGTTCGTTGTCCTGGTGGCCCGCAGACTACTTGGGCCTGCCCCGCCACTCCGATCCTCTAGGGGCCTCCGTCCGCACGCAGCCGCAGCGAGCGATAGTCTCCCTGATCGGCACCGGGCTCCAAGAGCTCGCCCGCCTCGAAGCGTACCTGAGCTTCGAGGATTGCGATCTCGGCGCGCAGATCGACCAGCGCCAGCCGGGCGCTCGTCACCTGCTCTTCGGTCGACAACAGATCGATCAAGGTGAGCTCGCCAGACTGGTAGAGGCTGTTGCTCGCCTCGAGCGCCCGCTCCGACTGGCGGAGGCTCTCTTCGACCTGCGTGAGCTGCGCCTGCCGCCGCTCGAGCGACTTCGTCAGCTCTGTCAGCTGCAGCCGCACCTGACGAGCGATATCGGCCTCGTTGATCCGGCTGGTCGAGGTGTTGGCGCGCGCCTGGGCGAGTCGGCCCTTGGCCGTCCGGTTCTGGAACGGCAGATCGATGCGAAGCACGACGCCGTAGCTCGGTCCCGAGACGATGCCATTGACCGCCTCCCAGTAGCCATCGAGATCGTAGAGTCGGTTGGCGAAGCTCTCCTCGAACGCGTTGAACGAGGCGTTGAACGAGAGGTCGACGCGACGGCGAAGGTCGGTACGTGCGACGCCCTCGAGGATCCCAGTAGCTTCGGTCGCGAGCGCCGCTGCGGCCACGTCGTCACGCTGCCGGAGCGCGCGCTCGATCCATGCACCCGGGTCGTAGGTCTCGCCGGCGACCGACGGCAGCGGCTGGCTGGTCAGCGGCGTCTCCTCGAGCCGCCCTGGCGAGTCACCCATCGACTGCGCCAGGTCGACCCGCGCCTGCGTCACCTCTTGGCGGGCGGTGGCGAGCTGGCCTGCGCTCTGCGCGTAGCGCGCCTCGGTACGGTTCGCCTCCGCGGCGGCGAGCTCGTCGGCATCGACCAGCAAGCGGGTAGCGTCAAGGATCCGCGCCTGCCGGTCCACCGACGCCGTCAGCACTTTGACCTTCTCCTCGGCGGCCGCGAGCACCCAGTAGCTGGCGATCGTGCGAAGCGCCTCCCCGGCTGCGGTGTGCTGGTAGACCTCCTGTTGGGCGCGCACGGCCGTCTCGGCAGCGCGGCTGGGGCCCGAAGTGGCGAGCCTGCCGCGCCCGGCGGCGAGGGGCACGTCGAGGGTGAGGCCGGCGGAGACCGAGAACGAGTTCGGCGGCAGCGCGTCGCCGAAGCCTACGATGAGCGGCTTGTCGGCATAGTTGTCCTCGGTACCGAGCATCGACAGGGTGGCGGTGAGCGCCGGCCCGCTACGGAACTGCCACCGGCTGCCGACCTCCGCCGACAGCTCCAGGAACTGCTCCACCTCGGGCATCACGCCGAGGTTGAAGCGCGACAACCGGAAGATGTCCGCAGTGGTGCGGAGCTGCCGCACGATCTCGCGGATCTCGTCCTGCAGCGACTTGATCAGGTTCCCGATCTGCGCGTCGATCTCCCCATTCAGCTGGAGCTGCAAGATGTTGATGATGGCCTGAATGCGCGCCAACGTTGCGAGCTGATCGCTCGAGACGAGCTGGCCGTCGACGTCGGAGATGATCTGGATCTTCTGCTGGCCCGCCGCGTCGAAACAGATGGTCACGTCGCGACCGCCCTGGATCGCGAACACGAACAGCTCGTCGGAATCAGAGCAGTCGCCGAACAGCACCGAGCCCTCCTCGAACGCGCCTCGCGCCAGGGCGTCCGCGGCGGGATCGAGCATGCCGGGGAACGCCGGATCGCAGATCGGGGGATCGCAACCCGCGGCGAGCTCGATCGGCACCCGCCGCCGCAACTCGCCACCGAACTGCCCGCTCAGCAGGCCGAGCTGGCGCAACTCGAAATTGGTGTCGAAGAAAAGCAGGGTGTCGAACAGCCCCTGGGTCTCTTGCGCCACACCCTCCCGCTCGACCACCGACTGCTCGGCGTCGAACAGCGACGGCGAATTGCGCAGCGTACGGTCGATCGCCTCGGCGAGATCGATCCGCGGCCCCTCGAGCTGGAGCGCTGGCGGGGCGCCCTGCTGCGCTGCCAGGCTTCCCGGGACGAAGATCGACATCAGGACGAAGGCGGCGCTGGCCGCCCGTGCCCAAATGAAGCTGCCGGCCCGCCCCGGCGCACCGGCCGGCGCGCCGACTAGAACCGCGGAACGAATGATCCTAAGAAACAGCATGGCTATGTTCCTCTGGTCCGGCATTCGCTTCACGAACCAGACTCGCTGCCTGGCAGCGTCGTCAACGACTCCCACGTGATGCGGTTCTCGTCCGCTGCGCGGTCGACCAGCGTCCCGGTCTCGAAGCGGAGCTGGCTCAACAGGTTGGCCACCTGCTGGCGCACCGAGACGACGCCGAGCAGCGCCTGTGTCCGCTGTTGCTCCGTGAGCACAGCGTCGAGCAGCGTCGCCTCGCCGATGCGCAGCTTCTGGATCTCGCCGTTCACGGTCCGCTCGAAGGCCTGACCTGCCTCCTCGGCCAGCGCCAGCGCGTCGATCGCATCGAGCAACGACCCAGCCGTGCGTATCACTTCGAGGCGAACCTGGCGCTCGAGGTCGCCAGCGCTGATTTCGTTCTGCCGAGCACGCGCCTCGACCTGCAGCAGGCGACCCTTCTGCTGGTTGTTGCCGAAGGGCTTCTCGAACGAGGTGCCGATGCGATAGCTCGGCCCCTTGAAATCGTCGGTGGCCTTGGAGAGCGACTCTTCGCCGCGCCCGACCGCCGAGACGTTGCCGAGCACGTTGAACCGCGGTTTGAGGTTGATCCGTGCCGCGGCGGCGAGGATGCCACCCGACTCCGTCAGCTTGCGCGCCGCCTCCAGGTCGAGCCGGTTCGCGATTCCCTGCCGCACCAGCTCTGCTTCCAGAAGCCGCTCGACGTCGGCGCGGGTCGGCGCCGGCGGGAAGCCGCCTTCGGCGCCGGGGACGTTCTGCATGCCCTCGACCGACAGGCCCATCGCACGCAGCAGGTTCACCTTGGCCGAGATCAGGTCCCGGCGAGCGCCCTCGAGCTGCGTCCTGGCGTTGGACTCGCCCGCGAGCCCGCGCGCGGATTCGACCGCCGGCAGCTCGTCGGCTTCGATCAGACGCCGAGTGATGTCCACCACCTGGCCCTGCAAGCCCACGGAAGTCTCGAGCACCGCCAGGCGCTCTTGAGCCGCGACCACGCCCCAGAACGCGAAGGCCGTGACGAGCGCGCTCTCCGCGGCGGAGTGCGCGAGCGTGAGCTCGGAGGCCTCGTAGTCGATGCCCGCCGCGATCTCGGGCCCCGCCACCGCGGCGCGGCCGCGGTTGCGCAGCAAGGGGACGTTCACGTCGAAGCCGACCTCGAAGGTATAGCTGTCGCGAACGTTCTTGCCGCCGCGATCGTCCACGAGGGCCTCGATCGGGATGCCGGACGGGCTGAAGGCGTCGATCACGAAACGACCGCTCCGCTTGCCGACGAACTCGGTGGCGTTGTAGTTGCCCGTCAGGAAGGGCGCGAGGAAGATGCCGCTCCGCGTCAGCTTCTCGAGGCGGAGCTGGAGCTGCGCCTGGTCGAACTCCTCCTCTTCGGGCACGGCGCCCAGGAGCTCGAGCTGCTCGCGACCGCGGCGGCAGCGCTCGATCAAACCGTCGGTGTCGGGCTGGCCGTCGCCATCGAGGTCGGGGGCGCCGAACAAGCGCGCACGCGTCGCGTCGATCTCCCCCTGGATGGACCGCCTTCGTTCGTCTTGCAGTTGCTGCTGCACCAGAGGGTCACCGAGGTTCGCCTGGATCAGTGTTTCGAGCAGGTGCAGTTGCAGGGCGAACCCGTCGGTGGGCTCGGGGGTCGGAAACGAGTAGATCCCCCCGTCCTGCTCCGCCACCGCGAGCAACAGCGCGAGGCGCTGCTCCTGCTGCAACTGGCTGGGGCAACTACCCAACGATCCCAGGCGCGGATCGTTGGTTGCCAAGTCCAACTGCGCGCGCTTCTTGCGCTCGCTGCGCTGGTTCGCCTCGGAAAGCTCTTGCTCGCGGTGCTGGTACTGAGCCTGGCCGGTCAACGTCCAGTCGAACGCTCCCGCAAACTCCTGCGCGACGCCGGCGCGGAGGTTGGTGTCCTCCTCCGCCAGGAGCAGCCTCGGGTCGTACTGCAGGGTCAGGCGGATCGCCTCCATCAGGTCGATGCGACCGCCTTCGAACGAGAACACCGGCGGCTGGTAAGGCGCCGCGTCGGCCGGCTGCTGCGCGCTTGCGACGGGAACCGCGAGCAGCGCCGACACCAACGAGAGCGCGTAGACCGCGGACCTCGGGCGGGACCTCGTCCCCATGTGTCTCTCCCCCAGAACCGAAAAAGTCCTTCGCTGGACGATGCACGCCGAAGCTGAGCGCCTAGCGACGTACTGGCTGGCGCGGTCCGACACAGTTGCGACCTTCACGACCCAGCCTCTCCGCCCGGCAGCGTGGTCAACGACTCCCACGTGATGCGGTTTTCTTCCGCCTCGCGCCCGACCAGGGTGCCGGTTTCGAAGCGCAGCTGACTCGCCAGGTTGGCGACTTGCTGGCGCGCCGCGACTACGCCGAGCAATGCCTGCGTACGCTGCTGCTCGGTGATCACCGTGTCGAGCAACGTCGACTCCCCGATGCGGAGCTTCTCGAACTCGGCCGCCACCGTCCGCTCGAAGCTCTCACCGGCGGCTTCGGCCTGAGCGAGAGCGTCGATCGCGGCGAGCAACGAGCCGAGCGTGCGCACCACCTCGAGTCGAATCTGGCGCTCGAGGTCGGCCGCGCTGATCTCGCTCTGGCGCTCGCGCGCCTCCGCCTGCACCAGGCGTCCCCTCTGCGCGTTGTTGCCGAACGGCTTCTCGAGCGACGCGCCGATCCGGAAGTTGGGCGCCTTGAAGTCGTTGGTGGCCTCGGAAACGGAGCCTTCGCCGCGTCCGATGGCCGAGACGTTGCCGAGCAGGTTGAAGCGCGGCTTGAGGTTGATACGCGCGGCGTCGGCCAGGATGCCGCCGGATTCCACCAGCTTGCGCGCCGACTGCAGGTCGAGCCGGTTCGCGACGCCCTGCTGCACCAACTCGGCTTCCAACAGGCGTTCGACCTCGGCGCGGTTCGGCGGCGGCGGGAAGCCGCCCTCGGCGTCGGGGATGTTCTGCTCGCCCTCGATGGAGAGGCCCATGGCGCGAACCAGGTTGACCTTGGCGGCAATCAGGTCGCGCTGCGCGCCCTCGAGCTGCGCCCTGGCGTTGGCCTCGCCGGCGAGGCCGCGGGCCGACTCGGCCGCCGGCAGCTCGTCGGCCTCGATCAGCCGCCGCGTGACGTCGACCACCTGCCCCTGCAGCCCGACCGAGGTTTCGAGCACCCGCAGACGCTCCTGGGTCGCGACCAGGTTCCAGAACGCGAACGCGGTGTTGAGAGCGCTCTCGGAGGCGGTGTGCGCGAGAGTGAGCTCGGAGGCGTCGTAGTCGATCCCGGCCGCGATCTCCGGCCCGGCCACGGCGAGCCTGCCGCGGTTGCGCAGCAGCGGGATGTTGACGTCGAAGCCGACTTCGACCGTGTAGGTGTCGCCGGCGTTCTTGCCACCGAGCTCGGCGCCCTGCAGCTCCTCGATCGGAATGCCCAGCGTTGGGCTGAACCCGGTGACCTCGAAGCTTCCGCTCCGCTTGCCGATGAACTCGGTGCTGTTGAAGTTGCCCGTCAGGAACGGCGCCAGCAGGATGCCGGTGCGCGTCAGCTTCTCCAGCCGGAGCTGGAGCTGCGCCTGGTCGAACTCCTCCTCCTCGGGCACGGCGCCGAGCGCCTCGAGCGCCTCGCGCCCGCGCCGGCACGCTTCCCGGAGACCCTCGCGGCCCTCGGCCCCGTCGAGAGCGGCCCGCGTCACGGCGATCTCGGCGTCGATGAAGTTGAGGCGCTCCTCGATGAGCCGCGCCTGGAGCTCGGGGTTGTCGGGGTTCGCCTGGATCAGGGATTCGAGCAGGCCGAGCTGCAACGCGAACTCGTCCGGGGTGCTCGGGATCACCGAGTCCGCGATCCGCGGATCCGCCGCCTTCGCGGCGAGCAGCTGCTCCAAGCTCTGCTCGGCCTGCAGCTGCGAGGGGCAGGCGATCAGGTTGGTGGCGAGATCGACCTGGTCGCGCTTGGCGCGCTCGGCTCCCTTGACGCCCTCGGACAGCTCTTGCTCGCGGTGCTGGTACTGCACCTGTCCGGTGAGCGTCCAATCGAACGCTCCAGCGATTTCCTGTACCACGCCGGCGCGCAGGTTGGTGTCTTCGTCGGCGAGCAGCAACGTGGGGTCGTGCTGCAACGTCAGACGCACCGCCTCCATCAGGTCGATGCGCCCCCCGTCGAACGAGAGCACCGGCGGCTGGTAGGGCGCCGGCTCCGCTGCCGGCTGGGCAGTCGCCACTGGCCCCACGAGGAGCGCCAACAGCAAGGCGTAGACCACGGGCTCGTGCAGGGATCTCGTCCCCATTTGCTCTCTCCACAGAATCCGACAGATAGCTTTCCCTGGACCCCTAACGAAGGAACAGGGACGCGCAGGACTTTCGACTGATCCCCACGAAGATAGGCGCGAGTCAGCCGGCGGGTCAAGTGGCAGCGCCCCAAAGAGACCTCTAGAAGACAAGTCGAACTCGCCGCGACTCCTCGACGAAGAAGGAGATCGGCGCGATCCAACGGCGGATGAGGCGAATCATATGCGGATACGAGAAGGGCGTGATGAACGTGCAGTAGCGGCAGTCGCCGCGCTCCACGATGCGCCGCAGGCTCGCTTCGAACAGGGGCACGGTACGCGCTCGACGGGACAGGTCGCGGCGCATGAAGGCGACGCTCCAGCGCACAGCGTCCGAGATGATGCGGTGGTTGAGCACCCAGCCAACCACCTGGCCCTCGTAGCGGGCTCCCACGCTGGAAGGGTCCAAGGAGCGCGGGTCGAACTGCCACGGGTTCAGCGCCGGCTCGACCCAGTGTTGCTCCCGATCCGACCGGCGAATTCCATCCAGCTCTGCTGCGGTGATCTGGGACCACGGAAAGATCACGAGGCCCTTCGAGTAGGAGCGCAGTCGGGCCTCGGACAAGGCCGTGCTCTCGAGGGCGCGCGTCGGCTCGAATCGTACCGACAAGCTCTGCGGCGCCGGCTCGTCCCAGCCACGGTCGAGCAACAGCCGCTCCATCCATGCCACGCCAGGCCTGCCGCAGGTGTAGACCGCGCCCAGCTCGCGGTAACCGCGCCCGCGAACCTCGTCTTCGACCCGCGCCACGAGCGCGCCCGCAAGGCCCAGACGGCGCTCGGCGGGCTCGACGAAGACCGAGAGCAGTTGGGGCGGCAGCGTGTCTTGGGGAGCGACCGGCACCTCGGCCAGCGCCAGCGCCACCACTCTGTCCTCGCGTCGGAAGACGAAGCCAAACGGGTCCACGATCCTCTCGTCACCCAGCTCCGGGTGACGCTTCCGCTCCCCGAGAGCGAGGAGATGACGGTACGCCGGAAAAGTCATCCCCGCCACCTGCCAGCGGTCTTCGCGATCGAGCGGCTCCAGGGTCAGGCTGGCGACTTCGCTCAACTCTCCGCCCCCCGAGAAGCATGCTCACCCGGCAGCTCCAATGCCAGCACGTCGGGCAGATCAAAGTCGCCGGTCAGACGCAGCAAGTGGTATCCGATACCCGAGATCCCATGCAGGAGCCCGGGATGGACGAGGCGATTGGCGTAGGCGTCGAGGCCCAGCACGAAACCACCCTCGCCCGCAGCGGCTGCGAGCCCCTCCTCCACGACTCTCGCCGCCTCGACCAGGCGTCGCTCTCCGCCGCCGCGCACCGCCGCAGTGAGAAGCACCGAGCTGCGTCCGAAGCTGCCGCAGCACAGAGTGTGCAGCCGGCCCCCGGCGCCGACAGAGGTGGTGTCGAGCGCCGCTTGGGTCTCGGCCTCGGCCGCCGGATCGCGGAGCGCGGCAGGAAGCAGCAGGCGTGTCAGCGCGATACCCGGCGCCCCCCGACAGCACGAGATCCGCCACGACCGCCCCCGGTGGCGCCCGTCTGTATCCACCGTGAGCACCGGCCAGTTCCGCAGCCTCGGCTCGTACAGCGCGCGCTCGTGGCCGATCGCCGCCACCGCCGCGATCGCGTAGCGTTCCTCGCTCGTCGCGTGCGCCAGAGCGAGCAGCGCACGGGCGATCCCGGACGCGCCGTGCATCAGGCCGGTCTGGGCCAGCCCGGCGGCGTTCGGCCACCCGGCTCCGGCCGAGCCGGTCGTCACCTGGTGAGCTAGCAGGTGATCTCCGCAGCGGCGAGCCGTATCTCTGTACGAAGCGTCGCCGCAAGCTTCGGCGACCGCGAGGAGACCCATGGCGGCGCCCGCCACGCCGCGCTCCAGGTCGAACCCCCGATCGGCGGCGATCCTCGTATCGTCGATCCGATCCGCTACCGTGCGGGCTTGCGCCAACAGCTCCGGGGCCTGTAGCAGGTCCGCGAGCCAGACCAGCGACCAGGCCAGCCCGCCGAGACCCGAGAAGCCGCCGACCGGCAGCGCGTCCAGCGTCGCCGCCGGCGGCCCCGCTCCGTCCTCGCCGAAGCAATGCCGCAGGGCCTCCGCCCGAGAGAGCTCAGAGCCCTCGAGCTCGGTACGCCCCAACGCCGCGAGAAACAGCGCCCACCCCGGACGACCGGCGTAGAGGTCCCACCGCCCCAGGCGTGACTGGAGACCGCGGGGGCGCGCGCGCAGGAGGGAGCCGATGCTCGCCGCCACGCCGCGCCAGCGACCGGTAGCGGTGCCGTCGCCTTCGGGAGCAGCCGCAACGATCTCTGTCCAGGTCCCCTCGCTGCGCGGCGGCTCGAGAGTTGCCCGTACCAGCTCCGCCTGGTCGACCAGGTCGGACTCGGACAGCGCGCGCAAGGTGTCCGCGACGGCGTCGAGCCCCGAGCGAGCAAACAGGCCCTCCATCTTCTCCCCGGCGGCGTCGAGACTGCGCTCGCCCGCGGCGATCGAGAACCAAGGGATGTCCCGTGCCTCCATCGCCGCCCGCTCGGCGCGGACCAACGGCCAGGTCGCCGGCCGCTCCGCGTGGGCCTGGAATGCGCCGAGCATGGCTTCCATCAGGAAGCTGCCAGCGATTCCGCTGCGCTGGTTGCGCGGCAATCCCATCAGCGCTACCACGCGGCCGTACTCCTGGGAGCTTCGAAACAGCACTCTCACCGGGGTGTCGTGTAGCGCAGAGAGCGGACCGTCCGGCGACAGGAACGCCGTGCGCCGGTCGAGCAGGAAGCGGTAGCCCCGTTCGAAGCCCTCGCGGAGCTCGGAGGCATGAGACTCCGCAGCGACCGGCTCGCCGCGAAGAAACGGCACGCTCGGGAGCGGCTCCGCGGGCGTCGGCGCAGTGCGGCAGCTCATCTCGTCCGTGCCGACTCCCGACCACAGCCGCCGCTCGACGCGCCGCTCGCGCGGCGCGCGCAGCCCGCCGAGCTCACGGATCTCGCGGCCGTCCGGCTGGAGCGCGGTGAGCAGGCCAGTCGCAAGACACGTGGTGCGGCTGGCGTCGGCGGCATGCTCGCCCTCACCCGTGGTCATGCGCTCGCGTTGCGGCTGCAGCAGCACCTCGGGATCGACCACCACCGGTCCCCGGCGCGTCGCGACCAGGTTCTCTCCGTGGAGGTCCTCTCCGCGCAGCGCGAAGGCGATCGCGACCAAGACCCCGGATCGCCGGTAGTAGCCACGAGCCTCGTCGTCGTCCACCAACTCCTCTGACTCGATCCACTCGACCCACCCGTACCCGGCACGCGGCAACGTGCGAGGCGCGTACGGCGCGGGCTCGAGACCCTGGACCAAGCACCAGTCGAGCACGGCTCGGAGCGCGGTCTCGGGACCGATCGATCGTGGCTTGTAGGCCAGGCGCCGCCCAGACCCGAAGCGCAGCGCTAGCACCCGGCGCCCGTCGTGGTGCCGATCGGACAGGCCGGAGCGCACGCCCACCAGGGCGCCCAGCCCCCCTTCCACGTCGTCAACCGCGAAGCTCTGATCGAGCGCTTCGCGGTCGGCGCGCAGGCGTTCCAACAGCTCGGACGACCACGCCAGCCACTGTGCGAGCACGCGAGAGGTCTGGCGCGCCAGGACCGGGTACCGCAGATACAGCTCGGACAGGGGGTCGTGCCGGCAGTCCGAGAGGAACGAAGCGAGGGCTCCCGCAGCACCCCCGGCCTGCCGTCGTTCCTCGAAGCGCTCGAGCGCCGCCGGCTCCGACAGGTGCGCAACCTCCCGAAGGAGGATCTCGACGAGATCCTCTCCCGCCGAGACGGCTACGTGAGTGCGATGCGCCTCGAGCACTGGTGCGAGCTGCTCGGCAGCACGCCGAGCCCACGGCAGCCACAACTCCCCGAACGGCAGCTCGGCCGCCGCGGCCGCGATGCGATCCGCGCCCGGTGCTCGCCCCCGCCCGCGGTCTTCCTCGGACAGCAACCGCTCGTAGTGCTCGATCTCTGAGAGCCAAGGCGCCGCGGCGGCGGCGCCATCGGCGGGAGCCGGGAGCAGCGCCGCGGCAGCGTGGGCGGGATCGATGGCATCCCAGCTCAGCCGTCGCAGCAGCGCCTCCAGGTCGCCGCCCATGGACACACGCGCCCATCGCGACAGGAGCTGGGGCACGTGCTCTTGCGGTGGCACCGCGAGTAGGCCCTCCCGGGCCAGTGCGACGCGCTCCCACAACGTCGCGGCGCGTGCCGCAATCTCGTCGAGGGCACTGGCTCGGGGCGCTACGGGCGCTGCGACGGCGGGAACGGAGGCCGGCGTAGCCAGCGAGCCGTCGGATCCGATGCTCCCGTCGGCCTTGCTCACGATCGCCCGCCAACAACCGGTTCCACCATGCCGGCGGCTGCGGCGGCTCCGTGGCTCGAAGGGCTCACCATGCCGTGGTGCCGCAGGACGTAAGGCAGGAGCGTCTCGACGTCGAAGCCAGGACAGGGCAGCTCTCCACCCATGGCGGCTACGAAGCGCGTGGTCACGGCCCGCGCCATCGAGGGAGGCGATTGCTTGAGACGCCGCACGAAGGGCCGGAATGGGGCACCCTGGACCTCCACCTCCAGCATCCAGCGCGAGCGCGGCAGGTAGCGCATCGGCGGCGCTGACGTCGCCGAACGCGACACGACCCGGTGGTCGGCGAGCGCGAGCAGGTCGACGAGCCGCTGGAAGGAAACCAGGCCATGCTCGCCGGGCACCGTGTTGCAGACGTGAAAGGCCGGTATCCCATCGACCCCACCGCCGCTCGGGGCCGGCAGTGCCTCGCAGAAGGTCAGCTCGCCGAGACGCGCGATCGCAGCCGCCGTCCAGTCGACGGGCACCATGTCGAGCCCTCTCGCCGAGGTCTCGGTCTCGGCGATCCAGAACGGCAGGGCCACGTCCTCACTGCCAGGCACGGCGCGCAAGAGAAGGCAGGAGGTCAGCAGGCGCGACAACCAGTCCTGCGGGTTCGAACAGCCAGTCCGGAGCGACCACGAGATCAGCGATGGGCGGCTGACCGAGAACCGCGGCGCCCGACCCAGACGCTCCGCGAGACGCTCGTACATGCCTTGCACGAGGCGTTCCGAGACCAGCTTGGTCACTGCGTAGCCGGCGTTTCGCCGGATCGTCTCGGCGACCACCTTCGGCGGCAGCGGCAACTCCTCGTGCGCGATGCGAGCACCGAGCTGGGCGAGGATCATCGCAACATTCACCGATGACACGAAGTGCAGCGATTTCAAGGTCTCGGAGGTGGCGAGCTCGAGCACGCGGCGCGTGCCCAGCACGTTCGCCGCGCGCAACAGGGGATAGCCGGCGAAGTGGTCGACTGCAGCTCCGAGGTGGTAGATCGCCCCCACACGGCGCGCCAGGACGCGCCAGTCCCCGTCCGAGAGCCCCAGCCGATCTCGCTCGAGCTGCCCCGCCACCGCGATCAGCCGAGCGCCGCGCTCTTGGTCCAGCGCCCCGGCAGTCGGGAGATCAAGGCCGAAACGGTGTGCCGTCTCGGCGAAACGCCCCGCCGCCGCGTGGTGGTCGGCGGCCCGCGCCAACGCGAAGATCCGCGCGCCTGGCGGCAAGGTCCGCGCCAGCAACTCGAGCAGGTGCGCGCCCAGCAGGCCAGTGGCCCCGGTCACGAACACGTCGGCAGACTCCGCTTCCGGCAGGTCCCGCGGCACCGGCGGCAAGTCGTCCCCATCTCGCGAGGCGAGGGCAGCCACCGTTGCGTGGTCGTCACCGGCCAAGCCGGCGCCCGACGCCCCGACGGCAGCACCGCTGGCCTGGCTCCGCGGCGCGGCCGCCGAAACCGCCGAAGGTCTCGGTTCACCCTTGTCCTGTGCGCCACTGTCCTGTTCGCCACTGTCCTGTTCGGCACCGGCGACCGCTTCGCGGTCCGTCTCTGCGACCGGACCCTGGTGGGCGCGATCGAGGTGGGC
Source organism: Thermoanaerobaculia bacterium (assembly GCA_035524895.1). GTDB lineage: Bacteria > Acidobacteriota > Thermoanaerobaculia > Multivoradales > Multivoraceae > DATLFI01. The sequence goes on along the minus strand of DATLFI010000100.1, from coordinate 3,380 downwards.
GACCAAACCGCCCAACGGCCCCGACACCACCTCCTGGAGCATGCGTTCCGAGGTGTAGCCGTCACCCCGAGCGGTAGTCTTGTCGGCGAACACTTCCTCCAGGCGCAACAGGAGCTCCATCGACGACAGCGACGTCCCGCCGTTCTCCGGGAAAGTCGCGTCGAGGTCGATCGCCGACGGCTCCACACCGATCACCGACGCCACCACGCGCCGCAGGCGCATCGCGGTCGCTTCCTGCGGGCTACCCGCTGGCTGCGACTGCGGGCTCTTGGCGACCGCTCCGGGCCGGGCATACGCGGCGGCGATGCGATCCCGGTAGCGCTCCTCGAGAGCGCGCCGATGGACCTTGTAGGAGGGAGTCAACAGGCCGTTGGCCGCGGTCCAAGGCAGCTCGTTGCCTTCGCGTTGCACCAGCACTACCCCGGCCGGCACCTCGCACGCGCGCAGGCCGTCCTCGCGCGCGATGCGCCGCAGGTCGGCGAGCAGCTCCTCCGCGTCGACACCGTCCCGAGCTGGCACCACCACCGCCACGACGCTGCTGGCGGTCGGCAGCGCCGTGATGAGGATCTGCTCCACCAGAGAGCTCTTCGCGAATGCCCGTTCGAGCGGCTCGGGGGAGACGAACTCGGCGCCTGCCAGCTTGAAGAACAGCTTGCGCCGTCCGAGAATGCGCACCCGCCCGCCCGGGCGAAGCTCGACCAGGTCGCCGGTGAGAAAGTACCCGTCCTCGGTGAAGCTCTCGCGGGAGCTGTCCTGGTCGAGGAAGTAGTGATCGGTCGACCGCGGCGAGCGCACCCCCAGCTCGCCCCGCGGGTGCGGCTGGTCGGCGGCGGTGAGGCCCAGCTCCGGACGATCGACCAGCTTGAAGTCGAGCCCAGGGACGAGCACGCCATTGCTGGCGATCGAGCCGACCTCGGTGGCTGCGTAGCCCTCGAACATCGGGATGCCGAAGATCGACTCCATGGCGCGGCTGACGCCGGGGTCCGGCGGCGCCCCTCCGACAGCCATGATGGCCACGCGCCCGCCCAGCGTCTCGCGGAAACGCCGGCGCACCGCCGGCGCCTGCTCGCCGTCGAGATCGGCGTCCCCGAGAGCCTCCTTGTACCGAGCGTAGAGCGTGTTCCAGATCACCGGAGGCACGTCGAACACCGTGGGGCGGATCGCTCTGGCGTCGACGAAGAGCTCACCGCCACGACGCGCGAAGCCGACGCGCCCCCCCGTGTAGAGAGCCCGCCAGACGGTGAGTCGATCTGCGATCGCAGAGGAAGGCTGGAAGGACACCGCTACGTGAGGCCAAATCTCCGTGCGCAGGCAGGCCTCTTCTGCCCAGCGCCGGCGCGTCAGCACGCTACCCTTGGCGCGGCCGGTCGAACCGGACGTGAAGATGATGGTGAAGACCTCGTCGGCGCCGTCGGTGACGAGACCTCGCGCATCCGCCTCGGCAGCTCCGTCCTCGTCGTCGAAGACCTGGCCGGTGGACCAGTCGATCCCCGATGCAGACCGCCAACCAAGGCCGATCGCCTCTTCCTCCACCTCGCGCCGCACCAGATCGTTCAGCTCCTCCAACACCACCCCGCAGCCGCTGGGCAGGACCGGACGCTCGCCGCCGCCCCACGCCACCAGGTGCGTGAGCGACGGGCAGCGCGCGAGGACTCCCGCTTCGACCAGCGCCGCAAGGCTGTTGCCGTCACACACCGCGAGCCGAGCCCCGGTGTGAGAGAGGATCTCGAGCTGGCGCTCGACGGAGTGTGCGGGACCACCGGCGGGAACGGCGATCACCACCAGTCTCGAGAACACGCAGGCGAACTCGGCCAGGTAGAACTCGCGACAGTTCTCGCCGGCCAGCAGCGCCACCCGGTCTCCTGGTGCGATCCCCCTGCGCTCTAGGCCGTAGGCCAGTCTCAGCGACGCGCGCCGCGCGTTTTCGAAGGTCTGCCACCCGTACCCGGAGCGCCCGCGGCCGGCAGCCACGCTCTCGCGGTCGTCGACGCCGATCGTCGCAAAGCGGCCGCCGTCGTTCCGAGTGCCGAAGAGCGGGCGCTCCGCGTAAGCACGCAGCATGTTGTGTAGCGCCACCGCCAGCGAGGGAAAGTCGGTCAGCGCCAGGCGCGCGAAGGCGGGATGGGCTGTTTCGGGCAGGTACTCGTCGTACAACAGCGGCAGCACGGCGGCCGCCCGCCCCACGGTCTCGGGGAACCGCGGCGCGAGCAGGTCGAGGGCACTTCGAAGCTGCTGGCACGAAGCCCGGCACGACTCGCACAGCACATGCTCGACGTTGTCGAGCGACCGGTAGCGAACCGCCGGCCGGGCTCGGCTGTCGGTGTGGAACGGGGTCCCCGACAACCAGCACCGTTCCGCCCACGGCATCCTTCCCGCCGGAGTGTCCGGCAGGGAGTAACCGGTGATCGTCAGCTCGTTGGCTGGCGACGACGGGTCGTGGTGCGAGCACAGCTCGAGCTGCCAGGGCAGCCGTCGCACGCGGTCCGCGATCGCCGCACGTTCCAGCTCGCGGTACAGCTCGTTGAAGGCCGTTCGCGCAGCCACCAGCTCGGCGCGCGCCCCTGCGGACGTCGTGCGACGCGGCGGCGAGAAGGCGTGGCCCGCGACGCGCAACCGGAGAGCCGCGTCGAGCGCGGCAACGACCGCCGCCTCGACGCGCTCGCGCACCATGTTCGTACAATCGCGAGGTCCGGCTGCATCAGCGCCGACACGATCGATCGCATCGCCGAGAGCACGGGCCGCCTCCACGTGATCCTGACCGCGGCGCGATGCGGGAAGTCCTGGCTCGGCAAAGGCCGAGCGTGACGCGCTGCGCAATCGCGCGGCGGCCTGCAGCACCGCATCCACCTGCTCTCGAAGCGCGGTATGACGGGCCACGAAGCGGTCGAGGGCGATCCCGCGGCGCACGGCCTCGGACTGCGAAGCGGGGTCTTGCGGTGGGGACGCGGCGGGCATGGAGTCTCAGTGCTTGCGGTATTCGGGTCTCGACACAATCGGGCTAACGAAGCGAAGGCAGGCACGAGGACCGCATCGCCGCCAAGATACCGCGGAACCTCTTCCGAGAATGCGACACCCTGCGCTGGATCACCCGGCATCGGCCTCGGCCCGGTGCCCCAAAGCCCGGTGCCCCAAAGAACGACGAGGGGTGGCGCCCCTGCGCCACCCCTCGTGAAGGGCTCTGCCTTCGGCCGCAGCGCGCCGCGCAGCGGCCTCTCAGACCGAATCAGCCGATGCTGGCTTCGAACGAGTTGACGGTCTGGAACGTACCGTCGCCACCGCACTCGGCTTCCTTGACGATCGTGTGACCGCCGGCGACCGCCTCGAGGTCCGCGTCGGACAGCTCGGCGCCCGACTCCACCACGTGCGGAAGGACCACGTAC
>DATLFI010000099.1:0-2053 GCA_035524895.1 Thermoanaerobaculia bacterium | reverse complement strand
CGGGGCCGATGAGGGGTCCGCGGCCTCGCCGTCACCGCCGCCGCACCCCACCAAGGTGAGCGCCAGCATCGGCAGGAGCACGGTCGCCAGTTGCACGCTCGGCCGGAGCACTCTCGGCCGGAACAGGGTCGGCCGGAACAGGGTCGGCCGGAACAGGGTGGGGATCGAGCCGGCGGAGAAACGTCGAAGCATCGGGGACTCCCAGGACGGTCGGTTCGCCCTCGAAGCGTAACCCATCGGGGAGGACTCGGCGGATCGTGGCGGACCAGCGCCCGAGGTGGAGAGAGCCGCTCGATCGCGCGAGAACGTGTCGGCACAGTTTCTGTGCTACACTCGTGCTGTGCACGTTTCGGACGTCGGCTGGGCGCCGGGAGCTGCGGACGAATGGCCAACTTGACCCTCAAGATCGACGATGCGCTGCTGCGCGAGGCGAGGGTCCTCGCTGCCCGCAGGGGCACCTCGCTCAGCCGCCTGGCGGCAGAGCAGCTCGAAGAGCTGGTGCGCAGGGACCAGAGCTACGAAGTCGCCCGGAGGCGGGCTGTGAGGCGGCTGGAGCGGGGACTCCAGCTCGACTGGGATCCGCCGGCATCGCGCGACGAGCTCCATGAGCGTTAGGACCTTCGTGGACACCAACGTCCTGGTCTACGCGCACGACCGGGGCAGCGGACGGCGGCATCGCATTGCCCGCGAGGTCCTCCGCGAGCTGTGGGAGGAGCGGACCGGTGTGCTCAGCACCCAGGTGCTGCAGGAGCTCTACGTCAACGTCCGGCGCCGGGCGCGCAAGCCGATCGGAGCGCAGGAAGCCCGCGACCTGATCCAGGACTACCTGAGCTGGCCGGTGGTGGTGAACGACGGCACGGCGCTGGTCGAAGCGATCGCTTTGGAGCGCCGCTACCGGCTGAGCTTCTGGGACGCCCTGATCGTGCAGGCGGCGAACGCCGCGGGGGCCGAGGTCCTGCTCACCGAGGACCTGAATGCGGGCCAGCGCTACGGCGCCGTCGAGGCCTTGAACCCGTTCGCCGGCTGATCGGCCGGCGCCGGTCGCTCAGGGCGCGGATGCCCCCGAGCGGCGCTCGAATCCCGAGATGGTGGCTTGCGTACGAGGCCCCCCTGACGGCATTTCGAAGACACCGCACTCCCGGGGGAGCCGGTTCGCTCCAGGTCGACTAGACTCGCTCATGAGTGACGTATCTCCCTGCCCTGCCGGGCTTGTGGGGTTGTGCAACCCCATGACGCCGCTCTTGTGGTCTACCCGGACACCACATTCAGTCATCAGTTGACGAGCACTCTCGTGACGGCGAGCGACGAGCTGGTCTCGATCATCGTGCCGGTGTGGCGACCTCGCCGCAAGTGGCTGACAGCGGCCATCTCGAGCGCGCTCTGCCAGGTCGGTTGCTCCGTCGAGGTGGTCGTGGTCGACGACGGAAACGAGGTCCCGGTTCGGGAGCTGCTCGCCGATTTCGAAGATGCACGACTGCGAGTGGTGGAGCGCTTCAACGGCGGCGCCTCCGCCGCGCGCAACAGCGGGATCGCGGCAGCGCGAGGCGCCTGGATCCGATTCCACGACAGCGACGACGTCCTGGAGCCGGACAGCACCCGACACCTCCTCGACCTCGCGTCCGGTGGCGACCCGACCATCGCCTACGGCGCGACAGTACTATGCGGCGAGCGCCTCGAGCCGCGATCCAAGACGCGCTGCGAAGTGCAGGGTCGCTCCGCGGAACGCTGCCTCCTCGGCCAGCTCGACGTGTATCACCAGGCGATGCTTTTCCCGGTTTCCGTCGTTGAGAAGACCGGTCCGTGGGACGAGGCGCTTCCCGTGGGAAACGACTGGGACTTCGTGCTGCGTGCCCTCGATCACGCGCCGGTTCGAGGTGACGCACGGATCGTATTTCGCTACCGCATGCACGAGGGGTCGCTGACTCGCGATGGTGAGGCGTGGGAGCGTGTGTTCCCCCGAATCGTCGAGAAGTACTTCGACCGGCACCCCCAGGGGCGCGGCACGCGTCTTCACCGCCACGCCCGCGCGCGCGTGCTGATGTTCCGGCTCGGG
>DATLFI010000098.1:0-11575 GCA_035524895.1 Thermoanaerobaculia bacterium | reverse complement strand
GCGCGGTCGCTGCGATGCTGGCGCTCGCTAGCCTGGGGCTGGTCGTGGTGTACGTCGCCGAGCCCGGCCTGGCCTACAGCTTCGCCGACGGTCGCAGCCGGCTGCTCGACTCCTGGAGCGCGCGCGCTGGGCTCGACCTCGCTGTGCTGCTGCCGAGCAGCGTGCGGCTGCGGCCCGCAACACTGTGGTTCCCGCTGGCTGCGACCACGCTCCTGTTCGCCTCCTGGCCTTGGCGTCGGAGCGCCCCGAGCGCAGGGGATACCCCTGGTGCCCACCGATCCGCTTCGAGCCGAGCCCTCTTCGCGGGCGCGACCGCGTTGGCGTGTGCCCTCCTGGCATTGCCTGCGCTCGCCGCCAGCCTGACCTCGCGAAGCATCGAGATCGAGTCCCCCAGCGTCCGCAAGACCGGAGGCCATCCCGATCCCGACCCGTGGATGTTCGACCGCCGTCGATTCCCGGAGGCGTGGATGCTCCCCGAAGGCGAGTCCGCGAAGGCGAGGGTCCGCGCCGGAGGAGACCTCGCCGTGCTGCGCGTCGCCGCGCGCGCGATCCTCAACCACCCCGGTCCACTCGAGCTGCAGCTCGGCTGCGGCGATCGGCTACTGGTCAGGCTCCCCTTCGACCAGCACGAGACCTGGGTGGAGCGCGAGGCTGGGCCGGTGCCCTGGGAGCCGGGCTGCGAGTTGGTAGCGCGGGTGGCCAGTGACCATGGGCGGCCCGAAGGCGTGTCGAACGGCCTGTCGATCGATCGCATCGAGCTGCAGTGGCGGTGAGCTGCCGGAGGCCGCGCGCTTGTCGCACACGCCGAGATCGCCTCGGAAAGCCGTTGATAGTCTGCCTCGATGAGTCGTTCGACCAGCCGCCCCACCAATCGACTCGCGCGAGAGAAGAGCCCCTACCTCCTCCAGCACGCGCACAACCCGGTGGACTGGTACCCGTGGGGTGACGAGGCATTCGAGAAGGCGCGCGGCGAGGATCGGCCCATCTTCCTGTCGATCGGCTACTCGACGTGCCACTGGTGCCACGTCATGGAGCGCGAGTCGTTCGAGGACGAAGGGGTCGCGGCGCTGCTCAACGAGCGCTACGTGGCGATCAAGGTCGACCGCGAGGAGCGGCCCGACGTCGACCGCGTGTACATGGCCGCGGTGCAGGCGACGACCGGCTCGGGTGGTTGGCCGCTCTCGGCCTGGCTGACGCCCGACCTCCAGCCGTTCTATACGGGCACCTACTTCCCGCCCGATGCGCGCTACGGCCGTCCCGGGTTCGGACAGATCCTCGTGCACCTGAGCGAGGCCTGGCGCAACGACCGGGAGAAAGTGCTGGCTGCCGCGCTGCAGGTCACCACCGCGCTCGCGGGCCTCGCGACCGCTGCACCTGCGAGCTCGCTGGCACCGCCAGCCGACTCTGGCGCGCCGGCGGGTCCCGAATCGCTGGGACCGGCGCTCGAGCTCGCGGCGCGTCAGCTCGCCCGCGCGTACGACCCGCGCCACGGCGGCTTCTCCGACGCGCCGAAATTTCCGCGTCCGTCGGTGTACGGATTCCTGCTCCGCTACCACCACCGCACCGGCGATCTCGCCGCGCGCGACATGACGCTCCACACCCTGCGAGAGATGTGGGCAGGCGGAATCCACGACCACCTCGAGGGTGGCTTCCACCGCTACTCGGTCGATGCGCTGTGGCGAGTGCCGCACTTCGAGAAGATGCTCTACGACCAGGCGCAGCTCGCCTGGTCGTACCTCGACGCCTGGCAGCTCACCCGCGATTCGTTTTTCGCCGGTGCCGCCGCCGAGATCCTCGACTACGTCCGCCAACGCCTGACCCATTCCGAGGGCGGCTTCCTCTCCGCCGAGGACGCGGACAGCGCCACCGATCCCAGCCATCCCGACGAGAAGGAAGAGGGCGCCTTCTACCTCTGGGAGAAGGCCGAGGTCGCGCGCGTGCTGGAAGACCCCCTCGAGCTCGAGGCCGCGACTGGTTGCTGGGGCATCAGCGAGCTCGGCAACACCCTGCACGACCCGCACGGCGAGCTCGGCACTCGCAACGTGCTCTTTGCGGCCCGCACTTCGGCGCAGGTGGCGCGCGAGCTGGAGCTGAGTCCCGAGGACGTGGAGCAGGCTCTGGAACGTGCCCGAGCCAAGCTGCGGCGCCAACGCGCTCAGCGACCCCGCCCGTACCTCGACGACAAGGTGCTGGTCGCGTGGAACGGGCTGATGATCTCGGCAGCGGCGCGCGCGTCCGCGGCGCTCGAACGCCCCCAGGATCTCGAGCTCGCGGCGCGGGCGGCTCGCCTGGTGCTCGAACGTTGCTCGTGGCGGGACGGCGATCGGGTCCGTCTGTACCGCCGCTTCCGGGACGGCGAGGCAGCGGTCGACGGCCAGCTCGAAGACTATGCCGCGCTCGCGCTCGCGCTCCTCGACCTGTACCTGGCCTCGTTCGACGAAGCGTGGCTGCAGCGCTCGATGCTGGTGGTCGAGTCGATGGTCGCGACCTTCCACGACCCGGCGGACGGAGCCTTCTTCGACGACCCCGGCACCGACCGGCGCGTGCTGGTGCGCACCAAGGAGGCCTACGATGGCGCCGAGCCCTCGGGCAACGCCCTCGCCGCCGAGGTTCTGCTGCGCCTGGGCCGATTGCTCCAACGGTCCGACCTGATCGGGCTGGCCGAGGGAGTGGTCGCCCGGTTCCGGCCGGTTCTGGAGCAGGCGCCCCATGCGATGGCGCACATGCTCCAGGTCGTCGAGGCGATGATGGTGCCGCCCGAGCACGTGCTGATCGTCGGCGACCCCACCCTGGTGGGCGCACGCGAGCTGCTACGGGTAGCGCGTACGACCGCGTACGACCCACATCGCCATGTGGTTCTCGCGCCGAACGAGGAAGCAACGATCCTGCAGCAACTCGGCATCCATCTGCCCTCTCCTGGAGGGGGTACCGATCAGGCTAAAGCCTATGCATGCAGGAGTTTCGCCTGCGAGCTGCCGACGACGAATCCACGAGAGCTGGCGCGGCTCCTGGAGGCTTGGAAGCCCCGGGCCGAGGCCGGTCTCTGAGGACCAGTTATTACGAACGCTCGATTGGAAAGATTTTCGTAAGGTCGGTAAAACGGTAACGGGAGACTGGGCCGCTGCGGGGGGGAGGCTCGATGAGTAAAGGTGGGTTGGTTTGGGTTTTTACCCCCGAGCAGAGTCGGGGGAAATGGGGCGGGATTCTAAGACTAGCTGACAACCGCGAGGGTCGCCTGCTAGAATGGTGGGACTTTCTTAGAGGATCGTACCTCTCGGCCCCCGCAGGGTTCTTCCCGTTACCCTGGGGTGAAGCAAGGGCCGTGCCACACCGAGGGCCTGGTGCAAGAACCCTCCCGGAGCTCCGCCAGAGCCCTCGGCCCGCCGCCTCGAGTAGCCTCCAAAGGCTTGATTCCATTGGCCTTCTCGTCGCCGGCGCGGCGTCGCAAAGAGGCCCTGGTCCAGCAAGCCGCTCCGATCGCCCCCATGTCGATCACGGAGCCGGCAGGTGTCTCTTTGCCGCAGGCCGTGCCAACTCGTCTACTCGACACGTCCCAGGAGCCTCGCAGGGCCGGCTACGCCAAGTTGCTGGAGCGTGGGTACTGATCGTCGGGATCGGTCAGCACGTTGACCACGTAGGGTCCCTGCCGGTACGCCAACGCCCGGTCCAGAGCGGGCCCGAGGGCACCGGCCTCCTCCACGATCTCGCCTGCACCGCCCAGCGCACCCGCTACCAGGTCGTAGCGCGCACGACCGGACAGCTCGGCGGCCACGTGGTAGCCGTAGAGCTGCTGCATCGGGTGCTTCTCGAGCCCCCAGCAACGGTTGTTGCCGACGATGACAGTCACCGCCAAGCCGAAGCGCGCGAGCGTGTCGAGATCTCCCAACGCGAAGCCGGCGGCGCCGTCCCCGAGCAGCAGGACGACCTGCCGATCGGGATGTGCCAGTTTGGCACCCAGGGCGTAGCCTGGTCCCGTACCGAGGCAGCCGTAGGGTCCTGGATCCAGGAAGCACCCTGGGGTGTACGTGTCGACCAGCTTCCCGGCGTAAGACACGAAGTCGCCACCGTCGCCGATCACGATCGCGTTGCGATCGAGGCGGCGGCGTAGCTCGCCGTAGATCCGCGCGGGGTGGATCGGGGTGGCGGCAGAGGCGAGCTGCGCTTCCTCGCCGCGACGGCGTTCGGCCTCCTCGCCGCGCAGCCGCTCCAGCCACGCCCGCCTTCGACCCGTCGTCCCATTCGCCACGCAAGCTTCCAGGATCCCCGTCAGGGCGCGACGCAGGTCGCCCGCAGCCGAAGCGGCAAGCGGCACATGCGTCGCGAGACGCTCGGGGCGGTCCATGACGTGCACCACCGGCGCGGAGAAACGCCCGAAGGCCAGCCTGAAGTCGAGCGGCGTGCCAACCACGAGCACGAGGTCCGCTTCCCGCGTGGCGAGCGAGCGTGCTCGCGAGAACGCAGCCGCGTGATCCGCGGGCAACGTGCCGCGGCCCAGACCGTTCATCGACACCGGCACCTCGGCCGCTTCGGCGAGCGCCTGCAGCTCGCCCTCTGCCCCCTCCCAGTAGACGTCCCCGCCCGCGACCAGGAGGGGCCGCTCGGCGCGGGCCAGCAGCTCGCCGATACGCCGGAGGTCTGCCGGTTCAGGCTCCGGCCCGACCAGCTCGCCGAGAGCCAGACGTATCGGCTCGGTCTCAGCCATCCCGAATGCGATGTCCAGCGGCAGGTCCAGGAACGCCGGCCCGCGATGCGACGTGCAGGCGCTGATCAAACCCGAGGCGACGCGACTCGGGATGTCCCCCGTAGCGGTGCAGGTCTCGGCCCTCTTGGTCACGGACGCGAGGATCGGCACGTGGTCGAGCTCCTGGAGCGAGCCCTGTCCCCAGCGGGCCTGAGGGGCGCGACCTCCCAGCACCAGGAGCGGCGCTCCGGCAAAGTGCGCGGTGGTGATCGCGCTGACGCCGTTGGTGATGCCGGGGCCCGCCGTGAGCGCCGCGATCCCCGGCCGGCGCGTGACCTTCGCCCACGCCTCGGCCGCGAACACCGCCGTCTGCTCGTGCCGCACGTCGACCAGACGGATCTTCTCCTGGACGCAACCGTCGTAGAGCGAGAACAGGTGACCGCCGGACAGGGTGAACATCGTGTCGACGCCTGAGGCGGCCAGCGTCTTCGCCGCCAGCAACCCTCCGTGGCCCTGCCAGCGTCGCTCCTCTCCCACCACATCGGCGCGCGTCTCGGTCTGCGTCACTCGTCTGGCCTCCTCGGTTTGGCCTCCTCGGTTCTCGAGGTCTCAGTCTACCGCCCACGTCACGGACCGCTGCGACGAACCTGTATCTTCCCCACGGCATCGAGCGCATCACGCATAACTCCGGCTCCGGCGCACCCGCATCCCCTTTCCCACCACGTCGAGGACCATCCAACCATGGACTTCCTGACCGCACACGCGAGCAAGCACCCCGACCGCCTGGCCGTCGTCGTGGGTGACGGCGAGGGCGACGCGCGGCTCACCTACGCCGAGCTCGAGGACAGGAGCAACCGTCTCGCTCACGCGCTCCTCGCGCGCGGCGTGCAGCCCCTCGACCGCTGCACCACCGTCGGCTACAACGCGCCGGAGCACTCGGTCATCGGAGCGGCGCTGCGCAAGATGGTGGCAGTGGCTCTACCGATGAGCTATCGCCTCACCGCGGACGAGATGGGCTACCAGCTCGAGCACTCGGAAAGCCGCGTGGTGTTCGCGGGGGGCGAGCTGGTCGACCGGGTCGAGGTGGCAGCGCAGCGCTGCCCCGTGCTGCAGCTCCGGGTCGCGTGGGGCCGCCCGTCGCTGCCCGAGGGCTGGTTGCGCCTGGAGGAGCTGCTGGAGGAGGGCACGCCCGACCCGCCTGCAGTCGAGGTGGGTCTCACGGGACCTTCGATGAGCTATACCGCGGGCACCACCGGCAACCCGAAGGGCGCCTACCGCGCACGGGGCACCGACCCAGGGGTCATACACAGCTACGCGCGCTGGTTCGACCTCCGCCCGGGCGACGTGCATCTGGTAGCGGGACCGCTGTACCACTCCGCGCCTGCCGCATTCGCCGCCTTCACCACCATCTTCGGCGGCACGAACGTGGTCCTCAGGCGGTTCGACGCCGAGAGCGCCCTTGCCGCCATCGAACGCCACCGCGTGCAGACGACGTTCATGGCGCCGATCCTCCTCCAGCGCTTGGTCGGCCTGTCGCCCGAGGTGCGTGCACGGTACGACCTGACCAGCATGCGCGCGGCGGTGGTAGCGGCCGCTCCCTGCCCGTTCGAGGTGAAGCGCAAAGTGATGGAGATGTTCGGCCAGGTGCTGTACGAGTTCTACGGCTCGTCCGAGGTCGGCTGCAACGCGGTGATGCGGCCCGAGGACCAGCTCCGCAAGCCCGGATCCTGCGGCCGCCCGGTCGAAGGCGTAGAGATCCGGGTGCTGGGCGACGACGGGCACGAGCTCCCCGCCGGCGAGACCGGTGAGCTCTTCATCCAGAGCTCGCAGGTCATCACCGAGTACTGGCGGAACCCCGACGCCACCTCGGCCGCGCGCCGCGGCGAGCACTTCTCCGTCGGCGACGTCGGCTACTTCGACGACGAGGGGTTCCTGTACATCGTCGATCGCAAGCGGGACATGGTGATCTCCGGCGGCGTCAACATCTGCACTACCGAGGTGGAGAACGCGATCCATGCCCACCCCGACATCTGGGACGTAGTGGTGATCGGAATCCCCGATCCGGAATGGGGCGAGGCCGTGCATGCCATCGTCCAGCCACGTCCTGGAGCGTCGCTGTCGGGTGACGAGCTGATCCCGTGGCTACGCGACCGCCTCGCCGACTACAAGCGCCCTCGCACGGTCGAGGTGCGTGCCGAGCTGCCGCGCGACGAGGCGGGCAAGATCCGCAAGCGAGAGCTTCGCGAGCCGTACTGGCAAGGCCACGAAAGGCGAGTCTGACTCCGAAAACGGGGCGTGGCGCTTAGTCGTCCCAACGTCGGACGCCTTCGTGCTCGAGCACGAAGTCCGGACCAAACGCCTTGCCCGGCGTCTGGAAGCCGGGAGCCACGCCGCCGCCGAGCACCCGCTCGACCGCCGCCACCGCGGTCATCGCGGTGAAGGCGTACCCCTCCGGGGTCTCCAGCCAGCTCTCGCGCGCCTCGCCAGCGGTGTTCTCGACACGTCCCCAGATCCTGCCTCGTCCCCGCTGGCGCACGGCCTCGCTCGGTCCCGGCGGTCGGGAGCGGATCCGCCACTGTGCGAGGTTGCGCAGCGGCCAGCGCGCGAAAGCGGGGCCTGCCCAACGGGCGGCGACTGTTGCCAGCCGTTGGGCGGAGCTCATCGCCGCATACACCTCGACGTCAGGGATGCCGGTCGACCGGAACGCAGTGGATACGTCGCCCCACGGAATGGTGACCCCTTTGCGTCGCGACATTCCTGTGCTGCCGCGGAGCTCGAGATCCCGCGTCTTCCACGCTGCAGGCACCTCGACCAGGCGACCGCCGAGGCGCACTCGTCCGCCGCGGCCGATGTTCTCCAACATCGTGAGCGCTGTGCCACGAGAGACCCCGCCGAGCGCGTCGATGCCCAGAGCAAGGCTCGTGGCGTCCGGCAAGCGGCCGGCCAGATGAACCGCCAGGCAGTCGGTCGGCACGACGTCGAAACCGACGCCCGGCAGCAGCACCACGCCTGCGGCACGCGCCTCTTCGTCGCGCAGCCACAGCGACTCGAAGACATCGATTTCGCCGGTGATGTCGAGGTAGTGGGTTCCGGTCGCCAGGCAGGCCTCGACCACCGGCCGGAACGTGCGCGCGAACGGTCCGGCGCAAAGCAGAACCAGGTCGACCTCGCGCAGCCGCCGTTCCACGATCTCGCGACTCCCGAGCTGGAACGCCACCGACTCGAGCTCCAGCTCGTCGGCGAGGCTCTCGAGCGGCTGAGGTCGCCTCCCTCCGAGCACCGGTGCGAGACCTCGCTCGCGCGCCCGACGCGCGATGAGCTCCCCGGTGTATCCGTACGCTCCGTAGATCAGTACTCGTTGGCCCGACACCTGTCCCCCCTCCGTGCTCGAGTCACGAATCCCGCTACCTGGATCGGTGACTTAGAATGCCTGCTCGCCCTCCAGCGCCGCCCACCCTCACCGAGCCTTCCGAGCGATGATGCTGCCCCCGGTCACGCTCCATCTCGTGCTCGCCTCCCTGCTCGGCGCGGTCCTGGCCGTGCTGCTGGTACGCCGGCCGCGCCCACCCTACTGGCCCGACCTGATTTTCCTGCCGGTCGCAGCGCTGCTGTACGTCTTCGGCGATGCGCTGTCCGGTGACTCGATCTCCTCCGTCGCCGCGACGCTCCGCGACGACCTGCGGTACACGGGAGCCTACCTGGGCTCGGCAGCACTGATCGCGCTGGCGCTGCGGCTGGCGCGCCACGACGGCCTGCAGCACATTCCGAAGGGCCTGGCGCTGGTCCCCTGGTACGTCTTCGCCGCTTCTGTCTCCCTGCTGCTCACCAATCCGTGGCACCAGCTCTATCTGCTTCCGGACGGGGCTGGCGGCACCAGTGCCGGTCCTCTCTGGATGCCGGTGTTCTGGCTCTACGTCGGGCTCTGGCTTCCGACGACAGCATGCCACGCGTATCTGGCGCTCCGGGGGCGGCACTCGGCGACACGGCGCAGCGCGACCTTCCTGCTCGGAGGCATGCTGATGCTCCTGGCGCCCACCATCTGGGCGGTCTTCGTGGGCGATCCCGGCTTCGACCCCGTGCTCGTGGGCATCACGCTCACCGGCACCTGGATGGCGCTGGGCGCCTATCGCGCGAACCTGTTCCACCTCGACGGCGGCGGGCTCGCGCGAGCCGTCGAGGGCGCGCTCGATCCGGTCGTCGTCGCGCAGGGGGATGGGCGGCTCCTCTACCTCAACGCGGCCGCCCACCAGCTCCTCGCAAACCGCGGAGCGGAATCGGACCTCTTCCGGCTGCTCACGGACCGGTTTCGCGCACCGGCCGGCGCGGAGCGCCGTCCCGGCTGGCTTCGCGACCATCTCGGGTCGCCACCTGCCCCCGACGAGCAGACGCTGCCGGCGCTCTTCGTAACGCGGGGCGACCCCCCGCGCTGGTTCTCGTTCCACCCGCTCAAGCTGGCGGCCCGGCCTGGCCGGCCCGAGCTCCTCGCACTGCGGCTGCACGACTACACGGCCGAGCGCGAGCAGCGCCTTCGCCTGCAGCAGAGCGAGGAGCGCTTCCGCAGCCTGCTCGAGCAGGCCCCGCTAGGTCTCCTGGCGTGCGACCATCGCGGGGTCGTCTACGTGGTGAACCAGCGCTTGCTCGACCTGTTCGACACGCCCGACGATCTCGCGGTGGGCTCCAACCTGCTCGAGTCGCCATCGATCCACACGCTCGGCATGGCCGACTCGGTGGCCCGCGCGCTCGGCGAGGGGCGCTCCTCGATCGCGGAGTGCAGCCGCCGCAGCGCCGCTGGAAGCGAGCTCGAGCTGCGCGTCCACCTCCAGCCTCTTCACAGCGGCGACCAGGGCCCGGCCCTCCTGCTCCTGATCGAGGATGTCACCCAGCTGCGCCACGCCGAGCGCGAACGCCGCGCGTTCGAACGGCGCCTGCTGGAGACGCAGAAGCTGGAGGGTCTGGGCGTGCTCGCCGGCGGCATCGCGCACGACTTCAGCAACGTGTTGACCGCCGTCAAGGGACACGCCCAGCTCGGCCTCCGGCGCAACGACGACGGGCAGCCCGCCGGCGAGCACTTCACGACGATTCTTCGGATCGCCAACCAGGCGGCTGGTCTGGTCGGGCAGATCCTCGCCTACAGCGGCCGGGCAACCGCCAGGCGCTTGGCGCTGAATCTCGACGAGCTAGTCTCGGGCATGGAGCCGCTGCTGTCGTCGGTGGTAGCCCGTCAGGTGCCATTGCAGATCGAGGTCGAGTCGAACCTGCCTCCGGTGGTGGCCGACGACGGACAGCTCCGGCAGGCCTTCATGAACCTGCTCACCAACGCGGTCGAGGCGCAGCGCGACCGGCCAGGCTCCGTCCGCGTCACGATCGGCCGCGGCAGCGCCGCAGAGCAGCCGCCCGACGGCCTCGTGCTCGATGCCGGCGCGCTGTACCGACCCCACGTGTTCCTTCGTGTCGAGGACCAGGGCTGCGGCATGGACGCCGCGACCCAGGCCCGCATCTTCGAGCCGTTCTTCAGCACCCGGGGGGCCGGACGCGGCCTCGGGCTCGCCGCCACGATCGGCATCGTGCGAGCTCATGGTGGCGCGCTCGCGCTGGTCTCGCGACCGGGTCGCGGCACCCGCGTGACCGTGTTGCTGCCGGTCCACGCCAATGACCTCGACATCGCGCGAGGCGGGCCGCCGATCCTCGTGGTGGACACCGATGCCAGCTTGCGCAGCCTCGCGCGACTGGCGCTCGAGGGCGCGGGCCGCTCCGTGCTCACCGCGAGCACGCCTGAGATGGCGCGGCTGACGATCGAGAGCGAGACCTCTCTCGGCGCAATCGTCCTCGACAACCAGTACGAATCGATCGACCTCCTGGCCGCGATTCGCTCTCGCCGTCCCGATCTGCCGGTGATTCTGACCGGCGACCGCCGTCACGCGGACCCCCAGCGGCTCGGGGGCTCTACCGTGCTCCTGCCGAAGCCCTTCACCGTGTCGGAGCTGGTCGAGAAAGTCGAGCGGCTCTGCCATCGCGGCCCGACGGGAACGACGGACACCTCACCCGACGAACGGGCTCCGGACCGGTCGCGTTGGGCGTCGAGGTGATCGAGCCCTTCGATCTCGAGTCCCTCGATCTCGGGGCGATCGACGCGGAGACCGCCGAGCTCAACGCCCGGCTCGAGGCGGCGCTCGCCGCCGCCCCATCGATCCTGACCCAGCCGGCCGCGGCGGTACGGGCCGCGCGCGAACGCGGCGAGTCGCTGTGGGGGCCAGTCGTCACCGTTCCCGAGGCACGGACGATGGCAGTCCGCCACCTCGGGAACTCGGTCCCCGTGCGAGTGATCGCGCCGCAGGGTACGCCTCGAGGCATCTACCTGCACCTACACGGTGGAGGCTGGACCCTCGGTGCCGCCCATCACGCCGACGTCAGGAATCGGCAGATCTCGAAACTGGGGCTTTGCGTGGTGAGCGTCGAGTATCGCCTGGCCCCTGAGCACCCCTACCCGGCTGGACCCGACGACTGCGAAGTGGTCGCCGACTGGCTGCTCGAGGGTGGTGCCGACGAGATCTCTCCTGGCGGCGCGGCTCTGCCACTCCTGATCGGCGGCGAGTCAGCCGGAGCGCACTTGTCGCTGGTGACCCTGCTGCGGCTCCGCGATCGCCGTGGATCGGCCGGCTTCGCGGCGGCTAATCTGGTCTACGGCTGCTACGACCTCCGCCTCACGCCGAGCGCGGTGCGCTGGGGCGACCGCAACCTCGTCCTCTCGACGCCGATCCTGCATTGGTTCGTCGACCACTTCCTCCAGGGGAGGACGACCGACGATCCGGACGTTTCCCCGCTGCGCGCCGACCTGCGCGAGCTCCCTCCAGCCTTGCTCACCGTGGGCACGCTCGACCCGCTGCTGGACGACTC